>JANWWR010000156.1 GCA_025055835.1 Gemmatales bacterium | reverse complement strand
CCTGCATGCCGGGCCGGAGATGCTCTACATACTTCAGCCAGCTACCCTCGATTGTAGTGTACGCTGCCCACCCTCGCAACTCATTGTGAACGAACTCGCGAACTGATAACGCTGTCCGTGACGGATATTTTTGTACCCACCTGTTCACCTTTTTCCCCAGGTCAGCAAGGTAGCTGTCGAGTTCCTTTGTTAGCCGGTCGCATTCCTCATCGCTGATCGGAATTTGAGGGCTTGGCGGCTTGCTCTCTGCTTTCTGTCGCATTTCGTCCAATAGAGTTCGCAACGCTTGGCGCACCAATCCGTCACGACCTGAAGCCACGGTGACGGGCTCAAGAGTGAACAGACGGGAGAAATCACTGACGGTACCCTGACGGGGTCTTCCGTCTACAAACCAAATAAGTACACCCTGGCACCTTCCGTCATTGAAACCAGCCAGACGCATGTGCTGAAGCCCGTAGGCTTTCACTTCAGCCATGTCCGAATCGGATGCTTCTTCGCCCGGTAGAGCAACTACTAGGACATGGATGGTCGCAGCCACGGTCGAGAGAGCCTGGGCCATTTCGCGTTCGGACTGGTGCAGAGGCTGACCCAGGCGGGTCACGAGCACGACTTCCTCTACGTAGCCCAGCGACTCCAGCTGGGCCAACGTGACGGCACTGGGACGCCCAGGAGAGCAGAGCACGATGACGTGGCCTTGCGGGCACTTGGGCCATTTGTAAGTAGCCCAGGCACCCAGCCGGGGCTGAACCTCAGTGGGTTTAGGACCAAGCACCACGGGCCGGCCTACCGCCTTCTTAACTTCCTCGGCCGCCGCAGGACCGACCAATTTGGCAAGGACCAATTCCAGTCCACAGTTGGGCTGCCCAACCAGAAGAATGTAAGGGGAACCGGGGCGCGGATGGTCCGTTTCGAGCCGTTTGCGTAATGCACCTATACGCTCACAGGGCAAGCCAGCACGCTCAGCTAGCGATTGCAGCGTGTCCCAATCCGACGGTGTGATGTCCATGTGTCAGCATCCCAACTCTGACTGGATATATTCTGTCGCCTTTGCCAGAGTTATGTCAAGATTTATTCGCTCATGCATCTCTTGCTCCCCTTGGGGGCGTTGACGTGACAGTTCTGCCAGCCGCTGGTCGAACTCCTGATTCAACTCCTGGATTCGGGCGTCATATTGCTGCTGGAGAATGTTGATGACAGTCTGGGAGTCGGAGTCCCAGTGCTCTCGCGCCTTATCCGAATAGGCGGCCGCATAATCGGGCTCTTTGGTCCCGATAAGGTAAGTCATCCAGGCACCGAGGCCGGCACCTAACAAGGTGCCGACACCGGGAGCGATGAAGGTACCGATTGTGGCTCCAATTCCTGCCCCAAGGCCATATGCCTCCCCGCTTGGTGATATAGGCTCCAGCGTATCCACTTCAATGCGTGAACGGATGATCATTCTCTCTTCGATGGTTAAGGGCGAGGGGCGGCGCAGTTTGTCCCCGGCTAATTTAATCAAGTAGTCATAAGCCTTCTTTTCAATGCGCCGGATAGCCTGCTGTAAAATTGTAGTGTACCATTCCTGAGCATTGGCTTCAAGCCTTGTCTTGGATTCTCCTTTAAACGCAGAATTAACCAGGAAATGAATGCCTTTGTCCAGTACCTTGCGGGCAAGGACGCATGCGCGATCACGACTAATCGAGGCATTTGCCTCGAAGCGGCGTCGATGTTCGTTCAGGTCGTGAATCAGAGCATTCCTCTCTTGCTCCACCCTGGCCGCATCTTCGCGCAATTTGGCCAACAATCTCCTATTCCAAGACTGTGTCTCCCTTAAGCTAACCAGCAATTGGCGAAAACGACTGCGCCTCTGCAATCCTCGACGTGTATTAGTGCTCATCTTCTGAAGCTGCGACCGCAGCTCCGTGTAATCGTCCTTGGGAGGCGTGGATCCCGGAAGTCCTAAGACATGGCGTAAGGCTCCCAGGGCGTTGACTTCAAACCAAGGCCGGGAAAGCTCTTTAGGGAGATGAGACTCACACCAGTGCCTGAGACGCACTCGCACATCGTCGTGTTCCGACTCATCGACACAGTTCATGAAGTTCACTATGGGCACAACAGCTTTGCCGAGGTCCCGGCTCAGCCAGTCAATTGACATCTGGCGCTCTAGCTGAGTTAACAGTGTGCGAGCATCAAGAATCAGGAGAACTAAGTCAGCCTTGGCAATGGCATTACGAGCTCGAAAAGTTTGTGCGTCGCGATCGTTGAGGCCGGGCGTGTCGATCAAGGTGAGGCCGCTTCGTAGAAACCGAGAGTTTGCCGTCACCTCAACCTCATCGATGTCTTCCCGAGCAATGCCCTCTTGGCTGAGGCAAACAAAGGAATTGATCTCCTTGAAGCTGCACACCTGCTCGCTGCCGTTGAGAAAGCGAACACGCACCTGGTTCTTGGAGCCATACGCGACAGTAACCACCTGACCAGTAGTTGGGACAAGGCCTCTGGGCAATACCTCGTAACCAACAAGAGCGTTGATGAGCGTCGATTTGCCTCGGTTGAATTCGCCAAATACGGCCACTCGCAAGTCCTTGTGTCCTAGGCCCTCACGTAATTCCTTGAAATGCCTGCTACGAGTACTTTCTCCTAGTACTTGTAATCGCCCCTCTACCTCTGCCAGCATGGCCGGTAGCGGATCTCGCCTAAAAAAACTAAACATACTTACCCCCGCCCACTTAGATCAAGATGCATCATCCCGAGAAGCAAGTGAATATAGTAACTAGGCCCGGACCTGTGCACAAGTCATCAGCCTAGGAAACGTTGGAACTTAGGCACCCCGCAAATGGTACTCCGGAAAGGTGTCTCAGCAAGCTACTTCCTTGTTTTCAATGCCGTCCTCTGTCCGTGTTACGATGAAGCTGCGCGGTTCGACTTCATCCCATCGCCTCCATGAGGATCTACACCTGGCACTTCTTCCCCAGACTTACCCGCATCCTTGGGGCTACCATGAACCGGGTTTGGCAAATCTTATTTCTTGCAGGGGATTCGACGCGGTCATTCAGGGGCGTCTCGTAACGCCGTACGGGGCCCGCTAGGCGGAAGATATGTCAGCATATGCGACATACCGGGACTACTCAGGTGTTCCAGGGTCACATCGTTCAGGTTTGATTGGTTGTATGATCAGCCGAAGGGGTACAATACCCCTTCAGGCAGCGGAGCGGACCTGACGGGCAGAGGGCGTATAACGCATGGACAAATCGCGCGTCGCCGCCATTCTCGACGAGATCGGCACCCTCCTGGAACTCAAGGGCGAAAACCCCTTCCGGGCCAATGCCTATCACAACGCCGCCCGGGCCATCGAGCAGCTGGAGGGCAACCTCGAAGAACTCGTGGCCCAGAAACGCCTCGGCGAGATCAAGGGCATCGGCGAGTCCATGCAGGAGAAGATCACCACCCTGATGACCACGGGTCGGCTGCCCTACTACGAGGAGCTGCGGGCCAGCCTTCCCCACGGTCTGGTCGAGATGCTCCGCATTCCGGGACTGGGACCCAAGAAGGTCAAGGCCCTGTACGACGAGCTGGGCATCGACTCGCTGGAGAAGCTGCGAACGGCCTGCCAGAGCGGACGGGTGGCGGAACTCAGGGGCTTCGGGGCCAAGACGCAACAGAAGATTCTCGAAGGCCTGCAATTCCTCGATCAGACCGGCAAGCGCTTCCTCCTGTCCGAGGCCCAGGAGATTGCCCACCGGATTCTGGAGCATCTGCGAAATCTGCCCGGCGTCCTCCGCAGCGAAGTGTGCGGCAGTCTGCGGCGGCGGAAGGAGACCATCGGCGATCTCGATGTCCTTGTCAGTTCCCAGGACGCGGGGCCGATCATGGATGCGTTTGTCAGGATGCCCGAAGTCGCCCAGATCGTCGCCCATGGGACCACCAAGTCCAGCGTCGTTTTGGAAAACGGCATGAACTGCGATTTGCGCGTGGTCAGCGACGAGCAGTTTCCCTTCGCCCTGCACTACTTCACCGGCAGCAAGGAACACAACATCGCCATGCGGGCCCGGGCGCAAAGCTACGGGCTGAAGCTCAACGAATACGAACTGGCCGGGCCGAAACGCAGCATCCCTTGCAAGGACGAAGCAGACATTTTCAAAGCCCTCGACCTCGACTACATTCCGCCGGAACTGCGGGAAAACACGGGTGAAATTGAAGCTGCCGCGGCCCACCAGCTGCCGGATTTGATCGAGGTGGGCGATCTGCGCGGCACCTTCCACGTCCATACGGATTGGAGCGACGGTGCGGCGAGTCTGGAGGAGATGGCCCTGGCGGCCAAAAAGCTGGGACTGAAGTACCTCGGCATTGCCGATCACTCGCCCTCGCTGACCGTGGCCAACGGCTTAAGTCCCGAACGGGTCCGCCGACAACACGCCGAGATCGACGCGCTGAATCAGCGCCTTAAAGGCATCCGTCTGCTTAAAGGGACGGAATGCGACATCCTGCCCGACGGACAACTTGATTATGACGACAAGGTGCTGGCCAGCTTCGACTACGTCGTTGCCAGCGTCCACAGCCATTTCAATCAATCCCAGGAGGAGATGACCCGGCGGATCGTCCGGGCGTTGATGCATCCCAAGGTGCTGATGCTGGGCCACGCCACGGGTCGTCTCCTGCTGCGGCGGGAGGGGTACAAGGTGGACCTCGATCAAATCCTCCGTGTCGCCGCCGAGCAGGGCAAAATCATCGAGATCAACGCCAATCCCTACCGGCTCGACCTCGACTGGATCCACTGCAAGCACGCCAAAAGCCTCGGCGTGATGCTGGTCATCAATCCCGACGCCCACGCTCCCAGCGAACTGAAGTTCCTTCCTTTCGGCATCGACGTGGCCCGCCGCGGCTGGCTCACCAAAAAGGACGTGCTTAACACCTTGCCGTTAAGCCAGGTCCTGCGTCGGCTCGGCGTGCGGTGAGCAGTGACGGGGCAAGCGGATCAGACCAGGTCGAGACGGCGTTTGGTCATGCGGGCTTGATTGCACTCGGCACACGTGCCGCGGATGACGAAGGTGTAGCCGCTGGGCAGAAAGCGGTGCTGTTGGGCCACTTCCTGATAGAGTCGTTCCAGGGTCGGATTCTGGAACTCGATGATCTTGCCGCAGCTTTGGCAGTGCAGGTGGTCGTGGTGCGGATAGCCGTAATCGTGTTCGTAGGCGACGCGTTCCCCGAGTTGAAGTCGGCGAAGCAGCCCGGCGTCCACGAGCTTGGCCAGGGTGCGGTACACGGTCGCCCGGCTGATCTTGAGACCGGCCCGGGCGATGTCGGCACACAGCTGCTCGGCGTCGAAGTGCTGGTGCGAGGAGAAGATGAAACGCACCATCTTCTGCTGCGCCGAGGTGAAGCGTTGCGGCTTGGGCCGACTGGCCAGATACTCCCGGAACTTGCTCTCCGGGCTTTGCGATACCTGAACGGGCGTCAACACGACGGACTACCTCGCTAATCAAGAATGATTCTTGAAAGGATTATACCGGATCGAGAGGCGGCCGTCTGCGGTGAGGAGCGGATGGCTCGGAGTCGAGGACGGGACGAGAGGCGGGGGGCGGCAGTTCGGGTTCATCGCCGTCGCTGACATCGGCCAGAAGGCGGAGCAGGGCGATTTCCAGCTTCTCGGGCGTGTCGTAGCGGCCTTCCTGGATCTCCCGGCGAATGCGGGCCACCAGGTCGCTGCGGATCGGGTCGTTCGTGTTTCCGTGACGGGGCATGATCATGGCCAGATTCTCTCGCGGTTGTGGCTCCGGGTGCAAGTCCTTTCGTCCGTGGGGTCGTCAGGCGATTCCGCGGCCTCGTCCCTTCGACAGCCACGACATCCCCCTCGAATCTTCTCCGGTGGGGAGAAGAGGAAGATGTCACGCGATCCGCCGAGGTTTCGGCGGAAGGCTCAGGTCGTGCCGTCCGTGGTCGCGGGAATGCTTGGCAGCCAAGCCCGGGCCGGTCGTCTGATTCGGGCCGCATCGGCTGCCGACGAAGCGGCGGAAAGCGGTTGTCGCCTGCTGCCCACCTGCTTCCGGGCAGGTTGTTCACCGACAATATCGTCGGGCCTTTCGGCAAGGTTTAAGCGATTTCCCATCGCCCCGGATCGCCGGAGCCGCTTGGCCGGTTCGCCGTGGCGGACGGGCGCTCGGCACCCATTGAGCCTGGCGAGCCGAGGCCACCGGCCATGCCGAGGACGCTCAAGGTACGTCCGTGCCGCCGGACTCCGCACGCCGACGCCGCTTGACCAGCCGAAGAATGTTGCCTTCCGGGCCGCGCGGCTGGCAGGTCAGTTCGTCCACGAGGGAACGAATCAGAAACACGCCTCGTCCGCCGATGCGGACCTCGCCGGGGTCCAGGTGCGGAACGGAGGCCAGATCGAATGGTGTTCCTTCGTCATAAATCCGCACTTCGACGGCATCGTGCCGCAGGTAGCACTCGACCACCAGGGGAGCCTCCGGCCGGTCCCGATGGGCATGGCAGATGACGTTGGCGACGGCTTCGTGAACGGCCAAGGCCAGCCCCTGGGTGAACTTGTCGTCGAAGCGGGCGGTTCGGCAGGCCGACTCGATGAACGCCCGGATGATCGGCAGATAACCGCATTGGCTGGGCACGCTCAAGATCAGCGGCCGGTTTTCCGACATCATCAGCTCCGCAGCCCGGGACTGCCTGGTGAGACGGTGAATTCTATGCCTCACGGGACATCGGAACAACCACGGCGGCGTGCCTCGTTGACCACCAGATGCGCCTGGCGGGTCGGCTCCGGGATGCGATAGCCGCGGCAAGTCGCCAGCACCACTTCGACTGCCGATGCCAGGTCGATCTTATGTCCGGCGGAGACGTACACGGGCCGAGTCGAGGTCCGAGTGCGGACTGCCATGCCGACGACCTCGCCCTGGTGCTTCAGCGGCGCCACGGAGCCGGCCTTGGCACCGAGCCGTCCGTGACTGCCAACCAGCAGCGTCTTGGCGCAGCCCAGCGTCGGGAGGCCGAGCCACAAGCCGAGATGGCAGGCCAGGCCGAACCGGCGGGGATGAGCGTATCCCTGGCCATCCAGAAGCACGACGTCCGGCTGCGTTCGCAGTTTCTCAAAGGCCGCCAGGACGACCGGAGCTTCCCGAAACGAGAGCAAACCCGGAACGTAGGGAAAACGTACTGATTCACAGACGGTGTGTTGCTCGACGACGGAAAGATCGTCCGTCCGCAGCACGATCACGCCGCCGAAGAGCCGATGGCCGTGCCGTTGGTAGGAAACGTCGGCCCCCGCCACCAGATCGAACCGACCCAGCGGGGAGCGCAAATCCACCCGATCGGCAAGCGTTTTCTGAAGGGCAACGGCTTCGGCGGGAGTGAGGTTCCATTCGTGCAGCGGAAAAATTTTCATGTGCGCAGAAACGGATTTTGAAGGTACTATTATGAGGAGAGCGAGCGGAGAAATTGCCGCCAGGAGCCTCCGTGACAAGGTCGTGGAAGTGGCTGCTTGACCCCGATTTTGCCTGTGTGTTATAAGGTTTTTTTGGGGCTAGAACAACGATCGGAATCCTTTTTGCCGTTGACCTGACCAGGCCAGCGCAATCGACGGGTGGGATGCCGTGAACGCCTCGGGAAAGGACCGTCGCGTGGCGACCGTGACCTTTCAAGTCATTGATGGGGTGGACAAGGGCCGCGTCTTTCGGGACCTGGTGACGCCCGTCTCCATCGGGCGGGAGGAAGGCAACACCGTCCGCCTCAACGACGAACGCATCAGCCGGTTCCATGCCAAGGTGCAGTATGATCAGGGCGACCTGATCCTGACCGACCTGGAAAGCACCAACGGCACCCGGGTCAACGGAAACCTTGTGCAGATACACCGGCTTCGGTACGGCGACTGCGTGGCGCTGGGCCGGTCGGTGCTGTTGTTCGGGTCCAACGAGCAGATCGCCAGCCGCATGGCTGCTCTCAAGGCTTCTTACGGTTCGCCCCTGCCGCCGCTCGATCCTGCTGCCACCAATCTCAAGCAAACCATCATGGCGGGCTGTCTCGATGCTCCGCCCGGCGAAGAGGACCTCAAATTCGACCTGCGCGACGAGGTGCGCGTCACCAGCGCGGGGCTGTTCATCGGCAACCGCGAGTTCCCGCCGCTGCCCAGGCAGCTGAGTCCGTCTCAGGCGGCTCGGCTGGCCGAGATTCTCGACTTCTTCCACCGCGCCTTGAGCCAGATCACCGACAAGGTGCGGGCCAACTCCGACGGCACGCAGGTGGTGCTCGATTTCGAGCAGTGGCAAAAGGTTCTGCAAATCGAGATGCTGCTGGCTCGCTACCATCGGGCCGTGACTGAGCCGGACAGCTGGGAAGATTCCCGGCTCGGCTGATTTCCTCCTCTTGCATTTCGCCGGCGCTCCGCAAAATAGAACGTGGCGACAGTACGACCACGACCGAGGGAGTCTTCCGCATGGCGACGGATCGGCCATTTGTGCATCTGCATTGTCACAGCCACTACAGCCTGCTCGACGGAGCGAGTCGCATTCCCGAACTGGTGGAACGGGTCAAGGCCCTGGGCATGAACGCGGTCGCCTTGACGGATCACGGCAACCTGTATGGGGCCATCGAATTCTATCTGGCGGCCACGGCGGCGGGCATCAAGCCGATCATCGGCTACGAGGCGTACGTCGCTCCCGGCAGCCGCTTCGACCGGGACAAAAAGGGCATGGAGGAGGCCAGCTTTCATCTCACCTTGCTGGCCCAGAACGAGGAAGGCTTCCACAATCTCATTCGGCTGGCGTCGGCCGCCTATCTGGAAGGGTTCTACTATCGCCCCCGCATCGACAAGGACCTGCTCGCCGCTCATGCCAAGGGCCTGATCTGCCTGAGCGGCTGTCCGTCCAGCGAGTTCAGCACGCTCATTCTCAAGGAGCAGATGGACGAGGCGGAGCGTCTGGCCCGGTGGTACGTCCAGGTCTTCGGCGACAACTTCTTCGTCGAGATCCAGAACAACGGGCTGGAGATTCAACGCCGTTGTGCCGAGGGGGCCACCGAAATCGCCCGGCGGCTGGGTCTGCCGGTGGTGGCCACCTGCGACGCCCATTACCTGTGCCAAAGCGACGCCGACGCCCATGACGTGCTCCTGTGCATCAACACCGGCAAGAAGCGGTCCGACCTCAACCGCATCCGCTACGGCTCGGATCAGTTCTACGTCCGCGCTCCGGAAGAAATGTACGCCCTGTTTCCCGACCAGCCCGACGCCGTCCGCCGCAGTCAGGAAATCGCCGACCGCTGCGACCTTCGGCTCGATCTGAAGAAGCGGCATTTCCCCGTGTACACGCCCCCGGAAGGCAAGTCCGCCGAGGAGTTTCTGCGGGAACTGTGCCTGCAAGGTCTGCGCGATCGTTACGGAGCCAATCCGCCGGCGGAAGCCCGTAAACGGCTCGATGAGGAGTTGCAGGTCATCTGTCGGCTCGGCTTCGCCAGCTATTTTCTGATCGTGTGGGATTTCGTCCGTTTCGCTCGGGAGCGGGGCATTCCCTACGGAGCGCGCGGCTCGGCCTGCGGGGCCTTGGTCAGCTATGTCCTGAAGCTCAGCCATGTCGATCCCCTGGAATACGACCTGCTGTTTGAACGCTTCCTCGATCCGAACCGAGCCGAGGCCCCGGACATCGACATTGATTTCTGCCAGGAGCGTCGGGAAGAAGTGCTGCAATACGTCCGGCAGCGCTACGGCGAGCAGAGCGTCGCTCAGATCGCCACCTTCGGCACGCTGCTGGCACGGGCGGCAATCAAGGACGTGGGACGGGTGCTGGGCATGGAACTGGCCCGTGTCGATCAGATTTCCAAGATGATCCCGAAAACGCCCCTGGGGATCACGCTGGACCAGGCCTTGCAAAGCAACCCCGACCTTCGCCGCGAATACGAAACCGATCCACAGGTCAAAGAACTGATCGACATTGCCCGCCGCCTGGAAGGCACCAATCGCAATGCCGGCACCCATGCCGCCGGCGTCGTCATCGCCAACGGGCCCCTCACGAACTACGTGCCGGTGCAACGGGAAGCTCGGCCAGGTGCCCCGGTGACGACGCAGTGGACTATGGAGGACCTGGAAAAGGTCGGCATGCTCAAGATGGACTTCCTGGGACTGCGGACGCTCACCCTGCTCGACAAGGCGGTGAAGCTGATCCGCCAGACCCGCGGCGTGGAGATCGACCTGCACCGGCTCCCCCTGGACGACGCCGAGACGTTTCAACTATTGCAGCGAGGCGACACGCAGGGGGTGTTCCAGTTCGAATCGAGCGGCATCCGCGATCTGCTCCAGCGGATGAAGCCGGACAACATCCGCGACATCATCGCCGTCAACGCCCTGTATCGTCCGGGGCCGCTCGGCGGCGGCATGGTGGACGCCTACATCAACCGCAAGCATGGCCGGGAAAAGCCGGTCTATCCCCATCCGGTGCTGGAAGAAGTGCTGGCCGAGACCTACGGCGTGATGTGCTATCAAGAGCAGGTCATGCGCATCCTCAATCGCCTCGGCGGCATTGAACTGTCCTCCGCCTACGCCTGCATCAAGGCGATCAGCAAGAAGAAGCAGGAGGTCATCGACCAGCGACGGGCCGAGTTCCTCGCCGGGGCCAAAAAGCAGGGCGTTTCCGACGAGACGGCGGCGGAGATTTTCGACCTCATCACGCACTTCGGCGGCTACGGATTCAATAAGTCGCACAGCACCGCCTACGGCCATCTCGCCTACCAGACGGCGTATCTGAAGGCCCACTATCCGGCGGAGTTCATGGCCGCGCTTCTGACCAGTGAGATCGGCGACTCGGACAAGATCGCGGAGCACATCGAGAACGTCCGGAGCCTCGGCCTGGAGCTGGTGCCGCCGAGCGTGAATCTCAGTGACAGCGATTTCACGGTGGTCGAGGGGAAGGTCGTGGTCGGTCTGGCGGCCATCCGTGGCCTGGGACGCAAGGCGGCCGAGGCCATCGTCCAGGAACGCCGGGAACACGGGCCTTACCGGGACCTGTTCGACTTGTGCGCTCGGCTCGATCAGCGGGTGGTCGGTCGGACCGCGGTGGAGATGCTGATCAAGGCGGGGGCCTGCGATTGCTTCCACCGCAACCGGGCGGCGTTGTTCGCCAGCGTAACTGCGGCGCTGCAAGCCGGCAACGTCGTTCAGGAAGACCGCCGTCACGGCCAACGAAACATTTTTGAAATGTTCAGCGACAACTCCGCCGAGGCTGCCCCGACCTCCCGAGGCTTGCCCGACGTTCCCGACTGGTCGGAGCAGGAACGCTTAAGCCACGAGAAGGAAGCCCTGGGCTTCTACGTCTCCTCCCATCCGCTGGCCCGACATCGGGAAGTGCTCCGCCGTTATTCATCCCATGAGCTGGCGCAGCTTGGGGACCTGCCTCCGAATCATGAAATCGTCGTCGGCGGGATCATCAACGGCGTCCGCCTGATCCAGGCACGACGCAGCCGCAGCGGCAATACCCGCATGGCCCGCTTCGTTTTTGCCGACTTCAGCGGAAGCGTGGATTGCGTCATTTTTCCCGATGACTACGAACGCTGCCGATCGGAAGTCCGTGACGACAACATCTGTTTCCTCAAGGGCAGCGTGGACCGCACGGGGGAGAAGCCCGGCCTGATCGTGACGCACATCTACCCCTTGGCCCAGGCTCCCCGAGAACTGACGCGCAGCGTGATCCTGAAATTCATCAGCGGCGTGCATCAGGACTTCGATCTCGAAGCGGTGGCGCGTCTCCTGCAACGGGCCAAAGGCCGAACTCCGGTCTATCTCCAGTTCCAGGATCCCCTGGGACGACGGGCCTACTACCGGGTCAGTGAGGCGTATTACGTCGATGTCGCCCGGCTGCCCACGGACCAGCTGGAATTGTTGCTGGGTGAGGGCCAGGTCGAGTTCGGAGGGCTGAGCAACGGCAACGGCCAATCCTCCCGTTGATTCGCACCGGGGATCGCGGTGGGCAAGGAGCTTCACCAGTCGATGGCGAAGCGCATGGTGAAAATCTGAGCCGTGCCGCTGGAGGCGGGATTGGGTGCGTCGCGCAGCACGAGGATGTAGTTCCACTGGACCTTGGTATTCGGGTTGAGGTACCAGTTGAGGCCGAGGGTGACGTCGTCGAGGATGCCACCGCGAATGCCGCTGTTGATCAGGTCGAGGTGCGAGTAGCGGCAAGCAATTTCCCAGGCACCCCAGCCGCAATGTTTCGGCAAGGCCCAGGCGGTTTCCTCGTTGCCCCAGACGAAGAAGTTCTCGACCGGCTTCAAGCGACTGGGCCGTTTTTCCACGAGATTGTACGGCCGACACTCCCCGGTCAGAAAGCAGCTGGCCTGCACATAGAAACCCTGGAAGAACGCATCGCCCCGAGGCACGCCGCCGACATAGGGCCAGATGGCATCGTCCACCAGGGCAGCCATGTATTCGGACTGGACCTGGAAGCGATGCCAGACGGCGGCGAACTCGGCCCCGAAGAGCTGGTAGCGGGGCGAGGCGATCCGTCCCGTGTTGGCGAACAAGGGCGTGACCACGCGGCACTCCGGACGAGCCGCGAAGAGGGTAAAATCCAGGCCGCCCGCGGGATCGGCGATGGTCTTGCGATAGCTGTACGCGGCTCCGAGATGGATCGCTCGGCAGCCGTCGTCTTCGTAGTAAGGGCACCAGCCGAGGCGAACGGTGCCAGCGTAGTTGCCGTCCTGGGCTTCCGTGGCGTTGACGTTGCTGGCGTTGGCAAAGAACCAGCCGGCCCACCAGGTGATGCGATCTTCCAGGACGCTGTCCCAAACCATCATGCCCATGTTGCGGAAGGGCACGAACGCGTCCTGCAACAGCGACCGCTCCAGGAACATCAGGTCGTTTCCGCTGACCAAGGCATCGTAGCTGAACGGTTCCCGGAAATGTCCGGCGCGGAAATGGCCGATGATCGGCAATTGCGCGATCTCGATGTAGTTGTCGAAAATGCCGGAGCCGAGGAAATTGCCCCGGTCATCCCGTTGATTCGTGAAATCGTACTCGGAGACGAAGTTGATCTGCTCGTAGATCGTTCCTTCCATGCGGAGACGGGCCCGGCGGAAATTGACGGCATCTTCCAGGGGGCCGACACCGCCCGGTCCCGTTTCGACCTGGTCTTCCGCAGTGAACCAGGCGAAATCGAAATGGAATCGCCCGCCGACGTGGAGTCGAAAGGCCCGGTCGGAGGTCTGAAAATACAGCTGATCCCGCCAGGTGACCTTGAACGTGAGCGCCTCGGAACTGCCGCCGGAGCCGCTCTTACTGCCGCTGCTACTGCTGGAGCTTTGGCCACTTTTGGCCTGCTCCTGCTGTTTCTGCTCCAGCGTTTCGATCATCCGCAGCAAGGAAGCGTTCTGTTCCTCCAGACGCGCCAGCCGATCCTCCACGCTCTCAGCCGGGTTGGAAGAGTCGTCTCCCGGCTGCTGAGCGAAGCCGGACGAGAGAACGAGGAACAGAACTATCAGGCCTCCGACGTACCGGACCATACCCCCTTCGCTTCCTTTCTCCGCGTAAGGAAGCGGGGCCTATATCGTCGCTGGGTGCTTCCGTCAAGCGATCCGTTCGGACGGCCTGAGATGCCTCGCGGAAGGAGACGATGTCCTCGCTTGGCTGGATCCCGGGCTTCAGCTGGCCAGCACTTTGTCGATGGCGGCTTTAAAGGCGGACTTGGGCTGGGCGCCGACGATCCGCTCTTTCACCTGACCGTTCTTGAAGATGTAAATCTGGGGAATGGAATTGATGCGGTACTGGACGGCCAATTCCTGCTGGTCGTCCACGTTGACCTTGCCCACCTTGACCCGTCCGGCGTACTCCTGAGCGAGTTCTTCGATGGTGGGGGCGATCATGCGGCACGGCCCGCACCAGACGGCCCAGAAGTCCACGACAACGGGGATGTCGCTGTTGAGGACTTCGGTCTGCCAGTTTTCCGACGTGAACTCGTGGACGTTTCCCCCGGCCATGCCATACCCTCGTACCAGATTGCCTAAATGGGCTTCGAGAGGATTATAGGTACGACGGGAAGGGAAAGCTACCGTCGCGGAAGTCGCTCGGCTCAGAAAGGCGGCTGCCACGCGGAAAAAACCGCGAACTGCTCACGGCACCAGGCCACCGTCCACGCGGTAGGGCGTCAGGTGCGACGGCTGATCGACGAACCAGATGCGTTCCCATTCGTCCTCGATGACGCGGAGGTTTTCCGAGACGACGAGGAGCTGACGGCTGCGGCGGACGGGATCGCCGGACCAGATGTTCAGCAGGCAGCCGGTGTTTCCTGCCGCGATCAGACCCATCAAAGCGAGCATGGCGAAACGCCGCATGACCGCAACCTCCCCCGTGTCGAGCGCAACCGCGGAAACGGCGGACCTCGGGATGCCGGGCCGTCGGCTGGTCCGTCGGTTCCACGTTGGGTATCGGCAATGCGGACAGGGGAACTTAAGGCGAATTCGCAGGGCTTTCCGCCTATTCCGAATCTTCGGACTGGGAGCCGACCGTCTCCATGAGTTCTTCGTCGGCTGAGAGGACCGGCACGTTGGTCATCTGGCGGATGCGCTCTTCCATCTTCTTGCCCGGCTTGAAGGTGACGACGTTCTTGGGCGGAACATCTACCCGTTCTCCGGTGCGGGGATTACGAGCTTTGCGGGCGGCGCGTTGTTTGACCTCAAAGACGCCAAAATTGCGCAGCTCGATCCGACCCTGCTCGACCAGGGTGTCCAGGATGGCGTCGAAGGTCTTTTGGACGACTTCCTTGGTCTTGAGCTGGGTCAGATTGACCTGCTCGGCAATTTCTCTGACGATCTCTTTCTTGGTCACGAGTGGCGTCTCCCCAAGAAGCATGAACTAACGGCAGTCCGAGTGGGTTTGCCGTCTCAAGATGCGAAACAAGTGTAAGAATCGCTAGGGGTAGTGTCAAGTTGATTGATTCTCGAACCGCTGCGTCACGCGGCAATTTTTGCCTGGAAGGAGACACCCCACCACCGCAGACTGGCCTTCCTGGCCGGGGTGGATCTGCGATAATTCCGGGCCATGCGGATCGCTCACGTCATCCATCGCTACCCCCCGGCCCTGGGCGGAGCCGAGGCCTACTTCGCCCGGCTGAGCCGCTACCTGGTTGAACATGGCGAAAATGTCATCGTCCTGACCACGGATGCTTACGACCTGGAAGCCTTCTGGTCGCCTCGGGGACGTCGGCTGCCGACGGGGGAATCGCAGCAAGACGGCGTATGCGTCCGGCGCTTCGCCATCGAGCACCGGATCGGTCAGCGGTATTGGCGGAAACTGCTGTCCCTGATTCCGATTCCCCGCTGGCAAGCCTTCCAGCTTCCTTGCAATCCGCGCGCTCCGGATCTGTGGTGGACGTGCAATGAAGCGACGGGGTTCGATGTCGTTCACGCCTCCGCCCTGCCCTACGCCTATCCCCTGCTCTGTGCAGAACGCCTGGCCCGACGCTGTCAGGCCCCGTTTCTCCTGACGCCCTTTCTTCACCTGGGCGATGTGGCCTCGCCCCGGGACCGTACTCGCCGAGCCTATCTCGCTCCCGCCATGCGCTATGTCATGCACCGGGCCGATGCTCTGTTCGTGCAAACGCACCTGGAACGGGACGCGTTGAAATCCGTGGGCATTCCCGAGAACAGGATCCTCGTCCAGGGTCTCGGCGTGGAACCCGGGGAATGCACGGGTGGAAACCGCCGGGAAGCCCGCCGACGCTGGGGCATCCCCGCCGATGCCGTCGTCGTCGGCCACCTGGCCAACAAGAGCGTCGAGAAGGGCACCGTGGATCTGCTGCACGCCATGAGGCACGTCTGGCAGCATCATCCCGAAGCACGGCTGCTCCTGGCCGGACCCGAGATGCCGAATTTTCAAGCGGTCTGGCGAATGTTTGCCGGGGAGCGCCGCATTTGCAACCTCGGTGTGCTCAGCGAGCAGGAGAAACGGGATTTCTACGCGGCCAGCGACATCTTTGCCCTGCCGAGCCGATCCGATTCCTTCGGTCTGGTGCTGCTTGAAGCCTGGGCCAATGCCGTGCCCAGCGTCGCCTACCGAGCCGGGGGACTGGCCGAGGTCGTCCGGCATGAACGCGACGGCCTGCTGGTGCCGTGCGGCTGCATCACGGCGTTGGCGGAGGCCCTGGGCGAGTTGATCGGCAACCCGGCCAAGCGGCGGATCCTGGGTCAGGCGGGACAACGCCGAGTGGTAACGGAGCATCGCTGGCAGCCCAAGCTCGATCTCGTTCGGGAAACGTATCGGCGATTGGCCGCGGAGCGATCTCCTGGGTCGGCTCAGCGAAGGCTTCAGGCGGCATGAGGCCAGCGGGAGACCGCCACGGGTTCCCGTGACGGCTCGACGCTCCGTCCGCGCAACCGTCGCATCACCCGATGCACCCAATCCCGCTCGGGATCGATCGGCACGGCGAAGCGTTCCGACAAATTGGGCCGGATGTAGACGAGGATCAACAGCGGCAAATACCACAGGACGTAGATGCCGCCCGCGTCGGCATACCAGAATTGGACTCCCAGAATGAGCGCCGCCGACAGGGCGATCAGATGGGCCAGGTTTTTTGGCGACGGCCAGAACATCGTGGTGATGACCAAGGCCAGGTAGGCGATGAACAGCGGAGCGCGGTAGGCGTAATGCACCTCGACCCCGGTCCACAGCCCCTCGCCGGTCGGCCTGGCGGACAGGTCCCAGGCCCGCCAGTCGGGCAAACTCAAGGCGGCATACAGTTCGGGATGGACCGACGGATCGAGCAGCAGATAGACGACCAGGACCGCGATCACCGACAAAAAGGCGACGGTGAAGCGCACGGCTCCGGCCCGGCGGTAGAAGCCGAACCACAGCGGGAACAGCAGCAACGGGAAATAGACCATCGCCGAAGCAACACCCATGAGAAAGCCGGTCACGGTCGGCCAGCGGTAGCAGGCGATGGCCAGCACCAACAGCGCCGCCGGGAAAGCGTGGTGGATGTCCTTGACGTGGTAGGCGGTGTAGGGCAAAAGCAGGTACAAGACCGCGGCGGCGATGCCGGCCGTCGTGTTGTGGAAGTGCCAGCCCCCGATGACGATCAATCCCGTCACGACGAGGACGTGGCAGAGGATGGCGATGGCGGTTTTCACCCACTCGGCAGGACGAACGGCCTGACGCGGAGCCACGGTCTGATGGACCTGCTCGGCGGCACGGGCGGCGGCGTCGGCGGCCTTTTCCAGCACCACGCTTTGGTTTTTCGGTTCGGGGACCGGTTCGGGAGGTGGAAAGAAGCTGCGGACGCTCAACACGATCAGCAGCGTCGCTCCGATCCAGCCCAGCCCGGCTGCGTTGAGATTGGGAATGAAAACCGGACGCCGATTGATGCTCAGGTCGATCAGGCACCGTGCCAGGAAAATCGCCGAGCCGACCAGCAGATACAGATAGGACATCCACACGCGATGCTCGGCGGAATCGAGCACGGCGGCGGGCACCTGGGAGAGATCGTGCACTTCCAACGCCGTTGCCACGGCGGCACCGGCCGGACCCGGCGGGACGCTGCACATCAGGCCGACGGCCTCGAGACTGTGCCCGGCGGCGAAGGCCCCGCGCAGGGCCATGTTGCCCTGCACCTGCGTCCGCAGTTCCTGGCTTTCCCGCAGGAAAAGCAGGCCCGGCACCAGCAGGAACAGGCCGAGCAGGTCCCAGTTCCGCAATGAGAACAGCCGATTGAAGCGGAAAAACAACCCCACCGCCAGCACCAGGGACAGGTAGAACCACGTAGTGGCGTTGGGGATGCGGAAGTCCAGGAATATCGAATCGCCGGCCGACGGCATGGTTGCGTTCCCAGCACGGCTCCGCGATGCTGTTGGGGGATTGTAGCGAAGTCGGAACGGCCAGGCAAAACCCAAACCCTTGCGGGAACCCATTTCCGGTTCTACCCTGAGCATGTGTGGGGCTTTGCCCTGCCTCCCGGGACATGGGGTGAAAGCATGCGACGATTCACGATCCTGACGGTCGCCGTGGTTTGTCTGTTGGCCGTTTCCTGCGGCTCCCGATCTCCCCGCCAACTCATCCTCGGCACCTGGGAGACCAACGACGGCGGCGAGACGATCCGCCTGGAGTTCGAGAAAGACGGATCCGTCCGCGGCAGCCGTGGCATCTTCACCCTCACTGGCCGCTACTCCTGGCCGGACGAGAACACCGTCGAAATCCACCTCGACAATCCCTTTGCCAAAATTGCCCCGGAAAAACTCGGCAAGCTGGCCGAAAGCGTGCTCAAGTTTCGCTACACCATCTCCGCCATCGACCGCGAGCAGATGACCGCCACGGATGCCAACGGCAAGCAGTTGAGTTTCAAACGGGTCAAGTGACCGCAGAGCAGAGCGGATTAGGGAACAGGCATGATCGTCGTCATGAAACCTGGGGCCACCCAGGCCCAGATCGATCACGTTGTTGACCGCATCGAACAGCTAGGCCTCCGCAGCCACGTCATCGTCGGCACGAACCTGACGGTGATCGCAGCCATCGGAGAGAAGCGCGACGGCACCCGGCAGGCCCTCGAAACTGCCGACGGCGTGGACAAGGTGGTGCCGATCCTGGCTCCGTACAAGATCGCCAGCCTGGAGGTGAAGAAGGAGCCGACGGTCGTTTGCGTCCGTGATCTGGTCGTCGGCGGCGGACGGATCGGCGTCATCGCCGGGCCGTGTTCTGTCGAGAGCCGAGAGCAGATCCTCGAAACTGCCCACGCGGTCAAGGCGGCGGGAGCGACGGCGCTTCGCGGCGGAGCGTTCAAGCCCCGCACCAGTCCGTACAGCTTTCAGGGACTGAAAAACAAGGGTCTGGAGCTACTGGCCGAGGCCCGTGAAGCGACCGGCCTGGCCATCGTCACCGAGGTCATGGCACCCGAACACGTTCCCCTGCTGAGCGAGTTCACCGACGTGCTTCAGATCGGCGCTCGCAACATGCAGAACTATCCGCTCCTGGAAGCAGCCGGCGAATCCGGCCTGCCCGTGCTGGTGAAGCGCGGTCCGGCGGCGACCGTGGAGGAATGGCTGCTGGCGGCGGAGTACGTGCTCAACACCGGCAACAAGAAGGTGATCCTGTGCGAACGCGGCATCCGCACCTTCGAGGACCACGTCCGCTTCACATTGCCGCTGGCCACCGTGCCCTGGCTCCACCAGCACACCCATCTGCCGGTGATCGTCGATCCCAGCCACGGCACGGGCAAGGCTGCGCTGGTGACCGCCATGGCGCGGGCCGCTGTCGCCGCAGGGGCCGACGGCCTCATGGTCGAAGTCCATCCCAATCCGGAAAAGGCCCTCAGCGACGGCTACCAGACCCTGACGCCGGACCAGTTCGCCCAACTGATGCAGGAATGCCGCCGCGTCGCCCAGGCCGTGGATCGGATAATGTGACTTCCGACCTCGGCTAACCCTGAGGATTCAAAGCCTGGACCAGCGAGGCGACGAACTGGCCGACCTCCCGAACCACTTCCGGCCAGGGACGATTCGTTCCTTCTTCCACGCGCTTGACCAAGGCGCTGCCGACGATGATGCCGTCGGCGTGATCGCGGAGCATCGCGACGTGCTCCGGTCGGCTGATGCCGAAGCCGACGCACAAGGGTAAATCCGTCTGCGTCCGCAGCCAGGCCAGTTGATCGAGCAGTTGCGGCGGCAGTCGATCCCGTGCCCCGGTGATGCCTGTGACGCTGACGCAGTACAGAAAGCCGCTGGACTGCCGGGCAATGAACGCAGCGCGATCCCGCGGCGTGGTCGGCGTCACGAGTTGGATGAGTTTCAGGTCTCGCTGGCGGGCTGCTTCGACGAGGCTGGCGGATTCCTCGGCGGGGAGGTCCGGTACGATCAGTCCGCTGTAGCCGGCTGCGTGGGCTTCGTCGAGGAAGCGGTCTGGCCTTCGTCGCAGGATGATGCTGTAGGAGACCATGGCGAGGAGGGGGGTGGGACCGGAGAGCTTACGCTCTCCGCTCGCCGGTGGTGTGTGCTCTTCGCTCGCCGGTAGGGTTTGTTGTTCGCTCGCCTTCTCAGTGTGCTCTTCGCTCGACGTTGGGGTGGGACCGGAGAGCTTACGCTCTCCGCTCGCCGGTGGTGTGTGTTCTCCGCTCGTGGGCTCTCCGTCAGGCGAGCGGGGCACGTGAGTGCCCCGGTGAACCCATTCCCGCGTCGCCGCAAAAATCTGCTCGACTTTCAAACCGCGAGACAGAGCACGCGTGTAGGACGCCTGAATCACGGGACCATCGGCGATGGGATCGCTGTAGGGAAAGCCGATCTCGACCAGATCGGCACCATGGCGCACTACCTCGGTGAACAGGTCGCCGGTCGCCTTCAAATCGGGGTCGCCGGCGGTCAGGAAGGGGATGAAGGCTTTACGGCCCCGTTGTCGAAGGTCGGCAAAGACACGGTCGATGGGATTGGTCGTCATGCTTGGGTTATTTGAATTCATGTTCCGGGGCGGGAAAAGTGCCTTCGCGGACCTCGCGGCAGTAGGTGCTCAAGGCCCGCAGGATTTCCCCGCGAAGATCGGCGAAGGCCTTGACGAAGCGCGGCTTGAAACCGTCGTGCAGGCCGAGCAGATCATGACTGACGAGCACCTGCCCATCGCAGCCCGCGCCGGCCCCGATGCCGATGGTCGGAATCCGCAGGCGGGCGGTCAGCCGACGGGCCGATTCCGCCGGAACGCACTCCAGCACCACCGCGAACGCTCCCGCTTCCTCGACGGCCAAGGCGTCCTCGATGAGGCGGTTCTCGTCCCGCTGCACCCGGTAGCCGCCCAGGGCATGGTAGGACTGCGGCGTCAGTCCGACGTGGCCCATGACCGGAATGCCGATCTCGACCAGCCTTCGGATCGTCTTTCGGCTGCGCTGGCCGCCTTCGAGTTTGACGGCGTGGACCCGGGCTTCCTTGAGCATCCGCCCGGCACTGGAAAGGGCTTGCCGAACGCTGGCCTGGTAGCTCATGAAGGGCAGATCGGCGATCACCAAGGCCCGCCGCACCGCCCGGGAGACCATGCCGGCGTGGTAGAGCATCTGATCCAGGGTGACGCTGAGACAGTCGGGATAACCCTGCACGACCATGCCGAGCGAGTCGCCGACGAGAATCGCATCCACGCCGGCCTGGTCGCACAGGCGGGCCATCGGAAAATCGTAGGCCGTCACCACGACCAGCTTGCGGCCCTGGCTTTTGGCCGTCTGAAAGTCGGCCACGGTCACGGGGCGTTCCAACGACGGCGGTTGGCTCGTCATGAGCGGATTACCTCTCAGTTCTTGGTCAGTACGCCGTCGAGATTGAGCAGCACGTTGGCGGCGACGGTCCAGGCGGCCAGTTCGACCGGATCGGCCCCGTCGGGCAGAGGACCGAGCGGATCGGTGGCCAGTTTCCGGGCCTCGTCGGGACGCTGGGCGTAATGCTGCCGTTCGGCTTCCACCAGGGAGACGATTTCCTGCACCTGTTCGGGCCGGGGCGGTCGGCCCAGACACAGCCGCAGACTGAAGGCGGCCCGTTCCTGCGTGGTGCTGCCGCCTTCCCGAACGATCCGTCGTGCCAGGGCCTGGGCCAGTTCGACATAGACCGGATCGTTGAGCGTGACGAAGGCCTGAAGCGGCGTGTTGGTGCGGACGCGGCGGATGGTGCAGGTTTCGCGGCTGGTGGCGTCGAAAGTGGCCATTGAAGGATACGGCACCGTTCGCCGCCAGAACGTGTAGATGCCGCGGCGATAGCGGTCCGGTCCGGTGCTGGTCGGCCAGGTGCGTTCGCCGTTGAAGGCCGCCTGCCACAGGCCCGGCGGTTGCGGCGGAAACACGGACGGACCGCCGATTTTGCGGCTGAGCATGCCGCTGAGGGCGAGGGCCTGGTCGCGGACCATCTCGGCCTCGAGCCGGAACCGCGGTCCCCGCCCCAGAAGGCGGTTGTTCGGATCGGCGGCGAGCATGTCCGGCGTCGCCTTGGAACTTTGCCGATAGGTGGCAGACGTGACGATCAGTCGCAGCAGCGCCTTGGTATCCCAGCCCATTCGGCGATATTCGACGGCCAGCCAATCGAGTAATTCAGGGTGGGTCGGCACGTCGCCCTGGGTGCCCCAATCCTCCTCGCTGGGCATCAGACCGTTGCCCCAGATTTGGGCCCACCAGCGGTTGACGGCGACGCGGGCGGTCAGCGGATTGTCTTCGGAGAGGATCCAATGGGCGAGGGTGAGGCGGGTGGCTTGCAGACCGGGTTGCGAGAGAGGCTCGCGACCCTGGGGACTCACGTCCCCGGCTCGCTCGGTTTCGAGACGGGGCAAGGGATGGAAGGCGGCGGGGACGCCGGGTTCGACGGCCTCGCCCTTGACCAGGTGATTGCCTTTGATGAGCACGTGCGTGGTCCGGCGTTGGTTGGGCGGCAATTCCTGCATCACGGGCACGGTCGGCGGCTTGGGCCGGGACTGTTCCAGCCTGGCGATCTCGTCCCGCAGCGGCTTCAGCAGCGGCGTGATGGAGCGGAAGTACGCGGCCAGTCTGGCGGCTTGTTCCGGCGTCCGCTTGTCCGGCGGGGTGTCCACGATGGCCAGGACGTCCGGCGGCACCGAGGCCCGCTCCACGACTCGGGCATCGTTGGTGAGGGAAAGGCGGAACCGCCCGACGTTGAACCCCGGCTGGCTGTAGCGGTGTTCCAGGCGGAAGGTGAGCCGTTGCGGGGTGTCGGGCAGGGGGCTGTCGGCGACGAAGACGGCGACGTGGCGGGCTTGCACGAGCGGTCCCACGGCCCAGCCTTTTCCTTTGCCTGTCAAGGCGTCGCTGATCGGGAAGCCGTCCTGGGAGTAGTCCGCAAAGGCCCGGACCAGCTTGACGGTCCGCTTTCCGGACGGCGACAGGCTCAGGCTCGGATTGGGAAAGTCGCTCCGCGTCTCCTGCCAGACGATCTTGCGGGAATCGTCCAACAGACGGATCGTGAAGTTGGCCAGCCGATTGCCCAAGGCTCCGTCGGTGCGATTCCACAGGATGATTTCCTCGATTGGCACCGCATCGGCCAACCGCACTTCCCACCACGGATCGGCTTCGGTGTTCGTGTGCGTCACCGACTTGTTCGCGTAGTTGCCGTCCGTGTTGCCATCAATCGCCAGGGCAGCCGGGCCGTCGAAGGCGGTACTCGACTGCTTCGCTTCGCCTTTCGGGGCGACATTGACGCCGTTGCTGAGAACCTGGACCTCGGCCAGCGAGAGGATGCGGTTCTGGCCTGGAAGTTCGATGCGGACGAAGCGGGCGACGGGCTTCTGGTTGGGCTGATCCGCCGGTTCCGCCGTGACGCTGAACCGGCCCAGGACGAAATTGCCATCGGCGGCTCGACCGGCTCCGCGATTGGGCAGCGAGGGATCGGGCAGCACTTCGAGGCGGAACGCGGTCACGCCGGGGGTCTGGACGGTCGCGACAAGCGTGTAGCTGTCCCGGTCGGGATTCGGTCCCTCGGCCCGCAAGGAGGAATCGTCCAGCGTCTTCAGAGTGGCTCCGCCCTGGGAGCGGGCTTCCGTCGGCTTCAGGACAATCCAATCGGCATCGGCCCGCAGTCGGGCTTCCCAGGCGGCCTGTGCCTCGGCCACGTCGGAGCGCGGGTGTTCCATTTCCCGCCGCAGTTCGCCGATGCGGGCCTCGATCTTTTCGATTTGCCGAAGGATGTCCGGCGTCGGGGCGGAGATCACCGGGGCTTCGCTCGGCTGATCGTTGTCCGCCGTCTGATTGAAGATGGCAAAGACGCGGTAATACTCGGTCTGGGAGATCGGGTCGTACTTGTGGCTGTGGCACTTGGCGCAGCCCATCGTCAGACCCATCCAGACCTGGAACGTCGTGTCCACCCGGTCCTTGACGGCGGCAACGCGGAACTCCTCGTCATCGGTGCCGCCTTCCGTGTTGGTCATGGTGTTGCGATGAAAGGCGGTGGCGATCTTCTGATCCAGCGTCGGATTGGGCAGCAGGTCGCCGGCCAGTTGCTCGATGGTGAATTGATCGTAGGGCAAATTGCGGTTGAAGGCGTCGATCACCCAATCGCGATAGCGCCAGATAGTGCGAAGCGGATCGGAGCCGTACCCGGCGGAATCGGCATAACGGGCCAGGTCGAGCCAGACGCGGGCCCAGCGTTCGCCATAGGCGGGATCGGCGAGGAAGCGGTCCACCCACTTTTCATAGGCGTCCGGGGATGGATCGTTGATGAACTCCTGGACTTCCTCGGGGGTCGGCGGCAGGCCGCGGAGATCGAGGCTGACACGCCGCAGAAGCGTGTACGGATCGGCTTCGGGGCTGGGCTTCATGCCGTGAGCCTCCAGCTCAGCCAGGACGAAGTGATCGATGGGGTTCCGCGGCCAGGCGGCGTTCTGGACCGGGGGTAGCGGCGGTTGCGTGGGCTTGACGAAGGCCCAGTGCGGATCGTAGCGGGCGCCCTGGCTGATCCACCGTTTCAGAATCTCGATCTGCTCGGGCGTCAGTTGGTTGCCGGTCTCCTCCGGCGGCATGCGTTCTTCGGGGACGTCGGTAGTCAGCCGGCGGATAAGTTCGCTTTCCTCGGGCTTGCCGGGAACGATGGCGATGTTGCCGGTCTTGAGTTCCTTGGTGGCGGATTCCCGCTGATCGAGCCGCAGCCCGGCACGGCGATGGGCGTCGTCCTGTCCGTGACAGGCGAAACAGTTCTTGGCCAGGATCGGGCGGACGTGGCGGTTGTAGTCCACCGCGTCCCGCGCCCTCGCCCTGCCCTCTCCCGCCGGGAGCGGGGCGGGGTGAGGGAACCCGGCCAAGCCGAGCAGAACGACGCAACCGATCCAGACCATCAGGCCGATGCGATGACGCATGGTCCACCTCCGGCGGGCAGGCGTGGGCTGGGAGGGTCAAGGACAGCCTCACGGTAAATATAGCGGGCGGGAGGTGGAAACCGAAGCCCCCTGCGGCGGTCGTGGGCTGTCGATGTCAGTTCACCACGGCCAGTTTGGCCCGACGATGCACCTGCATGCACAGCCGTCGGGAAACTTCCAGATCGCGGAGCATGGTCTCGGCGAGATAGTGGACGGCGTGCGGATCGTCCACCCAATCGAGCTGCTCCAGACAGTTTTCCATGCGCTCCATGATGCTGCGAAGGAGAATCAGTTCCGTCCGGCGATGGCTCATGGCTTGCCTTCCTTTCTTGGGTCCGAGACGCATTTCCGGGAATCGCTGGACATTCGAGCAAGCGTCGTGCCATTTGCCCGCGGAACGTGGCGAAGAAGTCCTAACCCTCAAGATTTCAGGCAGAAACGCAGGGATCGCAGAAGGGACGGCGGTTTTCCGGCGCGGAACAACAAGGGAGATTTTTGCAAGAGCTGCCAGCAAACAGCCCGGCAATTGTAAAAATCGCCAAGGATCCGCCTGGTCGGTCAAGGGCCAATGAACCGGTTGATGAAGTTGACCACCACGATGGGATAGATGACGGCTCCCAACATGCCGCCGACAATGCCGACGATGCAGCGGGGCAGGCCCTTCTTGGCCCCTTTCATAATCAGAACGATGCCGCCGACTCCCAGGACCAGTCCGAGGAGTCCGAACAGAAGATTCAAACCGACGCCCAGATACAACACGGTCCGCAGCGTGTCCCGCCGGGCTTCGCTGGGGAAAATCGCGTAGAAGACGAACGCATAGGGCAACAAGGCGAGGAGGCCCATGTACCCGGCCATGATGGCGAAGAAGCTGCGTTTGACCGGCAGGATCCACATGAGGACTTGTTCGCTGCCGTCACCTTGCTTCCGCCGCGCAGCTGGTGTTTCTCCTTCGTACCCCGCGTCTTCCTCGTCTTCGGGCAGGGCCTGCGGGAGCGGCTTGTTCAGGAATTCTCCGCAGAACCGGCACTTCACGGCCGTGACTTTGATCCGCTCACCGCAGAACGGACAGGGCTTGGTGTCGGAGGCGGAACTCATGGACAGTCCTCGCTGCCTCGTGTCTTACCTCGTGAAACCGCTTCAGTATGGTCGGCCGGGGCATGAGCCGTCAAGGATTCAGCTCACTCCTTCCCCAAGTGTTCGGGATCCCCTGGGGCCTTCGCGAACTCAAGCGGAAGCAATCTCGGCAAAGGCCTGTTCGGCGGCGTCCAGAGTGCGGGCGATGTCGGGATCGCTGTGGGCCGCGGAGACGAAGGCCGCCTCGAACTGGCTGCACGGCAGGTAGATGCCGCGATCCATCATGGCCCAGAAGAAGCGGGCAAAGCGTCTGGTATCGGCCTGGAGGGCGGAGCGATAATCGGTCACGGGTTCGGCGGCGAAGAACAGCGTCCACATGCTGCCGGCCCGTTGAATCTGATGGGAAATACCGAGTTTGCGGGCGCGTTCGGCCAGACCGTCGCAGAGCCGGGCGGTGATCTGTTCCAAGCGGGCATACGGGGGATGGTCTCGCAGCTGCTTCAGGGTGGCGATGCCCGCTGCCATCGCCAGGGGATTGCCCGACAAGGTTCCGGCCTGGAAGACCGGCCCGCTTGGGGAAACCTTGCGCATCACGTCGGCTCGTCCGCCGTAGGCTCCGACCGGCAAGCCGCCGCCGACGATCTTGCCCAGCACGGTCAGGTCGGGCAGGCCGATGTCGTCCCAGCCCAGCGACTTGAAGACCTGCTGGGCCCCGCCGTAAGCGACCCGGAAGCCGGTCATGACTTCGTCATAGATCAGCAGGCTGCCGTGCTTGTCGGTCAACCGACGAAGTTCCGCCAGAAACTCTCGCGTCGGCCAGACCAGGCCCATGTTGCCGACGATGGGTTCGAGGATGACCCCGGCGATCCTGTCGCCATGAACCTCGAAGGCATCCCGTATCCCTTGCACGTCGTTGTACTGCAAACAGAGCGTGTCGCGGGTGCAACCGGCGGGGACACCGGGACTGTTGGGCACTCCCAGGGTCGTGGCGCTGGAACCGGCTTGAACCAGCAGGCTGTCCACGTGGCCGTGGTAGCAGCCGGCGAATTTCACGATCATGTCCCGACCGGTGAAACCGCGAGCCAGACGGATCGCCGCCATGCTCGCCTCCGTGCCGGAACTGACCATGCGCACCATCTCGACGGACGGCAAGGCGTCGATGATGAGTTCGGCCAGTTCGGTTTCCCGCTCCGTGGGCGCACCGAAGGTGCTGCCTTCGTGCAGGGCTTCCTCGACCGCCTGCATCACCTTCGGAGGGCAGTGGCCAAGAATGAGCGGACCCCAGGAGCCGACGTAGTCCACATACTCGTTGCCATCCACGTCGTACAGATAGGCTCCCTTGCCGCGGGCCATGACGAGGGGCTGACCGCCGACCGCTCCGAAGGCCCGAGCGGGACTGTTGACTCCGCCGGGGATCACGCGACAGGCTCGTTCGAAGGCTTCCCGACTGCGGACGCGAACCGGCTTGGGCATGTCCTTTCCCTCACAATTCCATTTCGTTGATGCGTTCCCGCGAACTGATTTCAGGGCGCGTCGGGACGGTTCTCGGCATCGGCGGATTTGGGCGGCGGACGTTTCAGCATCTGCTGGGCGAGCCGAATCCAGGGCCGTTCCTCTTCGCGTTGCACGGGACGCTCGGCCAGTTCCCTCCAGAGCGGCTGGGCGGCGGCATAGTCCCGGCGTTCCACGGCCAGGGCATCGATGGCGTCCCGCTCGGCGGCGAGCAGACTGGGAACCCGCGGCACTCCCGTTGTCGCCTCCCGAACCAGCACCTCCTCCGCTGCTTGCCAGGCCACGAGCCAATCGAACGTCTGCGGGATTCTCCTGGCTTGTTCGCTGGTCGGATAGCGTTCCTGGAGCAGGCGAAGCATGTCGAAGGCCTTCTTCCAGTCCGCCGGGTAGTTGAAGGCCGGACGGTCGCCGCCGGTCTGCCCGGTCAATCGTTCCGCCTCGGAGAACAGATAGGGGGCATGAAGCGGCTGAAGCTTTTCCCGCGCCTTGACGACGATCGGATGATCGGGCGGATAGTTCCGCATGAGGCGGTCACAGGTTTCAAGGAACCGCTTGCCGCTTTCGTCGTCCGTGGCGACCTGCCCCCAATCGCTTTTGTTCCGCAAGGCCCGCAGCAGATTCAGATAGTCCCCGCCTGCTTTCATCAATTCCAACTGTTCCTGAGCCTGGGCAGCAAAAGGATGATTGGGCTTGGCCAGGATTTTTTCCAGTTGCCGTTCGGCGTCGTACCACGGCACGTTGGCGGCATCGGGGTTGTCGCTGTCGAGGAGCTTCATCCCCTCGTTGACCAGGCGCTCGGCCTTGCGAAACTCCTGCTCGGGGGTATCGGGCTGGACGGCGATGACGATGACGACCACCACGGCGAGAAGGGCCAAGCCCAGGCCGCCAGCGGTCAAGGCCGTCTGAAGGCGGGACTTCCAATCGGGCCGACCCTTTTTGCGTTTGCGTTTGCGGCTTTCAAGCAGGGTCTCGGCGGCGCGGCGGTCCTCGGACGTCTTGGGCCGCAAGGCGACCTTGCCCGCCACCGCCAGACCGACGCTCCGCTGTGCCTCGACCTTCTGCCGCACTTCTTCGAGAGCGACTTCGACCATGTGGGCGTCTTCGGGCCGCTTGTCCGGGTCCTTCTCCAATAACTGGCACACCAGCGTGTCCAGCCAGACGGGGATATCGAGGACGAATCTGGACGGCCGCTCGAACGTCCCTTTGACGTGCAGCATGAACATGTCCATGACGTTCTCGGCGTAATACGGCTTGCGGCCGGTGAGCAGTTCGTACAGCACGACGCCGAGCGAATACAGATCGGATTTGTGGGTCAGGTCCCGCACGCCCTGGCACTGCTCCGGCGACATGTAGGCCGCCGTCCCCACCGTGCAGCCGACCGACGTCAGCGCCTCGGCGTCGAGGTCCTTGGCGATGCCGAAGTCGGTGAGCTTGATTTTGCCGTCCCTGGTGATCATCAGGTTGGACGGTTTCAAATCCCGATGGATGATGCCGAAGGAATGGGCATGGTAGAGAGCCGAGGCGATCTGCTTGCCAATCTCGATGACCTCGTCCCACGGCAGCCTGCCCCGTTCTTCCAGCAGCTGGGCCAGCGTCTTGCCGTCCACGTACTCCATGATGAAGAACGGCGTCTTGTGGTACTTGCCGGTGCCGATGCGGCGGACGATGTTGGGGTGCTTGAGTTGCTGGAGCACCTTGGCTTCGCGCTCAAAGCGTTGATAAATGCGGTCGTTTTCCGCCAGCCCGGGAGCAACGAACTTGATGGCGACATACTGGCCGGTGCGCTCGTCCATGGCACGATAGACCGTCCCCATCGCTCCAGAGCCAAGCTCCTTTTCGATCTTGAACGTGCCGATCTGTTTGCCTTCGAACATGCTGGTTTCTCGGAGAACGGGCGGAGCGGATGAACCGGCCTGCCTTTGCCAGCGATTTTATCACATTTGCTTGGAGCCGTGACCGCAGCGACGAACGTTTCGATTCCGGCGAGCGGAGAGCGTACTGGCGATGGCGAGCGGAGGGCGTGCTTGACATGGCGAGCGGAGGGTGTGCTTGACATGGCGAGCGGAGGGCGTTAGCCCTCCGGTCCCCAACCCTCGACGCACCAGGGAGCTTACGCTCCCCGCTCACCGTTTCTTGCACTCCTCACGCGCGGTGCGATCTCGACGCACCAGGGAGCTTACGCTCCCCGCTCGCCGTACCGGGGAGGCGTACGCCTCCCGCTCGCCATGCTGTCAGCGTCGTTTTCGCAGCTCGTCCCAGATGCCTCCGTAGATTTCCTTGTCAAAGGGCGGGCAGCCGGTGGGATACTGCCCCAGCGGATGATCCTTGGCCCGCATCAGGGCGGTGCAGTAGCTGAACGTGCGGCAGACGCGGCGGCGGTCCAGACGCCCCTCGTGAAGCAGTCGCCGAGCGAAATCCGGCTGGGCCAGGGCAGCGCGGCCGATGCCGACGAACGTCGTCCGCCCCTCGGCCACGTTGTCGGCTCCGGCATAGGGCCAGAATTCCTGCAAATAGCTGTAGCCGCTGCCCACCAGGGCCAGATCGGGAAAGGCCCTCTGCACCTCGGCGGTGACGGCAAAATGCCGAGCCACCCCCAGCAACGGATGCTCCGGCGGATCGTAGCCGTCCGGCGGCGGATACTCGAAGGGCCGCAACAGGTGTGGCGACGCATAGGGATTTCCCACCGTCACGTTGACCAGCACCACCCCCAACCGCCGCATCTCGCCGATCCAGCGAAGCGGTTCGTCGAGATCGGGTTTCATGGGATCGTCCGCGGCGACGCCCCAGCCAAGCGGTGCATGACCGGCTGCCGCCAGTTGCTTCGCCCTCTCGATCTGCCGAAAGGGCACGCCGTCGAACACGTTCAAGCGGGTCGCTACAAGCAGCCCGGGAGCGGCCTGCCGAATGCCCGCCAAAACATTGCGGACGAAGCGGGTCCGGTTCTCGAAGCTGCCACCGTACAACCCCGTCCGCGACCTCGCCCCGAGAAGCTCGTTGAGCAGATAACTGTGGCACTGTTTCAGGTCCACGAACTGAAACCCGATCCGCCAAGCCAGCACCGCGGCGGCGATGTACCGCTCTTCGAGCCGTTTCAGGTCATCGTCGCCAAGCAGCGGATACTCGGCATCCATCGTCCGACCCGTGGACCGATCCACGACCGTGAGCGGATCGAGAAGCGGATCATGCCGCACCGGCCAGGGCTTCGGCTGGCTGTAGCGGCCCGAATGGGTCAGTTGCAGCCCAACGAGCAGATCGTCGTCGCTACCCATCGCTTGCCGATGGGCCTGACGGCAGAGCCGAAGCAGACGCTCGATTGCCGAAGCGTTGGCATCATTGAGAAGAAGCTGCCTGGGATTGGCTCGGCCTTCGGGAACTACCGCCGTGGCTTCGCCCCAGATCAATTTCGCTCCACCGGCCCCGAAGCGCTCGAAGCGGCGGAACGTCAGGTTATCCGGTTTGCCGTCCGAAGTGCCGTCGCAGCCTTCCATCGGCTGAATGCACAAGCGGTTGCCGACGCGGATCGGCCCGATTTGGATCGGTCGGAATAGTGGTTCGATGTCTTCGCGGAAGCCGATCTCCGCTCTCAGCGTCCGGCAGGCGGTGCGTATTTCCTCCAACGACTTGAAGTGGAAGAAACGGGCCATGTCGGAATTGCTCCGGGACGGAGAACCGAGGCCGACGACGCGCCTAACCGACTGCCAAGGCCGCGGATGTCAGGCCACGGCCTCGACCGGCTCGGCAGCCTCCCAGCGTTGCCCGTCGCGTTTGACGGCCCGATAGAGCGTGTCCCGCTCGACGGGGATGCGTCCGGCCTCTTCGATCAGTCGGCGAATCTCCGCCACCGTCAGTTCCTGCGGGGAATCGGAACCGGCATCGTGATAGATCTTCTCATGCACCACGGTGCCGTCGAGGTCATCTGCTCCATAATGCTGGGCCAGTTGGGCCGTCTTGATGCCGAGCATGACCCAGTAGGCCTTGATGTGCGGGAAGTTGTCGAGCATGAGTCGGCTGACAGCCATCACCCGCAGATCGGTCAGGACGCTGGGCCGGGGGATGTTGTACTGGGCGGCCAGCTTCGTGTTGTCCGGATGGAACGCGAGCGGAATGAAGGTCTGGAAGCCGCCGGTTTCGTCCTGGAGTTCCCGGAGGCGGATCAGGTGGTCGATGCGATGCCACGGCTTCTCGATGTGGCCGTAGAGCATCGTGGCATTGGAACGCAAGCCGAGTTGATGGGCTTCGCGATGGATGCGGAGCCAGGCTTCCGTGTCGGCCTTGTGTTCGCAGATCTGATCGCGGACTTCGGGATGGAAAATCTCTGCTCCGCCGCCGGGCAGACTGCCCAGCCCGGCTGCCTTGAATTCGGCGAGCAGATCGCGGGTCGGTCGGCCGGTGAGGCGATGGAACCAGTCCCACTCGACGGCGGTGTACGCCTTCAGATGCAGTCGCGGATAATGGGTGTGAATGAGTTTGACGACGTTGAGATACCATTCGTACGGCAACTGGTGATGGAGACCGCCGACGATGTGCATCTCGGTCGCTCCTCGGCGGTCGGCCTCGGCGGCGCGCTCGAGAATCTGTTCATCACTCATGACGTAGCCTTTGGGGCTTTTCAGATCGGCCCGGAAGGCACAGAAGGTGCAGCGATAGACGCAGACGTTCGTCGGGTTGAGGTGGGTGTTGACGTTGTAGTAGGTGAACTTGCCGTTTTTGCGTTCGCGGACGAGATTCGCCAGTTCGCCGAGGGTGAAGAGATCGGCCTGTTCTTCGAGGAAAAGTCCGTCCTCGAAGGAGAGCCGCTGGCCGTTTTCGACTTTGTCTCGAATGCGGTGTAAGGGGTGGGTCATAGATGATACCTTAAACACCGGGAGGCTTACGCCTCCCGCTCGCCGTACCGGGAGGCTTACGCCTCCCGCTCGCCCTGTTGATCGTGTGCAGGCGAGCGGAGGGCGTCAGCCCTCCGGTCGCCCCGCTGTTTGCTCGCTTTACCGGGAGGCTTACGCCTCCCGCTCGCCCCGCCTCCCGCTCGCCGTTTTCGTTCACAAGCATTCTAGCCCCCTGTTCCCCATCGGGTACGCCCGACTGCCGTTTCCGCTTGAGCCGATTGACGAGGCCGCTTCGGCGCGGTATCGCATCTGTGTCGCAACCTTGAACAAGACATGAGACCGCCGCACATGGAAATCCTGGAACAACTCTGGCTGCTCGTGGTGACGCTGGTTCGTCTGACAGCCCTGCTGGCCTGGACGGCCCTGGTGCTGGCTCCGGCGATCTTCTGGATCGCCTGGTGGCTGTGGGCGACGGACTGGCGGAAGTTCTGGCCGACGCTGGCTCACGGCGGCTGGGCTCCCGTGGTCCTCATCGCCCTGATCGTTGCCCTGGCCCTGACGATGGTGGTTCCGGCCTCGCAGGTGGTGCTTGGCGTCGAGATTGGCTCGCCGTGGTGGCAATTGGGAGCCGTCACCGTGGCTGTTCTCAGCATGCTTGTGTGCGGCTGGCTTCAGGGGATTCTCCACTGGGAACCGGCCGAGCCGCCGCAACTCGCTGCCGCCGCTGCCACGCATGACCATGGTCATCACGGTCAGGGCCACCCTCAGCATCATGGCCATGAACACGGACACGATCATACGCACGGACACGCTGGGCACGGGCATCACTGAGTCTCGCCGATCTCTTCCGCCCGATAACGAGGCAGCGATGGCTCCGGTCATCGTGGTAGAGTTTTACGGAATCGCCCGGCTGCGTTCGGGAGTGGCGTCGTTGCGGGTGACCGCAGAGACCGTGCGGCAGGCGTTGGATGCGGTGCAGCGACTTTGCCCCGGGTTGGGCTGTCTTCTCGGTGAGGACGGGCGCATCCATTCGGCGTATCTGATCAGCGTCAATGGTCGGCACTTCACGGCGGAGTTGTCCCGGTCCCTGGAATCGGGCGATCATCTGGTGATCCTCGGTGCGGATGCCGGCGGCTGAACATCATCGAGGCGAGCGGGAGAGGTGACCGGAGGGCTGACGCCCTCCGCTCGCCTGCACACAATCAAAATGGCGAGCGGGAGGCGTAAGCCTCCTGGTATGGCGAGCGGGAGGCGTAAGGCTCCCGGTGCCCCATGCACGGTTATCACGGCTGCTATCTGCACGTCAGGCTCGACGACGCTTTCACGCAGCGGAAACCGCTCGCTGAGTCCGTGCTGCGTCGTTTTCTGGGCGGTGTCGGACTGGGGACATGGCTTCTGGCCCAGGAATCGCCTCCCGGACTGGATCCTTTCGACCCGCGTTCGCCGCTGATTTTCGTGTTCAGCCCGCTGGTCGGTACGCCGCTGACGACCTCGGCCAAGTTCGCCGTCGTGGCCAAGTCGCCGCTCACCTCTCGGCTCAACGACGCCCTGGCATCCTCGCATTTCGCCCTGGCCGGCAAACGCGCGGGAATGGACGCGCTCGTTGTGACAGGGTCCTGTCAACGGCCGTCGGTGCTTGTCGTGGACGACGAGCAGGTCAGCGTCGAACCGGCGGAAGACCTGTGGGGCCTGACCTGCTCCGCGGCGGAAGCAGCTTTGCAGAGACGCTTCGGTCCCCGGTTTCAATTCGCCGTCATCGGTCCGGCCGGGGAGAAATTGGTTCGCTTCGCCACGATCAGCCACGGCACCCGGCACGCAGGGCGGGGCGGACTCGGAGCGGTGATGGGGGCAAAAAGGCTCAAGGCCATCGCCGTCGCCGGTTCGCGGCGAGTGACGCTGGCCGATCCGGAAGGTGTCGTCGCCGCCGCTCGGGATTTGTCGGTCCGCTCTTTCGGTCCGGCCACGGCGAAGTACCGGGAACTTGGCACGCTGGCGAATCTGCTCGTCTTCAATCGGCTGGCGGTGCTCCCGACGCGGAATTTTCAGGCAAGCACGTTTGAGGAAGCGGAGGCGCTTTCGGTGGAGGCACCGGACGGCTCACGCCTTCCGCTCGCCGAGGCACCGGACGGCTTACGCCTTCCGCTCGCCGAGGGGGGGAGGGTGCGGGAAAGTTGTGCGGCCTGCACCATTGGCTGCGAACACATCTACCCGAGCGACCAGGGGGGCGTCCGTCTGGAATACGAAACTGCCTACGCCCTCGGTCCCCTGTGCGGCATCGGCGATCCGACCGTGGTGTTGGGAGCGGCCCGATTCTGCGACGAACACGGCCTGGACACCATCTCCGCCGGAGCGACCATCGCCTTTGCGATGGAATGTGCCGAACGCGGTTGGCTCGATGCTCCGAATCTGCGTTTCGGGAGTGGCCACGCCCTGCTGCGGACCTTGGAAGACATCGTCCATCGCCGGGGTTTGGGGGACCGGCTCGCCGAGGGAAGCCGCCGGTTGGCCGAGCACCTGGGACCGGACGCCTTAGCCATCGCTCCCCAGGTGAAAGGCCTGGAGATGCCCGGCTACGAACCACGGGGCCTTCAGACGATGGCGCTGGGCCTCGCGGTCGCCAGTCGGGGAGCCGACCACAATCGCTCCGGAGCCTACGAGGCCGATTTTTCTCCCCAGGCGGACCGCTTTCACGGCTCGGCCGCCTCGGCAAAGCACGCCATCGAAACGGAAGACCGAGCGGCGCTGCTCGATTCGTTGATCCTGTGCAAATTCCTTCGCGGCGTCTTTGCCGATCTATGGTCGGAATCGGCTGACTTGCTACGACTCGTGACGGGATGGGACGTGACCGCGGAGGAACTGCGGACGACCGCCCGCCGCATCGTGACCGCCAAGAAGCTCTACAACCTCCGGGAAGGCTGGAGGCCGGAGGAGGATACGCTGCCGGAGCGGTTCTTCTCAGAGCCACTGACAAACGGCGCTTCCGCCGGAGCGAAACTGAGCCGGGACCAGCTGCGGGACATGATTCGGGCCTATTATCGGGGTCGCGCTTGGGAAGAAGATGGCGGCGTACCTCGAGTCACGATCGTCTCTTTGCAGTTGGAGGATTTTCCCGCAGCCGTCTGACAATCCGTCGATAAGTCAGAACATCCCCAAAAAACCGCCGTTTTGGTCTTGACAGCATGGAGCGGCTTGCTATCGTCCCCGCTCTTCGGAGACAGTCCGGGCACAGGCCCGAATCCGGACGGGGGAGGAAATGAACATGTCCAAATGGCTGCTGCGGACCTTGGCCGCGGTCATCGCCCTGGAAACCGGTGCTTTGCTGTGGGCCGGGGACAAGACCGACCCCTCCAGCCCGTTCCACCACGTCCCGATCACCGATTTCATGGCTCAGAAGCCGAAAAAGAAACGCTGGTGGTGGAAGCCCCTGGAAATGCTCGGCTTCAAGGAGGAAGAACCTAAACCCGATCCCAAGCCGATTGACAAGGACCGCCAGGGTCCGCGATTTTTGCCCGGTACCGGCGTCGGTTCCTATCGGGAAGCGGCCAAGTAGGGAAACTCCGACGGATCACAACCGACCAGCCTCGCAGGGCCGAGGTGGGGCAGTGATGTCCTGCCGGCTCAACGCCGCGTCCAGAATGCTGCCGATGAGCCGGTCGTAACTCCATCCCGCCAGACGAGCCATGATGACCAGGTCGCTGTCCACCGGATGCAGGCCAGGCAGCGGATTGACTTCGAGGAAGACCGGCTCTCCGTTCCGAAGGCGGAAATCCACGCGGCTGACGTCGCGGCATCCCAAGGCGCGATAGCAGGTCAGGGCGGCCTCGGCGATGCGGTCCACCACGGGCTGAGGGAGCCGAGGCGGACAGGCATAGTCCACCTGGTTTCTGTAGTCGCGTTTGACTTCCAGCCCATAGATGAAGCGACCGTCCCCCCGCCGCGGCAGCACCTGCATGACGCCGACGATCTCCGGCGATTCGTTGCCGACGATGCCGACGGTGATCTCCTCCCCGGCCACGAATTCCTCGATCAGGATGGGTTGGCGGTAGGACCGCAGCATTTCAGTGGCAGTCTCCGGCAGAGCGGACGGATGTTCGACGAGGCTGGTGCGGCGAATCCCCTTGCTGGAGCCTTCCCAGGCCGGTTTGAGAAGGACCGGGAACCAGTCGCGGGGGATGGCGTGGACCTCTTCGGGCCGGCGGATGGTTCGTCCCCGGGGGACGGAGACTCCGGCGGCGGCTACGAGGGTCTTGGCGGCCTCCTTGTCCAGGGTGACGGCCAGGGTGAGCGGATCGGAACCGGAAAAGGGGATGCCCAGCATCTCCAGAACGGCTGGCACCCGGGCTTCCCGGGACCGACCGATGCCGTGACCCTCGGCAAAGTTGAACACGAAGTCGGGCGGATCGTCGAGCAGGCGGCGGAGCATGGACGGCCCGTCGCCCAGCAGGACGACCTGGTGGCCAAGTCGGCGAAAGACCTCGGCCACGGCCTCGACGGTCTGCGGGCTGTCGAATTCTTCCTGGAAATCATCGGGCTGGCCGGGCACAGCCAGCCCGTCGCTTTTGAGGTCGAACGTGATGCCGATTCTCATCCGCCGCTTACCTTTTTGCGTCTCCGGGTGGCGGCCTTGGTGGCAACCGCTGCGGCCACGGCGACAACGACCGGCTCCTTGTCGGGCAGTCCTGTCGGCTCGCTGGGTGGCACGGGAGGAACGCCGGAGGCCAGAGCCGCGGGTCGAGACGAGTCGCATGACTCGTTTGCCTTGGCCTTGTTGGCCAGCACAATCAACCGCCGCCGCTTCATCCGCTCGGTGTTCTCCGGTACCAGGGCGGTTTTCGTGCCCTGGAGCAGCAGGCTGACGCCGCGGGTGGCGGTCGGCTTGATCGTCGCCGGCTTGTCCTCCGCCTGGTAGCGGATCAACATCCCCTCGTAGTTCCGCAACACCACCGAGTCATCCGAGGCCGACACGAGGTAATTGGGCATGAGCGGAATCTTGCCGCCGCCGTGCGGGCTGTCCACGACGTACGTCGGAATGCCCAGACCGGACATGTGTCCACGCAGCCCTTCCATGATTTCCAGGCCCTTCCAGATGGAGGTGCGGAAGTGCCCGGCTCCCATGACGGGGTCGCAGTGGAACAGGTAATAGGGACGGACCTTGATCCGCAGCAAGGCCCGCATGAGCGACCGCATGGTTTCCAGCGAGTCGTTGACGCCCTTGAGCAGCACGGTGTGGTTGTTGACCGGCATCCCGGCCCGCAGGAGCGTCTTGCAGACACGAGCGGCTTCCGGAGTGATTTCCCGGGGATGGTTGAAATGCGTCTGAATCCAGACTTTCTCTGCCGACGCCAGCAGGTCCACAAGCTCCTGATCGTACAGCCGCATCGGCAGCGTCACCGGAACCCGCGTGCCGATCCGCACCACGTCCACATGGGGAATGGCCGCCACGCTCTCGACGAAGAACCGCAGCCGCGGCAGAGGCAAGGTCAGCGGGTCGCCGCCGGACAGGATCACGTCCCGGATCTCCGGGTGTTCGCGGATGTACTCGATCATCCGCTCGTCATCCCGACTGATGGCATCCCAGCCGCCCCGAACCATGGTGGCCCGCTTGCGGGTGCAGAAGCGGCAGTACATGGTGCAGACGTGGGTGGTGACGACCAAGGCCCGATCCGGGTAGCGATGCGTCAGGCCGGGGACCGGCATGTCCTTGTCTTCTTCCAGCGGGTCTTCCAGTTCGTACCCGGAAGGGTTTTCGCATTCCCGGGGCGAAGGCACCGCTTGCAGTCGGATGGGATCGTGGGGATCGTCCGGATGGATCAGAGAGGCGTAGTAGGGCGGAATGGCCAGTTTGTATTCGGTTTCCAGGGCTTCGAGGGCGCTGATCTCCTCGTCGGTGAAGCTCAGGAAGCGGCGAAGCTGGCGAACCGAACGGATGGCATTTTGCGATTGCCAGCGCCAATCGTTCCACAACTCGTCAGGAACGTCTTTCCAGCAAGGCCAGCGTTTGGGACTACCCGGAGGCTCCTCTTCCTCCACCCCGAGAACATGGCCCTGAGATGCACGGGGCGGAAGAGCGGCGCGCTGGTCGGATTCGCTCATACGGCAAGTACCTCCAATGGACCTCGATACCCATGCCGATATCCGTCGGCTCACCATGCCGTGGCCGCGACTCGCTCAAAAGTCAGCTGCACCTCTGGTAAACCGAAGGATATTTGGAGGGGAATATACCTTTGCTCATGCGGAACACAAGATCAACTCGGCTCGATTCTTTCGTTTTTTGGAAAAATTTTTTCGAGAGCCGCCCGGACGCGGTTTCGGCGAGGGCACGGGAGCGCTTGTCGTCGGCCCACCGCCGATCTGCGGTGTCAGATTCCGATGCGAAGCGGCCCCGCTGCCAGTAGAATGCGAAGGCTCTCAGGGGGGAGTGGGGAATCAGGCATGTCGGAATTAACGATTCACATCGACGGCGCTTCCCGGGGCAATCCGGGACCGGCGGCCTGGGCCTTCGTCATCCTCGACGACGGAAGGACCGTGTGCGAGGAAAGCGGATTGATCGGCGAGGCGACCAACAAC
>JANWWR010000147.1 GCA_025055835.1 Gemmatales bacterium | reverse complement strand
ACCCTGAGTTTCCTTGTCGCAGCCTGCCCGGAACTTCTAGCCCAAGGCGGTGGGGGATTCGGAGGCGGGTTTGGAGGCGGCGGCCTCGGTGGCGGCGGGTTCGGGGGAGGCGGTCTCGGAGGCGGTTTGGGCGGAGGAGGCCTGGGAGGCGGTTTCGCAGGAGGCGGGTTTGCCGGGGGAGGTTTTGCCGGGGGCGGCTTTGCTGGCGGAAACTTTGCGGGAGGCAGCTTTGCCGGCGGCACTTTCACCGGGACGAGCTTCGCCGGCGGTTTGACTGGCGGCACTGGATCAGCCACCGGATTGACTGCCGGCTTCCTGGGCAGCACATCAAGCGTCCTTCAAGCTCCCGGCGGCACGGCTCGCTTGGGTACTTTGAACGCTAGTCAACTTGGCCGATTTGGCGGCGGATCCACGATGACCGGCACATTCGGCGGGGGCGGGCTACGCGCCGGAGGCGTTGGCGGTGTCGGAATGACCGGCGGCATCGGAATCGGCGGCATGACAACCCCCGGTATCGGAGTCGGCGGCCTTGGCGGAGCACGCACTGGGATCGGGATCGGCGGCGGTGGCCTCACCGGAGGGTTCGGCGGCCTGACAGGAGGCACCGCGCTGGGCGGGGGATTTGCTGGCGGACGTGGCGGTCTTGGGTTCACAGGCGGGGGCTTTGCCGGCAATACCATGATCGGCAACCGCGGCGGGCTAGGCTTCACGGGGGGGATTGGCGGCGGCCTGATGGGTAACCGCATGGGTGGTGGCATGCTCGGGCAGGGATTGATGAACCGCGCCGGCCTCACGACAGGGATGGCTACGACCCCAATCCCCATTTTCCGTTATCAACTGGACTCCACCTTTAATGCTCCAACAACGTCCGCCCCTACCGCCGTGCCGCCAAGGTTGACCCAGATCATCTCCTCGGCTCGGTCGCTTCCAAGCCGAGAGAATATCCAGCTACAAATCGTGGACGGCTCCATAGTCCTGACGGGCGAGGTGGCCACCGAGTATGAGCGGACCCTGGCTGAAGCTCTCCTGCGGCTCGAACCTGGAGTGTACGGGCTGAAAAACAACCTGCAAGTCAGAGCGTCGACGCCGTCTCAGGGGGACAACGGCTCAAACGGCCCGTCCACGGCCCCGTCTGCTCCCACCAATGGTCCGAATGCACCGGATCGGCCTTCGTCAAACCCACAAGACCGCAAGGATTGAGGAACCCGATCAGCACGATTTGCTTACCTTTTGAGAGGTGCCAGCATTACGGTGGCGAGCCGGTTCGCTGGATGCGCTGGAGGGCTGATTTGGCTTCTTGAGTCAGCAGGGCTTCCGGTGCACCCGAAGCCAGACTTTGCAATAAACTCAGCGACCTCTCCGAGGCATGACGAGCCAAAAAATCCACCGCTCGCATGTGCCTCAGCATTTCAGGGGAAGGTGGGGAGGCGTGGAGTTCCGCCAAGACCTCTTCAACCGCTTTCCGAAGTTCGTCATCGATCCCTGATAGCCTGAACTCTTCCAGGAGCGGCTCGACCTGATGACCTAATTGCAGCAAAGTGTTCTTGGCGCGGTTCCGCTCGCTGGGGTCGGCGTGAACAAGCAAGTGAATCAGTTGCTGGACCGCGTCACGCTTCAGCGGCAAGGCGGGTTTGAGTCGGTCGGAGAGCAGATTCAGGGCGGCTTCAGGATGGGTCGCCAGCAGCCTTTGAGCACGGAGGGCTTTTCGGGCGTCCGTGGAGGCCAGATCGTCCCAGGCCGCATCGAGGTCCGCTGGCGAGAGGGCTGCCGGGATAGGGGTCATGGCCGGCATGGCCGTTCGCTGTGGTCGTATCTCCAGAGACGCCGCTCCCAGACTGGCTGAGCAAAGGTATTTTCCCTCCGGCAAGAAAACCACGGCCGAGATGATGCCCCGGTGCCCATCCAGCGTTCGCACCTCCTTCCCGGAAGCAGGATCCCAGAGATGAATGCGGCCATGGCTGTCCCCGGCAGCCAACAGATTGCTTGATGGAGAGAATGCCACCGCCAATACGACACCGAAATGGCCCCGCAACTGGAACTTCTGTTTGCCAGTTCCAACCTGCCACACCCGCACAAACTCTTCCCCTCCTCCGCTGGCAAGCAAGGTACCGTCGGGACTGAATGCCACGCATTTGACCCCGCCGTTGTGACCGATCAACTTGTGCATTTGGCTTCCGCTGCCTACGTCCCACAGGCGAACAGTGCGGTCCCAGCTTCCCGATGCGACCTGAGTGCCGTCGGGCGAGAAAGCCACGGACTCAACCGCTTGATGATGTCGGTCCCAGCGAGCCAGGGCCTGTCCCGTCGCTGCTGACCAGAGCCGGACGCTTGCGTCCTCACCGCCCGACGCCAGATGCTCGCCAGACGGCGAATACGCGACGGCGAGTACGGCTCCCTTATGGCCAACGCACCGCCTGAGTTCTGTGAAACTTGCAGTTTCCCAAAGTTTGACAAAGGAATCGGCTCCGCATGAGGCCAATGTCTTGCCATCGGCAGCAAAGGCAAGACCTTTGACCGGCCCGGCATGCGCTCCTGCCTGACGGATCAGCCGCTCGCTGTTCAAGTCCCAGATGCGGACGACGCCGTCCTCGGCTCCCGCCGCCAGCCAACGCCCGTCCGGGGACACACTCACGCAGGAAATGGGGATTTGAGATGCGGGCAATTGGCTGAGCTGAAGTCCGCTTGCAAGGCTCCAGATCCGAATGGACATCGGCTCAATCCCGTCTCTCCGCGGCTGCTGGTGTCTTACCGTCTTCCACGCAACAGCTACTCTCGCGAGGCTGCCGCTGCTGCCAGAGCTACGGCGCGCGGCTGCTCTCGCACTTTGGCTTGCAGAAGCGGCACCAATTCCGCAGGAAGAAACTTCTTCAAGTCGCCGCCGAAAGCCGCAATCTGCCGGATCAACGTGCTGCTGAGGTGTTGATACTCGACTCGGGCCAGAAGGAACACCGTCTCGATCTCCGGGTCCATCGTCTGGTTCGTCAACGACATGGTGAATTCGTACTCCATGTCACTGACCGTCCTCAATCCCCGGATCATGATGCTGGCTCCTACCTGCCGCACGAAGCGGACCGCCAAGCCTTCAAACGGCTGGACCTCGACATTTCTGAGGCCGCGAAGCACCTGCTTAAGCATGTCCACCCGTTCCTCGGTGGAAAACCACGGCAACTTTTCCGGGTTGATGCCGACACCGACGATGACCTCGTCAAAGATTCGGGCGGCCCGGGTGATAATGTCGATGTGGCCCAGATGAACCGGATCGAACATGCCGGTGTACACGGCCCGACGGCTCGCTGACGTTGACTGCATGCCGAGCTACCCCTCCGCGCGGGTGCATTCGGACGGCCAGGAACGATGCCCTACTTCCATTGCTTATCCTAACAGATTGTCCGTGCCGGGCGATCACAGTTGGCGGATGATTTCCTCGGTGATCGTGGCGGTCGTGCCGTTTCCGCCCAGATCGCGGGTCAGTCCGACGCGCCGCTCCAGCACTCGAAGCACCGCCGTTTCAATCCGAGTCGCCGCGTCACGCTGCCCGATGTGGTCCAACAGGAGTACCGCCGAACGCAGGCACGCTATCGGATTGGCCAGCCCCTTGCCTGCGATGTCCGGAGCGCTTCCATGCACCGCCTCGAACACGGCATAACGGCTGCCGATGTTGGCTCCTGGCACTAAGCCCAATCCGCCCACCAACCCGGCACACAGGTCGCTGATCACATCGCCAAAGAGGTTTTCCATCACCAGGACATCGAAGCGAGTCGGATCGAGGGCTAGTTCCATGCAGAGATTGTCAATGCGACGTTCCTCGAATTCGATGAAGGGGAAGTCATCGGCGACCTCGCGGGCGGCCTGAAGGAAAAGCCCGTCACTGAGCCGGAGCACCTCAGCCTTGTGGCAGAATGTGACTTTGCTCCGCCCCTCTCGACGTGCCAATTCGAAGGCAAAGCGTACGATGCGTTCAGCCGCACGCCGGGTCACTACCCGCAGGCTCTCCACGACCCCCGGGATGACGACGTGTTCCAGGCCGGAGTACAGCCCTTCGGTGTTCTCGCGGACGACGATGAGATCCACATCCGTGAACGGTAC
>JANWWR010000078.1 GCA_025055835.1 Gemmatales bacterium | reverse complement strand
CCGACCGGATAGGCATTCGATGGAGCATCTACGCCCAAGAGCCATCGCCACAGATTCATGTTCGTTCCTCACCTCGCTCCGACATCGGCAACTCGCTTTCCCCAGCGTCACCAGGCCCTCCCGGACAACCATGCGACTAGGACCTCGGCAAGTGCCACTAAAACGACGACGGCCAACAGCCAGCGGGTCCATTCCCAATGGAGCCGCTGCGAGCCGCTGAAAGCGGTCATGTCGTCGCCAGCGGTCAGGTGGATCGGCGAGAAGCCCAGACGGGCATCCAGTTCAGCATCGCTGAGACTTTCCAGATTTTCGCTTTCCCGAAGATCAGGGATGACGGCGAAGGGGATGGCTTGGGGGAGGGTACCGGGCAGCTTAGGCTGCGTACAGGGCAGCTTACGCTGCCCGCTCGCCGTAGGTGGGTGCTGCCCGCTCGACGATGTCGTTGCCTGCCCGCTCGCCGTGGGGGTCTGCTGATCGCTCGGTGATGTCGGTGGCTGCTCTTGAAGTGTGTCCTCCTCGGCGGTTGGCACTATTTGGTACAGGCCCGCGTCATGCGTCTCTTGCAGCGTGACCACGGGCCGACCCGAGACAACTTCAGCGTTTACCGCCGTTCGACTGCCATCGGGCCGGATCAGCGTGAATGCGTTTCCCGCCTGACGGGCCAACGGATACCAACGCAGTGTCTCCCCAGCAACGTAGTTGTGGGCCTGCGTCTGCTCCTGGAGCAGATGGCCCAGGGTGACGTGGACGAACGGCAAGAACGTCGGCAAGATCGGCCAGATCGTCCACGACGGATCAGGGCTGGTGGTGACCAGCACGACTGCACCTTGGCCGAAGCGTTGGCGGATGACGGCTGGTCGACCGTCGCTGTAGCGCAGCACCACGGCGGCAGCTTCATCGAGCCGATCTAAACCGAAGTATTGATCCACTTCCACCTGGCCGATGCGATTGAGCGGCTCCTCCCGAAAACCGGCCAGATAGCCGTGCGGGTCGCAGGTACTGGGATCGAGCCGCACCGGATCGTTGTTGGGAAGTCGCACCACATCACCGAGCCGACCCGGCAGCAGGGGATGTTTCTGGGCCATGCTTTGGTTGTACATCACGGGGTTGACCTGATCGCCGAGAAATACCAGGAGGCCCTTGCCGGAGCGGACGAAGTCGGCGAGCCGGTCCACGAATTCCGGCGCGAGTGCGTCGGGGTCCGAGGCCGACGAGGCAAGCCGGACGTTGGCCAGGATGCAGAGATCCTTGTCGGCCAGCATGGCTGGGGCGGCTTGTCGGGGCGTCACCATGCGGGGCTGGATCGGATACCGAGCCCACGCGGTTTCGGGCACAGGCCGCAGACTGTGCATGAGGAAGAAACTTGATGACTTCTCCGGTTCGCGTTCATTGGGTCGTCCGTCAACGACGAGAACGCGGACCTGATCGCGGACGAGAAGCACTTGATCGAGGACATTGTCGGCAGGGAGATCGTCGGGGCTGAGGCGAACCCGGAGCGGATGAAGCCCCGGCTTGTCGAAGCGGGCCGTGAGACTGACTACGCGGGTTTCGCCGGGAGCAAGTTGCGGCACGACTTGAGAATCGGTCTGCCCGGCGGCATCGAGGGCGACGGAGACATTTGCCATCGGCTCGCGACTGGTGTTGCGGACGACGACGGCGAGGCCGAGGCGTTCCCCGGCATGAGGAATGCCCGACTGCGGCTGGATGGCAGCCACGGTGGCATTACGGAGGGGACGGCTGCCGCAGCGGACCAGGTACACGGTCGCCCATCGGCTCAGCGACCGCAGCTTCTCCGCCACGGCCGACTGCTGCTTCTCGAAGCCCAGCGCCTGCATGTCGCTGAAGAGATACAGCTCCTTATTGGCTGCCTGACCCGTCCGCAGGGCTTCCTCGGCTTCGAGCAGACCGGGCAGATGATCGGTACTTAGGCTGGTCGTGCGCAACTCAGCGATGATCTGCCGTGCCTGGGAAAGATTGGACGGTGATTTCGGTCCCAGGAGGACAGCCCGGTCGGCGGAGGCCACGATCTGCACGGTGGAATCCCGGGGCAGATGGTCGAGGACGACCAAGGCGGCCTGCCTGGCCCGCTCCAGGCGAGTCGTGGGACCGTCGGCGGCGTCCATGCTGTAGCTGGTGTCGAAGACGAAGACGGCGTCCACCGCATCATTGGCCGAGGAACCGCTTTGCGCCGTGGACCGGCTCACCGGACGGGCAAAAGCCAGGGCCAAGAGTACCAGAAGAGCGATCCGAAGGGCCAACAACAGCCATTCCTGGAACTTGAGCCGACGGCGAGTCTGTTCGATGCTTTTCCGGAGGAACTCCATCGCCGCCCAAGGAACACGACGAAAGCGGCTGCGATACAGCAGGTGCAGGATGATTGGTATGGCGACGGCTGATCCGCCCAGGAGCATTAACGGTGCCAGGAATGCCATGCGGTGTCGTCCTTCCAGCGTGAGCGGGGGAGGGCGATCTCCTGGTTTCACGGAGGGCTGACGCCCTCCGCTCGGCCTTGCCTGCTGCTATCGCCCTCCGCTCGGCAATTTGCAACGCCCTCCGCTCGGGGGCTTACAGGCGTTTTACCCGCAGCCGACGTGCCAGGTATTCGCCCAGGGCATCACCGAGCGGTCGGCTCGTGTCCATCAGAACGTAGTCGCACTGATCCGCCTCGCAGCCCTGCTGAAGTTCCTTCAAGAACGTCTCCAAGGCCCTCAGGTAGGCTGGGCGGATGAGCGGCGGTCGGGTCAGATACCTGTCCAGGTCTTCCAGCCCCTCAAAGCGGACCATCCCCTCGAACGGGAAATCCAGTTCGTCGTGGTGCAGGACATGGAAGACGGTGACCTCGTGTCCCTGAAACCGCAGGTGCCGCAGGCCGTGAAGCAGCCCCGGCACGTCGTCGAAACAGTCGGAGATCAGGAAGACGAGGCCGCGACGGCGAATCTTGTCGGCAACTTCGTGCAAAAGCGGGCCGATCCGCGTCTTATCCCGCGGAATGGTGGTTTCCAAGGCATGCAGCATGGCCGTCACATGTCCCGGCTGACTGCTCGGCGGCAGGATAGTCCGCCATTTGTCGTCGAAGATTGCCAGGCTGGCGCTGTCACGCTGATGAACGATCAGGTAGCCGAGAACCGCTGCCAGCAGCTTGGCGTAGGCCAGTTTGTTGCTGTCTCCCTCGCCGTAGAGCATGGAACGACTGGCATCGAGCAGAATGTGCCCGATAAAGTTCGTTTCCTGCTCATACTGCTTGATCGTGTAGCGCTCAGAGCGGCCGTACACTTTCCAGTCGATGTGTCGGATGTCATCGCCGGGGACGTATTCCCGGTGTTGCACAAACTCGACGGAGAAGCCGCGATACGGGCTGCGATGCTCCCCGACCCGAAGTCCTTCGACGATGGTTCGGGCCTTGATGCCGAGGACCTCGGCTCGGGCCAGAAGATTCGATTCAAGGTTGGTCAGCATGGCGAGATCACTCAGGATTCCGGCAACAGGGAGGCAGCCATACTCGATCAGCAGAGCACAATCATGTCCGGCAAGCAAACGGTGGTATCCGCGGCGAGCCGAGAACGTTAGCTCTCTGGTTCAAGCCGCCTGATTCTTGGGAACGGCCTGGACGATCCGCCGCACGATATCGTCGGCCTGCACACCTTCGCTCTGGGCCGTGAAGTTGGGGATGAGCCGATGCCGCAGGATCGGCGGAGCGACGGCGGCCACGTCGTCGGCACTGACGTGGTGCCGTCCCCGCAGCACGGCATGGGCCTTGGCGGCGAGGATCAGATTCATGCTGGCCCGCGGTCCCGCGCCCCAGGTCAGCCAGCGGTTGACGAAATCGGGAGCCTCCGGCGTGTTGGGCCGGGTCATGCGGGTGATCTTCCGGGCATAGGCAAAAACATGATCGGCCACCGGGACCCGGCGAATGACCCGTTGAAGCCTCAAGATGTCCTCGCCGTGCAAGACCTTGTTGACCGTGGCTGACACGTCACCGCTGCCCAGCCGCATGATCTGCTCTTCCTCCGCCTCGGACGGATAGTCCACGCGGATCATGAACAGGAAGCGGTCGAGTTGCGCCTCGGGAAGCGGATAGGTGCCTTCCTGCTCGATAGGGTTCTGCGTGGCCAGGACAAAGAACGGATCGGGCATGGGATGATCCACGCCGCCGATGGACACCTTGCGCTCCTGCATTGCTTCCAGAAGGGCGGCCTGTGTCTTGGGCGGGGTGCGGTTGATTTCGTCGGCCAACACGATGTTGGCGAAGATCGGGCCTTTGAGAAACTTGAAGACCCGCTGGCGGGTGACCGGGTCATCCTGAATGACCTCGGTGCCGGTGATGTCGGTCGGCATCAAATCCGGCGTGAACTGGATGCGTTTGAAGGTCAGGTCGAGGGCCTGGGCCAGGGTGCTGACCATGAGCGTCTTGGCCAAGCCGGGCACGCCGACAAGCAATGCATGACCCCGGCAGAAGATGGCCATAAGAAGTTGGTCCAACACATGTTCCTGCCCGACAATGACTTTGGCCAGTTCCGTGCGAAGCTGTTGGTGGGCTGCACGCAAGGCGTTGACGGCTTGCAGGTCGGCAGTGTCGCTCATCCGGTGTGAATCCTCCGGCAAAAGGAAAAACCAATTTCCCTAGCTTGGCAGACAGGTCACGCAGTGTCAATCACCTCGGCCCCATTGCGCGAAAAGTGCATTTGACCGGCACGATGCTGATCTGATGAACCGACTCCAATTCTCTCGACATGTCCAAGGCCCGTCATGGGATTGCCCGAACCGTTGTCGTCGAGGGCGGGAGAGCTCCTCAGAATTGCCGTCGCCGACACTGAGCAAAACCCAGGACTTCTCCAAGTCCCGTCCTCGAGAGGAAGTCACGCCCCTTCTGGCAAGAACTTCCGAGGGGACACCGTGGCTGGCGATGACGCTGATCCACGACCAGACGCTGGCGGCCTGTTGGGGGCACGGCGGGCTGACGCCCGCCGCTCGGCTCCCATGTCTGTAACCCGAAGCGTCAGCGAGGGAGCAGTGCCCCGCAATTTCACCGGGACACTCACGTGCCCCGCTCGCCGTGAAAACTGTAACCCGAAGCGTCAGCGAGGGTGTACCGCGGCACTGAGGCGCCCTGCTCGCCTTGTGAGCGGCATTTCTGTTTGTCGTCATTGCTGCCAGCAGGAAGCGAGTCCTGTACACCATGGCGAGCGGAAAGCGTCAGCTTCCCGGGTCGCTTAGCGAATTGTTTGTTGCACACGGCGGGCCGTCAGCCCTTTGGTTCGGAATACTTTCCTGGCCCGGGTATCCTGCGGGTGACAAGCGGTGCAGGAACCGAAGGACGGACGATGGAAGACGAAGATGCGAGACTGCTCCGACTGGTCGCAGTGAAATGCTTGTTCCAGTTCTTGCTAGCTGGAAATCCTGCGGCGTGAAATCAAAACCCCAGCGAGGGCGACGGGACTCGAACCCGCAACCACCGGATCGACAGTCCGGTACTCTAACCAATTGAGCTACGCCCCCTTTCTCAACAGCAAATATATGTACCGGGTTTTAAGCCAGCAAGAGGCCTCCTCGGAAATCCTAGGGCGACGCATGACCAAGTCTTAGCAAAGAGGCGCGTGTTGGATTGGGTTGCGGTCCTTCCCCCCTAGGAGAACCGAGTAGGCCCCAATCTCTGGCTGACTTCGGCCGCTTCCACGGTTAAGGTGGTGAAGTCGGTGCAAGGAGCGAAAACTTCGGGTGAGTAGTTGGAGTGGGGCGGGATTGCGGGCGTTGGGTTGGCCGGGGGGTGCGGCAGGTCTTTGAGATCGAGCGGATTCGTCAGGTGAAGGGGAAGCGGGCGACGCGGGAGGTGGTGGATGGGTTCACCAGTCTGGGTCCGGAGGAGGCGGGGCCGGCGGAGTTGTTGACGGTGAGTCGGAAGCACTGGGCGATTAAGAACAAGTTGTATGGGTGCGGGATGGGCTGTTGACGGAGGATCGGTGTCGGGTGCGGACGGGGTATTCGCCGCGGGTGATGGCGAGTTTGCGGAACGTGGCGGTGTAACCTGTTGACGAGTCAGAGGTGCGGTCCGGGGCTTATCGCGACCGTGCCGAAGCCGCCCGCTACAACCACAGTCACCCCAAGAGAACTCTGCTGCCGCTTCAACAAGAGTGAAACTCTGCGTCGCCATGTTTGCCTCGAAACCTCTCTTGACATGGGGCCGGAGGCGCTGCGTATGCTATGGGGTTAAGGCTTGGAGGGCGTCAAGCCGGGACGATGCCGCGATCGCCGAGACCTGCTGATTCTCTGCAAGTTTCGCTGGCCGCGGCGTCCCCACGGGTGAGCGGAATCGTGAGTCCAGGGAAGGATTCCAGCCCGACGCGAGGACCAGGCAGGCGATTGGTTCGCTCATTTGACCTGGCCGGGCACGATGGTTAGGATGACTAATGACACAAGGAACGCCTGCAAATGAACAAGCAGCCCCTGACTGCGCAGCAATGGCCCATGCTGGGCGGGTTGGGGAGTTCCCCCTGGTCTGACACATTATCCTGGCATCACCATCTGGCGGTCCCAGAGGAACCGGCTTCGCGGCACACCAACCGCGGGTCCGGGTTGCCGGGGAAGCAGCACAGCCTCACGCTTCCTGACTGACCGCACGGTACCTTTGACAAGTTTCTCCAAGAAGCCGACCGTGGCCGGTGGCGACGATCGCGGCCGTACCAGCCGCATAGCGCATCCCCCGGCCCGTAGGGAGGAAGAACATGACCATCGGACGGACCATTTTGACCAGCCTGCGGCAGCGCCTGAACCTTTCCGACTACCGCAAGAAGCACTGGGAAGGCAGCTTCAGCGAATATCTCGACATCGTCCGCGAACATCCCGAGGTGACCCGCACCGCTTATCAGCGCTTGTACGACATGATTCTGTCGCACGGCACCGAGGACGTGTACGAGAACAAGGAAAAGATCATCCGCTATAAGTTCTTTACCGAATTTGCCGCCAGACACGGCGACGCCATCTACGGACTGGACCGGCCGCTAATGCAGCTGGTCAACGTCTTCAAATCGGCTGCTCAGGGCTACGGCACGGAACGCCGCGTCCTGCTGCTCCACGGGCCGGTCGGCTCCTCCAAGAGTACCATCGTCCGCCTGCTCAAGCGTGGCCTGGAGGAATATTCCAAGACCGACAAGGGCATGCTCTTCAGCTTCGCCTGGAAGGGGCCGGACGGCACCTGGCTCAAAGACCCCATGCACGGCGAGCCGCTGCAACTCATCCCGCTCGACATGCGGGCCCAGTTCCTCGCCGAACTCAACGCCCAACGCCGCAAGGACTCCCCCTATGAAATCCAGATCGTCGGCGAACTGTGCCCCTACAGCCGCTTCATGTTCAACGAGCGGCTCCAGAAATACGACGGCGACTGGATCGCCATGCTGGAAAACGAGGTCAAGGTTTACCGCCTGATCCTTTCGGAGCAGGACCGCATCGGCATCGGCACCTTCCAGCCCAAGGACGAGAAGAATCAGGACTCCACCGAACTGACTGGCGACATCAATTACCGCAAGATCGCCGAGTACGGCACGGACAGCGACCCTCGCGCGTTCAACTTCGACGGCGAACTGAACATCGCCAACCGCGGGCTGGTCGAATTCATTGAAGTGCTCAAGCTCGACGTCGCTTTCCTTTACGACCTGCTGACCGCTTCGCAGGAACACAAGATCAAGCCGAAGAAGTTCGCCCAGACGGACATCGACGAGGTCATCATCGGCCACACGAACGAGCCGGAGTATCGTCGGCTTCAGAACAACGAGTTCATGGAGGCCCTGCGGGACCGCACGGTCAAGATCGACATCCCCTACGTGACCCGGCTGCGGGACGAGATCAAGATTTATGAGAAGGATTTCAACCCGGAACGGGTCCGCGGCAAGCACATCGCCCCGCACACGATCGAGGTGGCGGCTCTGTGGGCCGTCCTGACCCGATTGACGCCGCCCAAGCACGCCAACCTGACCCTGCTCCAGAAGGCGAAGCTCTACAACGGCAAGACGCTGCCTGGCTTTACCGAGGACAACGTCATCGAACTGAAGCGGGAGGCGGCCAACGAGGGGATGAGCGGCATCAGTCCCCGGTACATCCAGGACAAGATTTCCAATGCCCTGGTCGCCCATCCGGATGAGCCGTGCGTCAACCCCTTCATGGTCATGAAGGAACTCGAAGAAGGGTTGCGGCATCATTCGCTCATCACCAGCCAGGAACAGCAGCAGCACTACCGCGAACTGCTCCAGGTCGTCAAGGAGGAGTACGAGGACATCGTGAAGAACGAAGTGCAGCGGGCCATCGCCGCCGACGAAGACGCCCTGACCCGGCTGTGCTCCAACTACATCGACAACGTCAAGGCCTACACCCAGCGGGAGAAGGTCCGCAACCGCTACACCGGCAACTACGAGGAGCCGGACGAGCGGCTGATGCGCTCCGTCGAGGAGAAGATCGATATTCCCGAAAGCCGCAAGGACGACTTCCGCCGCGAGATCATGAACTACATCGGGGCCTTGGCCATCGATGGCAAGAAGTTCGATTACAAGACCAACGAACGGCTGCAAAAGGCCCTGGAACTGAAACTTTTCGAGGACCAGAAGGATACGATTAAGTTGACCAGTCTGGTTTCCAACGTCGTGGACAAGGCGACGCAGGAAAAGATCGACGTGGTCAAGAGCCGGTTGATCCGCAACTACGGGTACTGCGAGGTCTGCGCGACGGACGTGCTCCAGTTCGTCGCCAGCATCTTCGCTCGCGGCAATGTCCGCAAGTGACGGCGGAACGGGAACGAGGCGGCCATGGGCCAGAAGATCGAGCGGGATTACCAGCGCTTTCGCAAGATCGTCCGCGGCAAGGTGAAGTCGAGCCTCAGCAAGTACATCACCCGCGGCGAGATGATCGGCAAGAAAGGCAACGATCTGGTCAGCATTCCGCTGCCCCAGATCGAAATCCCGCAGTTCCGCTACGGCCGCAAGGGGACCGGCGGTGTCGGCCAGGGCGAAGGCCAGCCTGGTCAGGCCCTCACCCCGCCGCAGGAAGGCGACGGAGCCAAGGCCGGCGACCAGCCGGGCGGCCACATCCTCGAAGTCGAACTGACGCTTCAGGAACTGGCCGAAATCCTCGGCGAGGAACTGGCCCTGCCGCGCATCACCCCCAAGGGCCGCAAGAACATCGTCACCACCCGCGAACGTTACACCGGCATCCGCCAGGCCGGTCCCGAATCACTGCGACACTTCAAGCGCACCTTCAAGCGGGCCTTGCGGCGGCAGATCGCCTCCGGCACGTACAGTCCCGAGGAGCCGGTGGTCATCCCCATCCGCGAGGATAAGCAGTACCGCAGCTGGAAAGAAGTGCCCCTGCCGCAGAGCGTCGCCTGCATCATGTACATGATGGACGTCTCCGGCAGCATGACCGACGAGCAGAAAGAGATCGTCCGCATCGAGGCCTTCTGGATCGACACCTGGATCAAGGCCCACTACAAGGGCGTAGAGCGGGTGTACATCATTCACGACGCCGTCGCCCAGGAGGTGGACGAGCACACCTTCTACCACACCCGCGAAAGCGGCGGCACGAAGATCAGTTCCGCCTACGACCTTTGCGACAAGATCATCCAGAAACGCTATCCGCCGGACGACTGGAACATCTATGCGTTCCACTTCTCCGACGGCGACAACTGGGGTGATGACATCCCCACCTGCCTGGAAATCCTTCAGGAACGGCTGCTGCCGAAACTGAATCTGTTCGGCTACGGACAGGTGGAAAGCCCCTACGGCAGCGGCGAGTTCCTGGACTACATCAAGGACCTGACCGACGGCCGGGAGAACCTGGTCGTCAGCCGGATCCCGGATCGGGAACACATCCTGCAAAGCATCAAGGAGTTTCTCAAGACGGGCCGTTGACCTCCCCGAGGCCGGACCGGCCCAAGGACGAGACCGCCATGAGCCTGGCCCACACCCCCTACGACACGACGCTGCCCCCCGATCTGCGGGCCTTGCAGAAGGAAATCGAAGGCTATGCCCGCGAGTTCGGGCTGGATTTCTTCGAGACCATCTTCGAGGTGCTCGACGCCGATGACCTCAACGAGGTGGCGGCTTACGGCGGCTTCCCGACGCGCTACCCCCACTGGTCGTTCGGCATGGCCTATGAGGAACTGAAGAAGAGCTACGACTATGGTCTCTCCAAGATTTACGAGATGGTCATCAATAACGACCCGTGCTACGCCTACCTGATGCGCTGCAATCACGTGGTCGATCAGAAGCTCGTCATGGCCCACGTCTATGGGCACTGTGACTTCTTCAAGAACAACCAGTTCTTTGCCCACACCAACCGCAAGATGATGGACGAGATGGCCAACCACGGCAACCGCATCCGCCGTTACGCCGAGAAGTACGGCGAGGACGAGATCGAGCGGTTCCTCGACATCTGCCTGTCCATCGACGACCTGATCGACGTCCACTCCGTCGCCATCAAACGCCGCGACGAGGTGAGCCGTTACGATTTCAGCGTCGAGAAGGAGGAAGACGAACCGCGGGCGACCCGGTTCAAGAGCAAGTCGTACATGGATGAGTACCTCAATCCGCCGGAGCTGCTCAAGGCGGAAGAAGAGGAACGGCGGCGGCTCAAGGAACAACTGTCGAAGAACTTCCCGGAACGGCCGGAAAAGGACGTGCTGCTTTTCCTCATCGAGCATGCCCCGCTCAAGGGCTGGCAACGCGATGTCCTCAGCATCGTCCGCGACGAAGCCTACTACTTCGCCCCGCAGGCCATGACCAAGATCATGAACGAGGGCTGGGCCTCCTACTGGCACAGCACGATCATGACCACGAAGGCCCTCCACCCCTCCGAGGTCGTGGACTACTGCGACCATCATTGTGGCACGATGGCTCCATATCGGGGACGCATCAATCCGTACAAGCTCGGCATCGAGCTGTTCCGCGACATCGAGTACCGCTGGAATACGGGACGCTTCGGCAAGGAGTACGAAGAATGCGACGACTTGGAAGCCAAGCGAACCTGGGACAAAAAGCTAGGTCTGGGAAGGCAGAAAATCTTTGAGGTCCGACGCATTCATAACGATATTACCTTCATCGACACCTTCCTGACGCCGGAGTTCTGTCAGGAACAAAATTATTTCTCTTACGTGTTCAATGAGCAGGGGCAGAATTATGTGATTGAGTCCCGGGATTTCCAGAAGATCAAGGAGCGGCTGCTGTTCGGCTTGACGAATTTCGGCAAGCCGTGGATTTACGTAGTCGATGGCAATTACCGGAATCGCGGTGAGTTGCTGCTTCGGCACGAGTATAATGGAATCGAGTTGAAGCTGGATCGGGCCAAGGACGTGCTGGCGAACATCCAGTACATCTGGAGTCGGCCGGTCCATCTACAAACGGTGGTCGAGAACAAACCCACGCTCTTGACCTACGACGGAACAGAGCATTCCTCGAAAGCCCTGGGAGATTCCGATGACCCTCGAAAGCATTCTGCTGCGAAAGTTCGCTGAGGCTCGGTCCGGCCGACCAACGCAGACACCGATCACCGTGGACGATCCGCACAACCGCGGCACGGTGACGGTGGACGTGGAAGTTTGCGACACGCTCGGATGCCGAGTGCGGCAAATCCAAATCGTCCGTCGGGAACCGCTGACCGATCTCGCCGCTGCCGCTCGCCGTTACGCCGACCGCGTCACCGGGCTGCTCGAATCGCTGACGCTCCATGAGATCGACGCTGCCCGGCAAATGGCTCTGCTCCGCAGCGACGTACCGGCTGCCAAGGGAGAGGACGTGTCGTATTACGAAATGACCGTGACTCCGACGGAACTGAAGCTGCGGCGCTGGAAAGGCAATCGCAACGTCTCCGGCCGTTCGCAAATCGCCTTCGCCCTGACCAACGAAGCCTTGGTCAAGCTTCTCGAAGACCTCCTGAACTGATTCCGCTCTTTCCCGGCCCAATCCGTCCGGTGGGTCTCGGCGGTTAGATTGTGCGTCCCTGGGGCGTCTGGTACAAAGTGGCGAGAGTCGCTGTACCATCTCCTTTTGCCCGGAGGACCGATCATGAACCGTTGGCCCCTTGTCGCTTGCTTCGTCCTGTCCGTAGCCGTTGCCTCGCTCATCACCCTGCAACTGCGAGCCTATCCGCCGCCCGGCGAGCCGCTCGCCGCCAAGGAAGAGAAGCGGACGGTTTACACCAGCGGCACGGCTACCGTGCGGGTTAAGCCAGATTCTGCCCGGCTCTTCCTGTCCGTCCAGACCTTCAACAAGTCGCTCAAGGAAGCTCGGACCGAAAACGCCACCCGCGTCGCCCAAGTCTTCAACGCCATCCGTGCCCTTCAGGTCCAGGGCCGCAAGATTCCCGACATGAAGATGAAGACGGTCAACGTGGATGTCTCTCTGGTTTATTCGCGGCCGGGGGAAGAGAAGGCTCCAGAAGTCGTCGGCTACCGCGTGACCAATTCGTTCACGGTGCTGCTGACCGACAACGATCCGGAGTTGCTGAGCCAATTCGCTTCCCAGGTGCTGGACGTGGCTCTGGAAAACGGCGTGAATCAAATCAGTGGCATCAGTTTCTTCAAAGCGGACCTCAAGGAAGCCCAGCGGGAGGCCCTGATGAAGGCAGTGGCCGACGCCGAAGCGAACGCCCAGGCTATGGCCCGCGGCGCCCGCGTCACTCTCAAGGAGCCGATTTCGCTCAACGGGAGTCCTGAGTTCCGACCCTACTTCGATTACCGCCTCACCAACGCCGTCCAGACGGCGATCGGCGGTGCCGATTTACCCCTGGTGGCCGGGGACATCGAAGTCACCTGCAACGTCAACGTCACCTTCACCTATTGACCCTTTCCCATTTGCTTCGATCCGTTACGCCCCGGTGTGGGATTGCTCACCCGCACCGGGGCTTCTTGCTTCCCCTTTGTTGCTTTGCATCCAGTGGGCGGTTCGGTTATCATCGCAACCAAGAACCGATGCCAGATGTCGAGCTGCCGCCATGTTCTCCTCACGGCTTTCCCTGGTCACGCTGATCCCTTTCTGCCGGGCCTTGCGGCACCAGCTCGAAGCCGGTCTGACGATAGCGCAGGCAATGAAGATGCAGGCCAAGAAGGGGCCGTTGGCGGTTCGTCCCGTCGCCAAGCGCATCGCTGACCGCCTCGCCGAGGGAGACAGCCTTCGCGACGCGCTGCGGGAGGAGAGGGACCACTTCCCACCGCTGTTTCTGACTATCAGTGCCGTGGCCGAGGAGACCGGCAAGCTGCCCGAGGTGCTCCGCGAACTCGAAGAATACTTCGAGCTTCAGGTGCAATTGTGGCGAAGATTCCTGGCCATGATCGCCTGGCCGGTCATCCAGTTCGTCCTGGCCATCCTCGTGCTGGCGATTTTGATCTGGATCATGGGCATGATGCCGCGGGGCCTCAACGGTAAGCCCGTCATCACGGTCTTTGGCTTGTACGGTGAAGTCCACGCGATTCTGTGGCTGTTCGGCTGGGCGTTGTTCATCGGCGGCGTTCTTGGCGGTTACTGGGTGGCCAAGGAGATCTTCCGCAGCGGGGCGATTGACAGGATTCTGATTCACGTCCCCGTCCTTGGCGGGTGCATGAAGACGCTGGCGATTGGCCGGTTTTCGATGGGCATGGCGTTGACGCTCGAATCCGGAGTGCCCACGCCGGAGGCGGCCCGGTTGAGTCTGTATGCCACCGGCAACGGAGCCTTCGATGCCCAGGGTAAAAAGGTCGCTCAGCTGCTCCGCGAAGGCCAGACCCTCGCCTGGTCGCTCCGCGAAGCCGACCTGTTTCCTGAGGACTATCTAGCCGCCGTCGAGAACGCCGAGGAGAGCGGCACTGAACCCGAGGTGTTCAATCGCCTGGCCCAGCAATATCACGAAAAAGGCACGACGGCCCTGAAGATGCTGGCTTGGGCGGCGACCGGCCTGGTGTGGTTGCTCGTCGCTGCCGTGCTGATCTACTTCATCTTCAGCCTGGTCATGCAAATCGCCCAACCGTACAAGGAAGCCTTCGAGATGCTGGGCATGTGACCCGCCTGATTCCTTCCAACCCGATCTGGAACCTGAACACGATGACGAACATGATCCGCTTCTTGCAGTGCGTCGCTTTTGTCATGGTCCTGCTACTGGCAGGTCCATTGCCGCGGTCAGCAGCGCAAAGGGAGTTCGGCTTCGACAACACAAAGCCGTCGGGCCAGCCGTACCTGTCGCCAGAGGAATCGCTAAAGCGCATGAAGGTCGCCCCCGGCTTCGAGATCAAGCTTTTCGCTGCCGAACCGGACGTGATCAATCCGATTGCCTTCACCCTCGATGAGAAAGGCCGCGTCTGGGTCGTGGAATGCTACGAATACCCGCTTCGCACTCCGCCGGGCAAAGCACCGCGGGACCGCATCATCATTCTTGAAGACACGGACGGCGACGGCCGGGCCGATAAACGCACCGTCTTCGCCGAAGGCAAGGACTTCCCCGTGCCCAAAGAGCGGGCCGAGAAGGGCCTGGGCGCGTTCGACCTGGCCAGCGGCATCGAAGTCGGCCACGGCGGCGTGTTCGTCGGCGCGCCGCCGTACCTGTGGTACATCGAGAACAAGAATGACAAGCCCGGCCGCTTCGAGATTCTGCTCAAAGGTTTCGGTAGTCAGGACACCCATGAAACGCTCAACACGTTCCAGTGGGGCCCCGACGGACGCCTCTACGGCCTGCACGGCGTCTTCACGCAGTCGGATGTCGTCAGCGAGAAGGGCGACGGGCCTCCGGTGCGGATGAACGCCGCCGTCTGGCGGTACGATGTTCATACCCGAAACTTCGAGGTCTTTGCCGAGGGAACCTCGAACCCCTGGGGCATGGACTTCGACTCCCAGGGCAACTGCTTCCTTTGCTGCTGCGTCATTCCGCACCTGTTCCACATCGTCCCGGGAGGCATCTACATCCGCCAGGCTGGCTCGAGCTACAACCCCTATGTGTTCAGCTACATGAAGGAAATCTGCGACCATACGCACCATAAGGAAAGCGGCTGGGCCCACGCGGGGCTATTGTGTCTCGACAACGACCTGATGCCGGAGGATTACCGCACGAGTGTCATCATGGGCAGCATTCACGGCTGCTCGATCAAGCGGGATGTCCTGAGGCGGAACAGTTCGTCGTTTGTCGCCTCCCACGCCGAAGATTTCCTCGTCAGCGGCGACAAGAATTTCCGACCGATCAACCTCCGCTGGGGCCCCAACGGCGACATCTATGTGATTGATTGGCACGACCAGAACCCGTGCCATCAGGCCAGACCCGACTCGTGGGACAAAGAACGGGGCCGGGTGTACCGCATTCAGCGGACCGGAGCGAAACCGGCGAAGGCGGAAGACCTGTCTCGCCGGGACGAAGCCGGCCTGCGGGAATTGCTCTCGGCTTCGAATCCCTATCTGAGCCGGACCGCGGCTCGGCTGTTGCGGGAACGGTTGACTGAGCGGGTGGGAGAGGTGAGTCCGCGGGAAACCGGGCAGCTCCCGCTGCCCGCTGGCCTTGAAAGATCATTGTCGGCTCGCCAGGACGGATCGCTGCCCGCAAGCCGGAACGAATCGTTAGCCGCTCGATGGACTACCTGGGATGCCATTTGCCGATGCGTACCGGCCGAGCAAGCCGTCGAACGACTGCTGGAAGGCTATGGAAACGATACCGAGGTGGGCCGCATGTGGCGCGTTCGCTTCGTCAGCGAAACCAGGGGAGCCGACGAAACCGCCATCCGCCGGCTGGCCGAGATTGCCGCTCGGGAACAATCCCCCCAGGTGAAACGCGAGCTGGCCAGCGCGGCGATTCGTCTCGGCCAACGCTCCGACACCCGACCTCTGGTGCGACAATTGCTCAACCATGCCGACGACGCCAACGATCCAATGATTCCGCAGATGCTCTGGCTGGCCTATGAAAATCAGGTCGCAGCCAATCCGCAGTCGGAATTGGATTGGATGACAAAGCATGCGTCAGGCAACGCACTCCTTACCGAACACATCGTTCCCAAGGTCATGCGTCGTCTGGTTGCCATGAACCGGCCCGAGGTGCTGGCACTTTGCGTCAACTTCGCCGGGGCGACCAGCGATACCGTGGTGCGGCGCCGGGCCTTGGAAGGGCTGGCCGAGGGGTTGCGAGGTCGTGTCGTTGAACCTCCGCCGCAATGGGACAAGATCGCCGCCGCGCTCTCCGCGATGGACGATGCCCAGGTGCGTCGTCTCGTGGATCAGCTTAGTGTCAACTTCCGCAGCGCCACGGCGGCGCGACGGGCTTACGAAACAGTTCGAGACGCCCATCGCCCCGCCGCGGAACGAGCCGAAGCCGTCCGCAATCTTGTTTTGCTGAAGCATCCCGAGGCCCTGGCGGTCTGCCTGTCGCTGGTGCGGTCGGAGAAAGACGCCAAGGTCCGTCTGGAAGCCTGTCGTGCGTTGGCCTCGTTCGAACATCCGGACGTCGCCCGGCAGGTGCTCCGGAACTGGGCCGAATATCCGCCGGAGATTCGCCGGGAACTTCTTAACACCTTGAAGACTCGCAAAGAATGGGCCAGGCATCTGCTCGATGCCCTGGAACGCAAGCAGATTGCCCGAGAAGAGATTCATGCCAGCGTGATTCTCTCCCTGCTCGACTTCAACGACGCTTCACTGAATCGCCGCATCGAGCAGGTCTGGGGTCAGGTTCGCACCTCGCCTCCGCCGGCCGAGTTGGAAGAACTGATTGCCCGCATGAGGAAATTCGTCACCGAGAAGCCCGGCGACGCCCAGCGCGGCCAGAAGGTTTTTGAGAAGAATTGCCAGCAATGCCACAAGTTCGACGGCCGCGGCCACGAAGTTGGCCCCAACCTCGACGGCGCGGAACGCAGTCTGGATTACATTCTGGTCAATGTGCTCGATCCCAACCGCGTCATCGGCCTGCCGTATTACCGCAAGACCGTCCTGACCACCAGCGGCAAACTCGTGACCGGCCTTTTGCACAGCGAGGAACCGGATCGCATCGTGCTCAAAGTCGAAAACGGCGTGCTGGAATCCATCCCACGCTCCGAAATCGACATGGAAAAGACGGAGCCGAAGTCCCTCATGCCCGAAGGGTTGGACAAGAACATGACGCCGGAAGACTTCCGCGATCTCGTGCAATACCTGTTGCGGAAGCCCTGAGCCGAGCGGCTAACGGTCACGGTCCCGGACGTGAAGGACGAGGTGCCGAAGAGGGGCCGCTTCCGGGCCAAAGGCACCGAGGTGCTGTTCCGCTTCCCGGCAGACTTGTTCGAGAAGCCGGCGGCTCTCGGCAATGCCGATGAAGCCGGGATAGGTCAACTTGCCCATCTGGGCATCCTTGCCGACACGCTTGCCGGTCTTCTCCTGGGTGCTCTGCACGTCAAGAAGGTCGTCGGAGATTTGAAAGGCCAGGCCGAGTCGCTCGGCGAAGCGGTCCAGAGCCACCAAAAGCGGCGGTTCCTGCTCCGCATTCCACGGCGCGGAGTGACCACGGGCCGACAGACCGAACATGCCGCCGATCCGCAACGCCGCGCGGAACAAGGCCCCGGTCTTTTTGCGGTGGATGGCTTCTAACACATCCAGGGTCGCCTCGGGTCGGGATTCCCAAAGAAGGTCCTCGAATTGCCCGCCGACCATGCCCGCCGCTCCGGCTGCCTGGGCCAGTTCCCGACAACACCACGCTGCCAGCTCCGCAGGGCGAACGGAATCGCTGAGAACTTCAAAGGCCAGTGTCAACAGGGCGTCACCGACGAGAATCGCCGTCGCTTCGTCGAATTGCTTGTGACAGGTGGGCCGACCGCGCCGCAAGTCGTCGTCGTCCATCGCCGGCAAGTCGTCATGGACGAGGGAATAGGCGTGGACCATCTCCAGCGCCGCAGCCGCTCCCAGGGCTGCATCCACCGTGCCACCGCAGGCCTCGCAGGCCAACAGGACGAGAATCGGCCGCAAGCGTTTCCCCGGCCCGAGGAGACTGTAGCGCATCGCCTCGATCAAGCCGGTCGGGGCGGCCTGGTTGCGAAGACATTGATCCAGATAGGTCTCGATGCGTTGCCGAAGCTCGGCGATTCGCTGCTCCGGCCTGGGATGCGCCGTTTGACTCAACACCGTCTCCTGCGTCGGGGCCTGCTTCCACAAATCATGGGGCTTTCGGCGTTATGCTAGCTGTCCTGCCCGGGCTTTTCCAAGGGCGCAGGTTGCGCTTTTTGAAGGACGACGAACCGTCCCAGGTGAGTGCATCTGGACAGTTTTTGCCCATCCGAGTATGACCCGCCACCGAACCGAGTGGAGCCTTTGCCAATTCCGCTCGGTCTGGCAGGGGGTGGCATGAAGCTGGCCCGATTCCGGTATTTCACACACCTGACGCTGTCAGTCCCGCTGATACTGTGCCTCTTCGCCTCCCGTGCATCGGCCGATTCGATCCCCGACTGGTTGCCGTTCTACGATCTCGACGTCGAGCTTGACCACGACCGCCACATCGTCCACGCCCGGCAAACGGTGACCTGGACGAACATGACCGACCGGCCGACGCAGGAATTGGTCTTCAACGTCTATCCCTACTACAAGATACCCACCACCGGCGATCTGATCGTCTATGCGAAGACGCTGGAACTGCTGCGGTCATCGCCGTCCGAGTCGCTGGACAAGGAAGGACGCCACCTGAGCATCCACAGCGTCAGCCAGCGAGGCAAGCCGCTGGAGTACGGCTGGCGGGAGGACATTGAGACGGCGATGGTGGTCAAGCTGCCGGAACCGGTCGGCCCGGGGCAGTCGGTCACGGTCGAGATCGCCTTCACGCTGCGCTTGCCCAACAAACAGGGCCGATGGGGCTGGTACAACGGCGTCACCTCGCTGGCCAACTGGTATCCCATCCTCGCCTACTACGACGCCGAATGCGGCTGGAAACCGGCCCCGTTCATCGCCTGGCACCAGCCGTTCTACAACGAGGCCGGCGTGTACAGTGTCCGCTTCACCCTACCCACGAACCAGCGCGTCGCCAGCACGGGCACCATCCTGCGCGAGACGGACCTGGGCAATGGCTTGAAACGATTGGAGATCGTGGCGGCCTGTGCCCGCGACTTCACGATCGTGTGCAGCGACCGCTTCCAGGAGTGGGTCGGCTATGCCGGAAGGACCCGCGTCCGCGTGCTGGCTTTCCCCCGCTACGAATGGGCGGCCCGCAAGATGCTCCAGGTCGCTTGCGAGGCCATCCCGGATTACAACCACTGGTTCGGTCCCTATCCCTACGACGAATTCGACATCGTGCAGGGGCAGTTCCCCTGGAACGGCAACGAATGTTCCGGCCTCATCATGATCGACGAACGGGTTTTCGCCATCCCCGAGTTCGGCGAGATGTACCTGGAACACCTCATCAGCCACGAGACGCTGCATCAGTGGTGGTACAACGTCGTCGGCACGAATGGCTTCTGCGAGACGTTCATGGATGAGAGCGTGGTGGCGTTCTACACCGCCCGACGGCTTCAGGCGAAATTCGGCAAGAATGCTCCGTGGCTGAAGTACAAGCCGGGCTTCGAATGGCTGCCGCAGATTCACCACGACACCTATCTGCTCAACGGGTTGTACGGCACGCTGGGCCGGGGAGAGGAAACGGCCACGGTGCAGCCGCTGCCGGGCTTCGGCAACGTGGTCACGCTCTTCAGCATGACCTACGATCGCGGCGCGAAGATCCTGGCGATGATCGAGGAACGGATTGGCTGCGAGGCATTCCGCGATTTCATGCGGATCGTGTATGGCAAGTACCAGTTCCGCGTTCTGCACGTCAAGGATTTTCAGGCCGAATTGGAAGCCTACACGGGACAGAATTGGGACGAGTTCTTCCGGAAATGGCTCTGGGGCGCGGGGATGGCTGATTGGGCCGTCGAGGATGTCGTCATCGAGCCGATGGATTCCTCCCGGACGGCGTGGCGGGTCGTGGTTGTTGTGCGACAGCGGGCCGAGTTTACCGAGCCGACGACGCTGGGCTTCAAGTTCCGTGACGATGGCCCCTATGAACTTCGCCTGCCGGTCGTACCCGGAGCAGTAGGCCTGACCTTCGACGATCCGCCCGGGAGTTGCGAGACGCTGCCGGACGGCTCGGTACGGGTGACAGCCCTTCTGCCCGCGAAGCCAGTGCAGATCAGCGTCGATCCCGACCAGATTCAGCCGGATCGGGAACCGGCCAATAACCACTGGAAGCCGGTGATCAATTGGCGGTTCACGCCGCTCTACACGAACCTCAACGAAACCGACCTGACGGCCATGTACGACCGCTGGAACATCACCATCGGGCCGTGGCTGGGCACGAACGGACCGTATTTCGGCAATCGCGGCTATACCGGCTTCCGAGCGGGAGCCTATCGGACCCAGCAATTCAAGGGCGGAACCTACGTCGCCTATCGCTTCGACGACCGGGATCTCGTGGTTGGGGCCGATGCGTTTGTTGACCACTGGCCGCTGCCCAACACCCAGGTCGGGGCACAGTTCGATCACAGCCTCACGCCCGACACCGCTCAGCGGCGCGTGGACCGGGGCCGGGTCTTCGGCCGATACATCCTCCACTACACGCCGTCGCTCTACCTCGATCAGATGGAGTTCGTGGAACTGTATGGCCGGTTCGACAATCAGTTCCGGCGCGGCGTGCTGCCCCCCACGGACAACATCGAACGGTATGACGATTCCACGGCCGTCGGCATCCGCTACCAGCGGTTCTACTACGTTCCCTATTGGGATCCCGAAGCAGGCTATCACCTCTACGGCAGCTACGAGTACGGCGTGCCGCTGTTGGGCGGAGACGATACCTTCCAACGGCTCGATGGGCAGATTGCCTTCGTGGTCGCACCGCCGGAGTGGTTCGGGTGGCTGGCCCAGACCCGGATGGCATTTCGGCTCTACGGAGGTATCAGCACGCCGGACAACGGGCAGATGTTCTGGCTGGGCGGGCCGTCGTTCGTCCGCGGCCTCGATCGCGGAGCCAGGCAGGGAAGCATGGTCTGGATCGCCAGCGCGGAATGGCGTGTGCCCCTGTGGACCGACATTGACTACGATTTCTGCTGGCGGATCGGCCGCCTCAAGGACATCTGGACCGTGGCTTTTTACGACGTGGGCGACATCTACGTCAGCGGCGACAGCGTTGACGGAATCGCTCATTCCGTGGGTCTGGGACTGCGCTTCGGGATCACGTTTTTCAGTTTCGTCGAACGGATGATGTGGCGGCTCGATGTGGCTAAAGTGGTCAACAGCGACGACCCCGTGCAGGTCTGGTTCGGCATCCAGCACGCCTTTTGAAGGCCACTCAAGCGGCTCGGCGATGGCGTAGCCAGGTCATTCCGTGGCTCAGCACTTCTGGTCCGAAGTGAACGCCCAGTGGAACGGCATGCTCAGCCTGAATCGTGGTCAGCTCACGCCGCCGCTGGGCGATGCGACTCGCCATCCGAAATGCGTCGAATTTCCCTTGCAGGAACGGTCGCATTTGGCCGCACCAGGCTTTTCGCAAAGTCCGCAGCATTTGGAAAGCGACGTGGGGAATCAGTCCGGCGACCAGCCACGGCGTCGGCAGGTTGATCCAAAAGACCAACTCCTCATTGCGGCTGATGAGACGCACCAGGCGATCCGGCATCGTGCCGTAGGTCGCTGAGCCGCGATGGAACACCCGTGACCGGGGTTCGTACAGGCAGCGATAACCGGCCCGGCGCAGGCGGAAAGCCAGGTCGGTGTCCTCGAAGTACGCGCCGTACTCCCACAGCAGGCCGCCCAGCCGCAGCAGCAGGTCGCGGCGGTAGAAGCCGCTGCATCCCGACGGGCCGAAGACTTCTCGGCTTTGCAAGTACTCCGGCCCGAGCCGACAACCGTAGCCGATGTTGCGCGCCCAGCCGATCAGGTGATACGCCTGGCCCGCGCTGTCCACGACGTTTGGCTCGTCCATGCGGAGGGTCAGCGGAGCGACGCTGCCGACGGTCGGATCCTTGAAATGGTCTAATGCTGCCTCGGCCCAGCCCGGAGCAACGATGGTATCGTTGTTCAGCAGTTCGACGACGTCGCCGACAGCGTGCCGCAGACCGAGGTTGACGGCCTCGCAAAAGCCCAGGTTCCTTGGCGTCCGCAGCCGCTGCACCCACGGATGTTCGGTCCGCAGCCAATCCAGCGTGCCGTCCGTGGAGCAGTCATCGACAACGATCACCTGCGTGCCAGGCGGAGCATGACGGCGGACGCTCGGCAGACAGGCTTGCAGATGCTCCCTGCCATTCCAGGAAGGGATGACGATGGAGAGCGTCGGAAAAACCATAGTTCGGCATCCTTGCCCCGTCTGGGAGACCCAAAGTATCGCCGAGCATTGTTTTCTAAACAAGATCAGTCGCCTTTGGGAAATCATGACCGGGGATGCCACGCTTTCGGAGTCAGGCCCGTTTGACCTGATCCGGACCGAGGAGGATGTGGTAGGATCCTTGGATGGGATAGAAGGTTGCTTTGAAGGGGTCGGTTCCAAAGATGTTGCGCGAAGCTTGTAACCCTTGCGGAAAAGTCTGGCCGGACATGCCAAGAGCGTGGGAATACAGGATTGCGGGAAAATGTTGCGCTGAATTACACTGTTAAGGTTCCTTTTTGCGCGGCTAACGTGGAAGGGGAAGCACCATGCTAGAACGAAGCAACCCATTGATCCATCAGGGTTTGTGGAAACGTTGGGGAGTCGGCTGCCTGGTCCTGGCGGGAATTGTTTCCATCACGGGAATTTGTTGCGCCGCGGATTGGCCGCAATGGCTCGGTCCCAATCGCGACGGCTCCACCAGCGAAACCGTGGAGCCGTGGAAGGAGCCACCCAAGGTGTTGTGGCGGGTCAACGTCGGCGAGGGGCACGGCGGACCGGTCGTGTACGGTGACCGGGTTTATCTTCACTACAAGGTGGACGGCGAAGAGAAAGAGGAAGTGCTGTGTCTGGACGCCAACGAGGGCAAGGTCATCTGGCGGCAAACCTACGAACGGCCGCCGTTCAGCAACATCTACGGCAACGGACCACGTTCGACGCCGCTGGCCGATCTGGACCATCTCTACACCGTCAGCCCCAGCGGCCTGCTCATCTGCTGGGATCGTCGCAAGGGCGAGGAGAAATGGCGGGTCAACTTCCTGGAGCAGTTCCAGGCCAAGAACCTGTTTTTCGGGGTGTCCACCTCGCCCGTGCTGGATGGGCAGCGGCTCATCGTCATGGTCGGCGGACCGGAAGCCAGCCTGGTTGCGTTCGACAAGGACACCGGCGGCGTGCTTTGGAAAAGCGGCAGCGAACCGGCCAGCTATTCGTCTCCGATTATCAGCCGATTTTCTGGCCGCCGAGTCGGTTTCTGCCTGACCCAACAAGGGCTGGTCGCCTTTGATCCGGAGAGCGGACAACGCCATTGGAAATTTGCCTTCGTAGATCGACTCAATGAAAGCTCCACGACGCCGGTTCGCTTCGGCAATGCCGTCTTCGTCTCCTCCGTGACGGCGGGCAGTCTGGCTTTGCGGCTGCGGGACGACGGCGACAAGATCGCCCAGGAACAGTTGTGGAAGAATGGCCTGACGAGCTACTTTGCAACACCGGTCGTTGTCGGCGACTACCTTTACGGAGTGTTCGTCTCGGGGATCGTCAATCCGACAGCGACGCTGCATTGCCTCGAAGGCCCGACCGGCAAGAGCCTGTGGACGCGGCCCAACGTCGGCACCTACCACGCCACGCTCATCCGGGCCGGCAATCGGCTCCTGCTTCTGGAAGAGGGCGGAATCCTGATACTCATCGAACCGGACCCGCAGAAGTACCGAGAACTTTGTCGCGCCAAGGTCTGCGGTCAAACCTGGGCCCATCCGGCGCTGAGCAACGGGAAACTCTATGTCCGCGACCGCAAGGAGTTGCTCTGCGTTTCTCTCCAGCCTTGAACTGTTCGACGGCAGTTTGTTGCGGCTGAATATGGTCCCGCAGTCGAGGGAATTGGTTCTTCAGGCCAGGGTTCGACCAAGCGGTTCAGCCAGACGGTGGAGCATGTCCAGGAGTTTGTCGAACTGGGCAAAGTCCAGCGATTGAGCACCATCCGACAAGGCACGCTCAGGTTGAGGGTGGACTTCGATCAGAAGCCCATCCGCCCCGGCGGCTAAGGCAGCCAGAGCCATGGGCGGAACGAAGTCCCGTTTGCCGGTGCCGTGGCTGGGATCGACGAGAATCGGCAAATGAGACAACAGCTTGGCGGGCGGAATGACGGAAAGATCAAGCGTATTGCGGCTGTGGTCGGAGAAGGTGCGGACGCCCCGTTCGCACAGCACCACCTGCCAGTTGCCGCCGGACATGACGTACTCCGCCGCCAGCAACCATTCTTCGAGCGTGGCCGCCATGCCCCGCTTGAGAAGCACCGGCTTTTGGGCCCGGCTGACCCGACGCAACAGGGCGAAGTTCTGCATGTTGCGGGTGCCGATCTGGATGATGTCCGCGACCTCTTCGACCGCATCGGCATTTTCAGTGTCAAGCAGCTCGGTGACGATTCCGATTCCGGTCCTTTCCCTGGCCCGTTTGAGGATTTCCAGGCCCTCCAGTCCCAGCCCTTGGAAGGCATAGGGACTGGTACGGGGCTTGAACGCCCCGGCCCGCAGCAGCTTGATGCCACGACTGACCAAATATTCGGCCGTTTTGAAGATCATCGCCTCGTTTTCGACCGAGCACGGACCAGCGATGATCGTGAACGTGCCGGGGCCGATGCGGGTCTGCGGCGTGCGAACCACGGAATCTTCGGGATGCATTTCCCGGCCGGTGAGCTTGAACGGTTTGGTGACGCGGATGCACTCCAAAACGCCGGGCAGCACTTCGAGCCGACGCGGATCGACCGCCCCGGTGTTTCCCGTGATGCCGATGGCCGTCCGCGTCGAACCGGGCAACGGATGCGGTGTCAGGCCCATTTCCCGTATCGTTTCGACCACGGCTTGAATCTGCTCTGCCGTGGCGTTGACCTGCATGACGACCAGCATGGAAAGATTTCTCTCCTTGCTTTATGACTGGGTACGCTTCATGATACGACGGCCGACTGCCTCGCGGGAGTAGCAGGGCGGAAGGTCCTTGAAGTGGACACGGTTCGGCAAGCATTTGACCGGGATTTGAGGCGACGCCATGTTTCGCAGCATTGCCTGGACCTGGGTTGTCGTGGCGGTGACAATGCCGGTCCTCACTGCGGCTCCCTTCTACGCGGACAAGACCCGGCTCCTTGTTTTCGTCGACGAACAAGGCCAGGAAAAGCCGGTCACGACGCTCCAGGAATGGGCCATTCGTCGCCGACACATTCTCGAAAACTTCCAGGAAGTTGCCGGACCATTTCCCGAGGCTTCCCGCAAAGTACCGCTTGAACCACGAATCCTCGAGGAAATCCGAGAGCCGTCTTACACGCGGATCAAGCTCGCCCTGGCCGTTGAAAAAGATGACCGCCTTCCCGTCTGGCTGCTGATTCCTCACGAGGCCCGCAAACGGGAGGACGGCACGCAGCCGAAGGTCCCTGCCGTGCTCGTTCCACATCAGACGACACGGATCGGCAAGGATGAGCCGGTCGGCGTCGGCGGAAAGCCCGACCTCCATATCGCCAAGCACCTCGCCGAGCGCGGCTACGTCGCCCTAGCCCCGGATTATCCGAACTACGGGGAATACGTCATTGACGTCTACCAAAGGGGTTACGTCAGCGGAACGATGAAAGGCATTTGGAACCACATGCGTTGCGTGGACTATCTGCAATCGCTGCCGGAGGTGGACCCCAACCGCATCGGGGCAATCGGCCATTCTCTCGGCGGGCACAACAGCATCTTCGTGGCTGTCTTCGACGAGCGCATCAGGTGCATCGTATCCAACTGCGGCTTCAACAGTTTTCCCCGGTACATGGGGGGCAACCTGGCCGGATGGAGCCACAAGGGCTACATGCCACGCATCCGGGAACGCTATGAAATGAAACCGGCGAAGATGCCGTTCGATTTCACCGAGCTGGTTGCCGCTCTGGCTCCGAGGCCGTTCCTGGCCTGTGCTCCGCTCCGCGACGGCAACTTCGACGTACAAGGCGTGCGGGACTGCATCGCCGCCGCCACGCCGGTTTACATTCTTCATCAGGTTCCGCAGAACCTGGCGGCCCACTATCCCGATTGCGCCCACGAGTTTCCCGCCGAAGTGCGGGAGACAGCCTACGACTGGCTCGACCGGCACCTCAAACGCAAGTGAATCGGGAGCGTCAGGGAAAACCCGGGCCGATCCGCCGCTCAACTCTCCTGCTGCCGCTTCTGCCGATGCGGGGTTGGATGCGGCGTGCAGCTGGGTGGATCGAGGCGGACCGTGGTTCCCTCGGTCTGGTTGGTCCGCTGCGGAGTGTCGGAGCGCGTCGGCAGCGGAATGACGATAGGCTCCCGGAAGCGATTCAGGCGTTCCTGATGCTGGCGGTGGCGGGCCTCATGCCAACGGATTTCGTCCCAGAGACGACGCAGCCGACTATCATCGGGATTGCGGAACAGTCCGTGCAGAGCAACCCGACGGGCCTTTTCGAAGTTCCGCAGAGCTACCCAACCCAAAGCGAGTTGCTGCACGTACTGGGCATCCTCCGGAGCCAGTTCGACAGCCTTTTCCAGCCTGCGAAGGCCGAGACGAATTCGGCCCTGATTGATGAGGAACGAGCCCCAGGCAGCGAAGTATTCGGGATTGGTCGGATCGAGCCTGGCGGCCTTGCGGAAGTAGTACAAGGCCCGACGGGGATCGGCTTCGGGGTCATCTTCCAAAGCGACCGCCATCATGAAGTGGTACTGGGCGTTGTCGGGTCGGTAGGCCAAGGCGACGTGGAGATGACGACGGGCCTGAGCGTATTCCCGACGGCGCAAATGAATCTCGGCGAGAAGAACCTGGACTTGCTCGGCGGCGACGGTGTCCTCGGTGCCCACACGCACCAGCTTTGTCAAAACCTCCAGCGCTTCCAAGTCCCGACCGTACCGCAGATACCGTTTGGCGACCTCCAGAGCGCGATGGGCAAGAGAAACGACGTGGTCGTTCATGGCCAGCCTCCTTGCTCGGCATCCGCGAACCGTCCCTGGCCGCGGTGGGGGCATTCTAGCCCGACGGACCTGCTTCGCAAGAGCAATCAGGCGAAGGCTTGCAGGATTCGGTAATGTTCTGTCACAGTTTAGGCAAACTGTTCCGATCACAACGGAGCGGGCAAATCGCGGCGAGTGAATCGCCAGATTGCCAGCAGGTAGCCGACCGCTCCCACCAGAATCAACGTGACGACGACATGGGCCATGAACCAGGCGGATTCGCTGAAACCGCGGCCGATCGGTACCAGCCATTGGTCCGGCAGGCGAAGGATGATCGGCTGCGGACGGTAGTAGTAGAACACGGTCAACGGCCGGACGGCCTGGAGCGGCGACCAGACATCGCCGAGGATATTGACGAGGAATTGCACCAGCGTCACTCCCAGGGCCACCCCCAGCACTCGCCAGCGATACCGACCGATGGCCGAAAGGAAGATCGTGTATCCGCTCACGGCGAACATGAGCGCTGCCGAGTTGATTCCGGCTCTGGCGAAGTCTTCCAGGCGGATGACCACCGGCCGATTCGGACCGACGACGGGAGCCGCCGCTTCGTAAACGTCGAAAAGATGGATGCCGACCGCCGTGCCCAGGACCATGCAGGCCACGAGCACGGGAATGGTGACGAGGTCCACGACCAGATGCGTTGTCAGCACCTTCCAGCGGGCGATGGGCTGAGCCAGGAGAAGTTCCATCGTGCCTTTGTCGATCTCCCCGGCGATGGCTCCCGAAGCCCGGCCAATCGCCCAGATGCAGTAGACCGTGATGATAAACGGATGCACATAGCCGACCGAAAGGAGGCTCTGCGGGTCGTTGATCTGCACCATCTCGCCGCCGAGCATGGACCGGATCAACTCGCCCGGCCCGCGCAGCACCTCGTTCTCGAACGCCTTCATCGCCCCGAAGGAACCGAAGAGCGACAAGAGCTTCGGCGTGATCTCCAGCAGCCGCGAGGTGATCTTGGCCCACAGCAGTTCGTAGGCGAAGATCAGCAGGCCGACGAAAAACAGCGGCCACCGGATGTCCCGGAGCAATTTGACGAAGAGCGTCCAGCTCATGAGGCGTTTCCGTGATAGCGTTGATAGACCGTGCTCAGGCCGATCGGTTCAATGCGTAAATCCACCACGCGATGCTGAGCCAGCCAGCCCAGGAGAGGATCAAGGTTTCCCTCGCAGACGAAGGTCATGGCCCCGTCTTCCTGCTCCTTGAGCTGTATGCCGTCGAGTCGGGGCAAGGCCGTCGGTTTGCTGCCCGGAGCGAAGCGGACCCGAGCCGCCCGAATCTGTCGCAGTTCACTCATGGGTTGCAGATGCACCAACCGGCCTCGAGCCAGGATGCCGATGCGGTCGCAGACCCGTTCCACTTCGGGAAGCACATGGGAGGAAAAAAGGACGGTCTTACCTTCCGCCTTGGCTTGCAGCAATTGCTCGAGAAGTTCATCCCGCATGACGGGATCGAGGGTGTTCGTCGGCTCGTCGAGAATGACCAACGGCACACGGGGAAGAAGCACCTGAGTCAAGGCCAGTTTCCGTTTCATGCCGGAGGAGAGGCTGGAAATCGGCTTGGACAGGTCGATCTCGAAGCGCTTGGCCAGCCGATCCGCCTCGCCGTCCAAGGGTTGATCGTGAAGCCGGGACAGGAACCGGAGCAGTTGGCGGCCCGTCATGTTTTCGTAAAGCCGCAACTCGCCGGGCAGATAGGCGACCTGACGGCGGACCTCGACGCTCTGCGACCAGCAGTCGAAACCGGCGATGCGGGCTGAACCGGACGTGGGCCTGAGAAAGCCGAGCAGCAAACGGATGGTGGTGGACTTGCCGGAGCCGTTCGGCCCCAGCAGGCCGAAAATCTCTCCGCGACCGACGCTGAGCGTCAGGCTGTCCAAAGCCCGGAAGCGGCCGTAGTCCTTGGTAAGTCGGTCGGTTTCCAAAAGCATCGGGACCTAAGCTCCGTTCCGGTCACCGTTCGCAATTGTGCCCTCGTCTCGAATCGTCTTATAATCTTACGATAGTCAGACTGCCCTTCTTCGCCAGCCGCGGCGGGAGAGTGCTTCATGGCCGAAAGCTGGATCCTGTCCGCCGTTCGCACCCCCATCGGCAAGTTTCTCGGGAGCCTTGCGGAAATGTCGGCCCCGCAATTGGGAGCGGTCGCCGTTCAGGAAGCTCTTCGCCGTTGTGGAGCGAACGCCGCCGAAGTGGACGAAGTGATTCTTGGCTGCGTGGTGCAAGCCGGTCTGGGTCAAAATCCCGCTCGGCAAGCGGCCCTGAAGGCGGGATTGCCGGACACCATCGCCGCCGTGACCGTGAACAAGGTCTGCGGTTCAGGACTCAAGGCAGTGATGCTAGCCGATCAGGCCATCCGCTGCGGTGACGCCCGCCTGATCATCGCCGGCGGCATGGAAAGCATGAGTCAGGCTCCCTATCTGCTACGAGGTGTCCGAAACGGATGGAAATTCGGCGAGCAGAAGGCCATTGACGCCCTGATCCACGACGGCTTGTGGTGCGCCTTCGAGAATTGCCACATGGGGGAATCGGCAGAATACATCGCCGAACGCTGTCAGGTCTCCCGGGAGGACATGGACCGCTACGCCGTTCAGAGTCATCATCGGGCGGCCTCAGCCTGGGAGAAGGGGTTGTTCAACGCGGAAGTCGTGCCGATCACGATTGGGAGCGGACCCAAGGCGAAAACGATTCAGCGTGACGAAGGCATTCGGCCTGAAACGTCGTTTGAGGCCTTGGCCAAGTTGAAGCCAGCCTTTCGTTCGGAAGGCCTCGTGACGGCGGGAAACGCTTCAATGATGAGCGACGGGGCGTCGGCGGTGGTCGTGGCTGATTCCGCCACAGCCAGGCGGCTCAAGGTGCAACCTCTGGCCCGCATCGTCGCCTCAGCCACGGCGGGGGTCGCTCCGCGGGAGATTTTCCTGGCTCCAGTGCTGGCCATCCGCAAGGTGCTGGACAAGGCCGGGCTGACGCTCGACGACATGGATCTGTTCGAAATCAACGAGGCATTTGCGGCCCAGATGCGGGCTTGTCTGAAGGAACTGAAGCTCGACGAGGATCGGGTCAACGTGCATGGCGGGGCAATCGCACTGGGCCATCCGATCGGGGCCTCTGGGGCGCGGACGCTGACCACGCTGCTGTACACCATGCAGACGCGGAACGTGCGTCGCGGGCTGGTTTCGCTCTGTCTGGGGGGCGGCAACGCCGTGGCGATGATCGTAGACCGCGGGTGAACCCAAAGTCAGGCCTGTGGAGCAGGTGGCAATGGGTAAGCAACTATGCAGCGAAGATTGCCCTACCCGAAAACGCATCGTGATCGGCTAAGCCGATTAACTGAGGTGCTCCGGCGTGTCCCTGCTCTCAGCACCCGCGATTGCGAAGATCTGGCTGCCGCAATCAACAACCTGGCGGATAAGGCTTGTGATCTCGAGGACATCTTTCAGAAATTGACGGATGAGGAGCATTCCTCAGCAGAGCTGGCCGATCTATTGGTCGCCTTCAAGCTGACCCTGGAGCAGATGCGAGGATACTCGGAGGAGTTAAACGGTAAGCTTTATGACTGCGCGGATCGGCTGAAGGGCAGCCAACAAGCCAAGAACAGACAAGTTCCCTGAGTTGCAAAGGAACCGATATGTCCACTGCGACGGAACGGTCAGCTAAAGAACGCTGGGAGCAGGAAGTGGCTCAGGCCAAACCGAGGCCGCAGCCGCCCACGACGGTCAGCGGGGTGCCCATCGAGCCGCTTTACACGCCGGAGTCCCTGCCCGATTTCGACTACGAAACGGAACTCGGTTATCCCGGCCAGTATCCATTTACCCGCGGGGTCCATGCGACGATGTACCGGGGACGGTTGTGGACCATGCGGCAGTTCGCCGGGTTCGGCACACCCCGGCAGACCAACCAGCGCTTCAAGTTCCTCCTGGAAAAAGGCCAGACGGGCCTCAGCACCGCCTTCGATCTGCCGACGCTCATGGGCCTCGACAGCGACGATCCGCGCGCCGTCGGCGAAGTGGGCCGACTCGGTGTCGCCGTCTCGACCTTGGACGACATCCGGCAACTGTACGATGGCATCGACCTGGAGCAGGTCTCGGTGTCGATGACCATCAATGCTCCCGCGATCGTCATCATGGCCTTTTACCTGGCCAACGCTCAGAATCGCGGCTTGGATTGGCAGAAACTGCGGGGCACGATCCAGAACGACATCCTCAAAGAGTTCCACGCCCAGAACGAATTCGTCTTTCCGCCGGAGCCGCACGTCCGACTGGTGATTGACGTCATCGAGTTCTGCACCCGCCACGTGCCGCAGTGGAACCCCGTTTCGATCAGCGGCTACCACATCCGTGAGGCTGGTTCGACGGCGGTGCAGGAACTGGCCTTCACGTTGGCCGACGGCTTCCATTACGTCGAACAGACGATGGCCCGCGGCCTGGCTGTGGACGACTTCGCCGGCCGCCTCAGCTTCTTCTTCAATGCCCACAACGACATCTTTGAGGAGGTCGCCAAATACCGGGCAGCTCGCCTGCTCTGGGCCGAGACCATGCGACACACCTACGGAGCCAGCAAGGAAGCGTCCTGGAAGCTGCGGTTCCACTGCCAGACGGCAGGTTGTTCGCTCCAAGACAAGCAGCCCGAAGTCAATCTCATCCGCGTGGCGTATCAGGCCTTGGCTGGCGTGCTGGGCGGCTGTCAATCGTTGCACACCAACAGCATGGACGAGACGCTGGCCCTGCCCACGGAGCACGCCGTCACCTTGGCTTTGCGAACGCAGCAGGTCCTGGCCTACGAAACGGGCGTGACGAACACCGTGGACCCCCTGGGCGGAAGCTACTTCGTCGAGGCATTGACGCGGCAGATGGCTGAGGAAGCCCGCCGCTACTTCGACCGCATCCAGCAGGAGGGCGGCGTTATCGCTGGCATCGAAAGCGGCTTCTTCCGCCGGGAGATCGCCGAGGCGGCCTATGCCTACCAGCGGGACGTGGATGCCGGTCGCAAGATCATCGTCGGCGTCAATGCCTTCACCGAAGCCGAAGAAAAGCCGATCGAGATTCTGGTCATCGACGACACCGTGGAGAAGGAACAGATCGCGGCCTTGCGAGCCATTAAGACAGCCCGCAGCCAGGAGGAAGTGCGTCGGCATCTGGATGCCATTCGCCGGGCAGCGGAATCCGGGGAGAATCTTATGCCGGTGCTTATCGAGGCAGCCAGGGCGCGGGTGACGGTCGGCGAGGCCATGAACGCAATGGCCGACGTGTTCGGTCGCTACGAGGGTGCTGCCAAATGGTGAGGCCGATTCCGGTGCACGCATGACGACACCTCCGATTCGCATCGTGCTGGCAAAGATCGGACTGGACGGCCATGATCGGGGGATCAAGGTCGTGGCTCGGGGACTGCGCGACGCCGGCTTCCACGTCATTTACGCCGGGCTATGGCAAACGCCGGAATCCGTGGTTCGCACCGTCGCCGACGAAGATGCCGACTGGCTCGGCCTGAGCATTCTCAGCGGTGCCCACATGACCCTGGTTCCGCGGGTCCTGCATCTGCTTCGGACGGCGGGATTGGAACATGTCGGCGTCATCGTCGGCGGCATCATTCCCGAAAGCGACGTGCCCAAGCTGCTCGACATGGGGGTAGCCAGGGTGTTCGGACCGGGAACGCCGATCCCGGAAATTGTTGATTTTCTCCGTTCCTCGCCGCGAAGGACGCCGACCCCCTCGGTTTCCTGACATACCGCGAGTGGCATTTCATGGAAACGCCTCGAGAAATCCTTGAACTGGTGGAACGCTTCCGCAAGCGGGATCGCCATGCCCTTTCCCGCCTGCTCAGTCTGACCGCTCGGGGTGAGCATCTGGACGTCGTGCGGCGTCTGGTTCAGGAACATCCAGCCCAGGCACGAAAGGACGGTCAGCATCCTGAAAGAGTTGCCCCGGTCGTTGCTGTCACGGGCAGTCCCGGGGTCGGGAAAAGTACGCTGGTCGGGCGTCTCATTGAAGCCTTGCGACAGGAAGGCCGCAGCGTGGCAGTGCTGGCCTGCGATCCACAAAGCCCTTTGACCGGCGGAGCATTGCTGGGGGACCGGCTTCGCATGCCGTCCCGGCCCGATGACGAGCAGGTCTTCATCCGCAGCCTGGCAACCCCGGGGGGACGGGGGGCGATTCCCGAGCACATCGACCTCATGGTCGGGCTGTTGAAGGGGTTCGGTTTCGAATGGGTGATCCTGGAAACGGTGGGAGCCGGTCAGGGCGAAACCGCGGTCCATCACGTTGCCGACGTGGTCGTACTCCTGGTCCAGCCCGAGGCCGGGGACGACATCCAATGGGAAAAGGCCGGCTTGCTCGAGGTCGCTGATGTCATCGTTGTTCACAAGGCTGATCTTCCTGGAGCGGATCGGACAGAGGCCCAGATCCGGGCCATGCTCAACCTTCCGGGTTTGTCCGGCCCTCGCGAGGTGCCGGTGCTGCGGGTCAGTTCAGCCAGGCAAGAAGGCATCCAGGAATTGCTCCGGGTGCTGGAGGAACGAGTCAGGCAGCCCCGGGGTCTGCGTGTTTCGGCCAAATCTCGACTGCGTGCGTTAGTCCAGGATCGCATCCAGCAGGCGATTGAAAGCATGGGAAGTCGGGCCGAAGAACTGGCCCAGCAGTGGCAAGAAGGCGGCCTGAGCGACGACCAGGTCCTTCGAGAAGTGTTGGCAGCAGCGGAAAAGTCCCTATCAGCGCCTTTTGCCGCACGACCGGACGAATCGGCAAGGTAAGCCGTGGATGATGCAGGTCCGTGCTATTGTTCGCCTCGGCAGGACTGTTACACTCAGAGGGGTAGCGTCCCGGCGATCTTCAGAAACGCGGTTGCGTTCTCCACGAGGTTCATCATGCGCCTTGCCGTCGCGTCCTTGGGTTTCCTTCTGAGCGGCTTGGCAGCCGTAGCTCAGTTGCCAGTTCACAGCCCAGTTCGGCTTCCGGACGCCAGCGAACTTCAAAAGATGGGCCTGCGGCAACGCTGGTCCTCTGCCGTGCCGATGGACGGCAGACGAGATCGGGTTGAATATGCCCAGGTTTTCGGGACGCAAGTCCTGATTCAGAATCTGAGCGGTTTGGTGACGGCCCTGGACGGCGAAACCGGGCAGAAGCAGTGGACGATCTCGCTGGGCAAGCCGTACCGCAGTCAACATTTGCCTGCTGCTGCCAATAAGCATGTCTTTTGCATCCTCTCGGGAATGCAGGTGTATGGCATCGACCGACAGACTGGTATGGTCGGCTGGTCCCTGCTTGCACCGGGGATTCCTTCGGCTCCCATCGGCATGGATGAATCACGGTTCTACTTGGCCACCACCGATGGCGAAGTGTACGCCTACGTGTTGCCGTTATCGGCTCGGGCCTTCGAAGAGCAGTTTGGCGGTAAGGAGAAAGGGACCGGCGACTACCGCAGTGCGGATCCGGTCAGCAACCCTAGTTCGATTCGTACTCCCTTTAAGCTCTGGGACTTTCAGACAAACTACCAAGTGGTTCAAGCTCCAGTGCCGCTATCTACTCACGTCGTCTTCGCCAACCGGGCTGGGGTCTTGTACAGCTTCCAACGAGATGTCAATCAGCTGGCTGACCGCTTCTACAGCCGGGCGGCGATCACTGCCCCGATCAGCCATGTGGGAGACGACATCTACGTCGCTTCGCAGGACTATACCGTGTACCACTTCGAGGTCACAGCCGGGCAGCTTGGGCCGCGATGGCAAACAACGATCCACAGCCGCATCCTTGAGAAGCCCATCGCCCTAGGATCGGAGCTTTTCGTCGTTGGGCTGGACCAGGGGCTGTTCTGCCTGGATCGGTCCGACGGTTCGATCAAGTGGCGGCAACGGGACGCAGCCCAATTCCTGGCCGCCAGCAAGCGGCTCGTTTTCGCCGCCGACCGCCACGGGAACACGCTGTCCCTCGACCGGGCCAAAGGCCGCGTGCTGCACACCTGGAACTCGCGGGACTGGGGGCACCGCATCGTGAACGAAGACACGGATCGCCTTTACCTGGTCAGTAACGACGGCGTGGTGATCTGCCTGCACGATCTGGATCGGGAATATGCCCAACCGTACTTCCACAATGCCCCGCCGGCCCCCGCAGCGAAACCGGCCAAAGAAGCCGACCGTCCCGACGGAGACAACGGGGCTGAGCAAAAGGAGCCTTGAGAGGTCGCCTGAGCGCGGGTCA
>JANWWR010000075.1 GCA_025055835.1 Gemmatales bacterium | reverse complement strand
CACCAGATTCTCTACGGACCGACGCTCAAGCCGTATCTGTTTGCCGATCTGATCGGCAAGACGCTGGTGGAAAAGTCCCCGGTTCCGGTTCAGGCGGTGCTGTGCGACTGTGAGGAACTGTTGGAACTGCGTCGCCACGTCGACGTTCCCGTGGCGTGGATTACCGCTCCAATGCCTGACCCGCGATTGCTCACTGAGCCGCAACCACAGTTGCTCGCTGAGCCGCAACTGGTCACAGAGCCGCAACCGCGACCAATAACGGAGCCGCGACTGATAACTGAGCCGCGACCGCGACCCATAACAGAGCCGCGACCGCCAGGGAGCGGCGAATCCACGTTCCGTTGCCATCCTCGCTTCCCCAATGATGAACCAGCCATTCGCCAGGTCTTGGATCACATCGAATTCGCCAGCGACTTGTTGGAACCGTTCACGCGGATTCGAGAGGCCCTGAGCGAAGCCCGACGGGCGGGAGCGATGAACCGTGCCGCCTGACGTCGAAATGGGGCAGGGGGGAGGGGCGGGGGGGACACGAGGGCTTACGCCCTCGGCTCACCTGGGTGACACGCCCTCGGCTCGCCTGGGTGACACGCTCTCGGCTCGCCCGGGTGACACGCTCTCGGCTCACCCGGGTGATACTGGAGGGCTGACTCCCTCCGCTCGGTTTGGAGAAAGTGGAGCGCTCATGGCTTCGGCGCGGCGGGGGCGGAATCTGCTCGTGAGGGCGGATGCGCGATTTCCCATCGAAGTGACAGACCTTCCCGTCAAGTTGCCGGAACCGAGGAGCGAGGCGGTGCGTTGCTCGGTCGGCTCAATCGGAGGACGTACGGTTCGGCTTCTGCGCGAAGTGCCTTGGGTTCGTTCGCTCGGCAAACTGGGGCTGGAAGTGCGCGTCGAGGCGTGGCGGTTTCCGACGCCGATGGTGGGGGGGACCCGAGGCCTGACGGCCTCGGCTCGCCTGGGTGAAGAAGCGACGGCCTCGGCTCGCGGGGAAGACACCGGGGGGCTGACGCCTCCGGCTCTGAGGGGTGACACCGGGGGGCTGACTGCCCCGGCTCTGAGGGGTGAAATCGGTGTGATGACGCTGCCGGGTCGGCGGAAGAATCGTGTGCGGGCTGTGCCGCCGCCGGAGACGGCCACGCTCCGGGAACGCCTGCTCTATCTGCTCCAACCGCCGCTGGAGAACCTGCTGGTCGGCAGGCAATTGGATCTGCCCTTCCAGCCGTATCCCTATCAACTCGAAGGCATCGCTTTCTTGATGCCTCGCTACTCGGCGTTGCTGGCCGACGAGATGGGCTTGGGAAAGACCGTACAAGCCATCCTGGCGATGCGGTTGCTGTTTCACGGCGGGCTGATCCGCAATGCCCTCATCGTCTGTCCCAAGCCGCTTGTGCCCAACTGGGTCCGGGAACTGCGAACCTGGGCAGCCGACCTGCCCCATGAAGTCATCGGCGGCGACGCCGAGGCCCGACGCATCGCCTGGCGGGTTTCCAATTGCCCGGTCAAGCTGGTCAACTACGAACTGCTGACCCGCGATGCCGCCTTCTTCGCTCCTGCCGATGGCGTGGACGAGGAAGCAAAGGGTGCCGGAATTTCTTCGGAAAATCCGCCCCGCTTCGACCTGGTCATTCTCGACGAGGCCCAGCGGATCAAAAACCGCGACTCCCGCACCGCCCAGGTGGTCCGCAGCATTCCGCGGGAGCGGAGCTGGGCCTTGACCGGCACTCCGATCGAGAACCGGCCCGACGATCTCATCAGCCTGTTCGCCTACGTCAAGCCGGGCCACATTCCGCCAGAGACGCCGACGAAACGCCTGCCGAGCCTGACCAGCGACTACATCCTTCGCCGAATTAAGGAAGACGTCCTCGACGACCTGCCGCCCAAGATCATCCGCGATACCTTTGTCGAACTGACACCGGCCCAGCGGCAAAGCTATCAGCTGGCGGAGTCCGAAGGCGTCGTCCGGCTCAACGCCCTGGGCGAGACGATCACGGTGCAGCATGTCTTTGAATTGATTCTGCGGCTGAAGCAGATCTGCAACTTTGATCCCGTGACGGGCCAGAGCGGCAAGCTCGAAGCCCTGCTTGCTGACCTGGCGGAGGTCGCCGACAGCGGACGCAAGGCGATCGTCTTCTCGCAGTGGATCGAGCCACTGGAAATCCTTGCCCGGGAACTCGCCGAGTTCGGTCCACTGGTCTATCACGGCAGAGTTCCGCCTCGGGAGCGAGAAACAGTGCTGAAGGCGTTTCGGGAAGATTCGCGGAAGCACGTGTTGCTGATGAGCTATGGCACGGGCAGCGTCGGGCTGAACCTTCAGTTCGCCAACTACGTCTTCCTCTTCGACCGCTGGTGGAACCCTGCCGTGGAGGATCAGGCGATCAACCGCGCCCACCGGATCGGCCAGCGGGATCCGGTCTTCGTCACCCGCTTCGTCGTGCAGAACACCATCGAAGGACGCATCTGCGAAGTGCTCGACCGGAAGCGGCAGTTGTTCAGCGAACTCATCGGGCAGAACGACGCGCCGGCCTCCCTGGGCATGTCCGAGGAGGAAATCTTCGGCTTGTTCGGATTGACACCTCAGCGGCAACGCAAGGCGGCCTGATCGGATCAGCCATGACGGCCGCGCCGGCCCTTGGGAGCGTCCTCGTAGGCTTCGACGATCTGCTGCACCAGCTGATGCCGGACGATGTCCTTCTCGCTCAGGTGGATGATGGCGACTCGTTCAATGTCCTTGAGTCGTTGGATGGCGTCGGCCAGCCCGCTGCGGGTGTCCTTGGGCAAGTCCACCTGGGTGATGTCGCCGGTGACGATGATCTTGGAGCCGATGCCCATGCGGGTCAGGAACATCCGCATCTGCGGCACCGTGGTGTTCTGCCCCTCGTCGAGGATGATGGCGGCGTGGTTGATGGTCCGGCCGCGCATGAAGGCCAGGGGCGAGATTTCGATCAGCTCCAGCTCCAGGTAGCGGCGGACCTGCTCGATGGGCATCATGTCATCCATCGCGTCGAGCAGGGGGCGGATGTACGGATTCACCTTGGCGGCGATGTCGCCGGGCAGGTAGCCGAGCTTCTCCCCGGCCTCGACCAGCGGTCGGCACAGGACGATGCGGCGGATTTGTCCCTGGCGGAGGGCGTTGACGGCGAAGGCGACGGCCAGGTAGGTCTTGCCCGTGCCGGCGGGACCGACGCACAGGATCACGTCGTTGTCCTGCATCGCCTTGACGTAGCGGGCCTGGCCGTCGGTCTTGGGCCGGATGCTTTTTCCGGGTCCGACCACGGCGGCGGTGCGGTCGGCGGCGCTCAAGTCGCCCCGGCCTTTGACCAAATCCACGACGGTCTGCACATCGGACGGCTTGATCGGGCCATGCCGGGCCAGTTGCCGCAGCTGTTCGATGACCCGCTCGGCGTAGCCAACCGCCGCTTCCGTGCCCTCCAGATGCACCGTCGTATCCCGCGGCACGACCTTCAGGCCGAATTGTTCGCGGAGCATCCGGGCATACTGGTCGCGGGTGCCCAGAACCGCCAAGGCCTCGTCTCGGTCTTCAAATTCGATCACGGATACCATTGCCCTAATTATACCGCGACACGAAGCCGCGAGGGGACTCCGTACGGGATACAATGGCCGTGTCGGAATCCACGACGCGAACAGCCCGGGGAAGACAGAGGAATCGCTGAATGAATCCGCCGCCTTTGCTGACGGTTGAACAACACATCCTCGAGCAACAGCGACGTCGTCATCCACACGCCACCGGCGAGTTTTCCTGGCTGTTGTCGGGCATCACGCTGGCCTGCAAGGTCATCTCCGCTCAGGTGCGGCGGGCCGGCCTGCTCGATGTGCTCGGGTCCGTCGGGCAGGTCAACGTCCAGGGCGAGGCCGTGCAGAAGCTCGACGTCCTGGCCAATCGTGCCCTGCTCCATTGCCTGGGCAGCCGAGGCAACGTCGCCGTCATGGCCTCCGAAGAGAATGCCGAGCCGCTCGTCGCCGAACGGGACCGGGCCTTGGGCCGATACGTGGTGATCTTCGATCCGCTCGACGGCTCCAGCAACATCGACGTCAACGTCAGCGTCGGCACGATCTTCTCGATCCTGCGGCGGGAACCCGATCCGGAGTGCCGTCGGCCTCCGCTCGACGACGTGCTTCAGCCGGGCTATCGGCAGGTGGCGGCGGGCTATGTCGTGTACGGCTCCTCGACCGTGCTCGTGTACACCACCGGGGACGGCGTCACCGGCTTCACGCTCGATCCGTCCATCGGGGCGTTCATCATCAGCCATCCCAGCATCCGCATGCCTTCCTGCGGCAGCATCTATTCCGTCAACGAGGCCAATGCCGAGACGTTCCCGGAAGGCTATCAGCGATTCCTCGGGCATTTGCGGAGCGGCAGGACGGGGCGGACTTACTCCTCCCGCTACGTCGGTTCGCTGGTCGCCGACTTCCACCGGACGCTGCTCAAGGGAGGCATTTTCCTCTATCCGCCGACGAGGCAGCATCCCTCGGGGAAATTGCGTCTGTTGTACGAAGCCAATCCCATTGCGTTCATTGCGGAGCAGGCTGGCGGCCTGGCGACCGACGGCATGAATCGGATCCTCGACCTACAGCCGACGGCGTTGCATCAGCGGACGCCGCTGGTCGTCGGCAGCCGGGAGGAAGTGGAACTGTTGCGGAGCTTTCTGTGAGGCGGCTCAGGAGATTGCGTCCTCACACGGCCGCAGCGGCCTTGGACTCCACCGGCTCGGTCGGCCCCCCGGACGGAATCTGCCGCCAGACGTAGATCACGCAGGCGATCAGCACCCACAGGAAATTGAGCAACCCGGCCCAGAAGACCCACCAAGGCCCGCCGCCACCGAAGCCGTAGCTGTGCAGCCCGGCTCCGAGCACAAAGTTGACGCCGTACCACGCCATGACAATCGAGGCGTAGCACAGCACGGCCGCCACGGCCAGACCAAAGTCTTTGACCCAGCCGATGTAGCGCATGTGCAGCGGAATGACGTAGGTGACCAGGGCGATCAAGGCCCAGGTTTCCTTGGGGTCCCAACCCCAGAACCGGCCCCAGGAATAGGCCGCCCACCAGCCGCCCAGGAACGTCCCCGCCGCCAGGAGCAGCACGGCGATCTGGATGGCTCGATAGGTGTAGTGCGACAGGGTCTTGAGCAGGTCACGGCTCGGTTTGCCGAAGGTCAGCAGGATCAGCGTGATGTTGCCCAGGCCCCAGGCCAGCGTGCCGCCGGCGTAACTCGACACGATGGTCAGGACGTGGATGATGAGCCAGAAATTGCTCCGCAGCACCGGCGTCAGCGGGCTGATCTTGGGATCGAGCACCATCGACATCTGGTCGGCCAGCACCAGGGCGAGCGTGGCGACGAACGCCCCGGCCAGGCCGATCACGCGGCGTCGGTAGATCAACTCCAGCACCAGAGCGAAAATGGCCGACATGGAGCCGACGAAGATCACCGTTTCGTACATGTTCGTGACCGGGGCCCGCCCCGAGATGGCGATGCGACAGTAGTAGCCGAAAATCTGGAAGGCCAGCGAGGCGAAATAGGCCACGAAAGCCAGCGAGTAGGGGATCGGCGACCGCCACATCATGCTGACGATGAACAACGCCAACGCCGCCAGCATGAGAATCCAGGCGTACATGAACGGCTGAGTGCGGTTGAAAAGCAGTTCGAGTTCCAGGGTCTTGCAGCCGGGATAAGGCTCCACGGGTCGGCCGGCAGCAGCGGCAGCGGCGAAGAACCGCTTCGTGGCGGCGTCGAAGTCGTCGGTCCGGCCCGACTGGGCGGCGCTGAGCATCGCTTCGTAGGCAGCTTTGACCTCGGAATTGTCCGGCAGATGGGCGATCAGTCCCTCGGCCGTGGTCAAGTCGCTGACCTGCCGCAGGGTCACGAAGAACTCCCGGCTGGCGGTGGCGAAGCGGTCGGCGTCCCCGGAGCGATAGGCTTCCACGACTGCCCCGTAAGCGGCGAGCGCCTCTCGTGCCCGCTGTTCGGGGAACGGCTGCCACTGAAGCAGTTCGCGGTACACGTCGGGGAAGCGGCCTTCCAGATAATTCAGATGCAGCATTCGCCATTTCGGGTCTTCGGGATGATAGCCGTCGGCCCGGGCATGGCGGACCTGATTGGCCAATTGCTCCAGGAGCCGCTGGTCCCGTTCGTCCAGAATCTCCCGCAGAATGTTGGCCATGACCGGGACGTAGATGCGAACCTCGCCGTCCGTCGAACCGGCGTCCTCGTGCACGGCCGAGAGCCGTTCAACGAGCTTGGTCCGCTCGGCGGCGGTGATGCCCAGGACGAGTTCGTCCTGGCTCAGAATCCGCTGATCGACGCGATCCGCTCCGGCGTAGCGTTGGCGAAAAGCGCGAACACGGGCCTCGCTGATCTGCGGCAAAAGCTCCTCCAGCTCGGCCAGGGCCTGCTCGGCGGTGCCTTCCTGAATCTGCTTCTGGAAACGGGCCAGGGCCTGTTGGCGTTCCGGAGCGATGTAGCGTTGCGGCGTGCGGGACAAGCGATCCCGCAGGAGTTCGGCCCAGACGCCAGGGTCGAGCAGGCAGGCCTGCATCTCGCCAATGGACAGCCAGGCGGAACGAGGCTCCTTGTCGAGAGCCGCCACGTGGAACGGGTCTTCCTGAAGAATCGAAGTCACCGGCGAGGAGCCGCGAGAGCGACGCAGGTCATTGGCCCAGAGATGATCGCGGACAGCGACGGCCAAACCGAGCGGGGGATCGAGGGTCAGCGTGGTCGCCTCGGCCCATTGCGGAGCGACGAATTGGGCCAAGGGGACCATGAGGCGCGTCTGGCTGACCTTTTCGTAAGCCCGGAAACGGTTCCAGACCTCCTCGGCTTTCCGTTGAAGCGGCGTGAGGTGCTGGCTGTACTTGTCCCGCCACTTTTCGTGCAGTTGTCCCACTTCCATGAGGAGTTTCTGGAGTCCCTCGGAGTTACGCAGATCGGCGGGAGAAACGTACTTGCCGTGCAGATGTTCGTCGGTCAGCTTCGCGTCGGGACCGAGTTTGTCGGTGAAGATGACCTTCCGCAGGTCATGGTGATCGCAGAGGATGAACGGATAGTTCTCCCAATCGGTGAACTGGCCGCCAGCCCCCTGGCCATGCGTGAGTTTCCAGGCCAGGACGACGGCGACGGGATCGGCCCCCTCGAAGCGGGTGCGTCCCGTGATGTGGCGGACGATCTCCCCGGCGGCGCTTTGGAATGGCTTCTCCCGGCCGTCGTGCTGCACCGGCAGGGCGTGCCAGAGCTTGTAGTCGAATGGCGGCAGGACGGCCTTCGTTTCCGGCGGGGCGACCCGGCTGGCAGCCACCACCGGCGAAAAGACCTTGATGGTCAGGGCAAGGAGAACCACACAGGTCAGGGCGACGCCGGCCCACAGCCAGCGGAGGACGGTGCGGGGCTGTTTTTTGCCCGTGGTCAGCGTCGAACTGGCCAGGTACAGGCCGAGCAGCACCCAGACGGCGGCCAGACCTCCGGCAGCGAGGGCGAAGTAAAGTTCCAGCGGATCGTAGGCTTGCGTGGACATCGGTCCGCCCCCTCGCGCTCAAACGGAACCCGACGGAGAAGCCTCGGAGGACGAAGCCCCAGCGTCGGGATGCCGAATGCGCGGTTTGAAGAAGTAGGCTCGCATGTAGAACATCGTGGCGATGCCCAGAGCGAGCATGATCGAACCCAGATATTTCAACCACAATCCCGGATCGCGGCCCACCGTGAAGCCGGAATAACTCACCGGCCGACCGTTGGCCGGGTCCGTGATTCCCAGCGATTGCGTGATCGATCCATAGGTGGATTGATAGACCTTGTAGCCGCGGTACTCCAGCGGCTCGTTCATGGTAATCATGCAATCCTTTTCGAAGATGCCCTTCTCCGGATCGGTCAGTTGCACCCAACTGGTGTAGCTGGCCGCCGACTGCGTGCCCTTGTCGGTGGTCATCTCGGCCCGCAACAGTTTCAGTTCAAAGGGCAGCTTGTCGAACCTTTGGGCGTATTCGATGGTGAAGACCCGCTGGCCGACGTGCTGGGTGGTCGTGGCGTTCTGCGGCAGCCAGAAGTCCACCTGATCCTTTCCCAGACTGAGCCGACAGCGAGCGGCGGGTTTCAGGCCATCGCGGGTCATGCCGATGGGGATTTCCAAGTCCGGCTCGTAATCCGTACGTCGCTTCACACCGGCGTGGATGTCGTCCCGCGGCACGCTGGCGGCCTTCGGCTTCACGTTCGGGTAGTAGGCGATGATGCGGAACCTGGCCCCGTCGCCGAGGTCGGCTTCCCAGTGGCGTGGCAGGGGATGAGCCAAGGCCCCGAAGACAGCCACGAGCGGATCCACCTTCGGATAGCCGTATTCGTCTGGCTCCGCCTTCCAGATGAAGGAGCCGGGGGCGAAGCGGAACTTCGTCTCGGCGGCAACATAAGGCTCCGGCCTTCCGCCGTCGGTGGGCCGCTTCAGCTTGTACTCCTTGATGATGATCTCGGCATCGTCATGCAGGGCGATGGAGCTGCCGCTTTGCCGCAACGTGCCGATGTTGTCCAACACGCGGGGATCTTCGGTGACGGCGGGATTGGAGGTGTCGATCAGCACCATCGTCGCGTCGGTGTTCGAGATGCTGGTCACGATGCCGCCGGTAAGCATGACCAGCAGACCCAGGTGCGTGATCAGAAAGCCGGTCTGATACTTCTTCCAGGGCCACTTCTTGACGGCGGCGAAGAAGATGTTCACGCCCAACAGGAACAACAGCAGGCTGAACCACCAGGCGTGGTAGACCAGTTCCTGGGCCAGCTGGGCGCTGTACCACGATTCCAGCATCGTGCCGACGATCAGGACGATCACGAAGATCGACAGGAGAATGACGGCCAATTGCAGGGAGCCGAGCGCCTGCATGATCTGCCGACCGACGATTTCCAGCCAGGTCTTTGGCACAGGCCTGTCGGAAGATGGAGCCGATGCGGCGGCGGAGCGCGACGGCGGAGAGACGACGGCGGCCCCGACGGGCGGTGAAGCGGATCGGCTCTTGGACTTTCGGGACATGCGTCGTTCCTGACAATCTGGGGGACCGGGGCTGCCGATCCACCGCGGCCAAGGGCGGGAAACTGGAGAGAACTTTGGTGTCGGTCCCAATAACTCCTCTTATGGTTATGGTTACGCCGCACTCCCAGCCAGTCAAGCAACCTTGAAACGGATTGGAAACGGATTGCCCGGGAGGGCTTCGCAGTCCGGCTTGCGAATTTGGGAAGGGGCGGTATGGTGTCGCGGCCTTGGTTTGCGTATCGCCCCGTCTGGCTGGAGAACGAGACCCATGCGTAGCCATTTCTGGTCTGCGATGCTGGTTTCCCTGACCGCTCTGCCCGGACTCGCCGTGGCACAGTCCGGCAGTACTTCTCCCTCAGCGACGACGCCACCGCCCGCTGCCGGTGCTCCCGCGACTCCGCCCGCTCAGCCCTTCGATCCGCCGCCGCACTGGTTCGAGCGGACCACCGGCCCGGCCCCGATCCAGGTCGGTCCCTGGCAGATTCAGCCGACGACGCTCGGGGAACTGTATCTGCGGGCCGACGCCGGGGTTCACCATGAGACCGGCTTTCCCGATCGCGAGGGCCTCGGCCTCGAAGGCATCGGTCGGCTCTACGCTCCAGGCGCGCCGTGGCTCTCGCTGGTCGGCGAATTGCGGGACGAGATTTTGACCCACGGCAACCGGCTTTCCTGGACCGTCGGCGGGGTCATTGATCAGGACTTGTACAAATTTGCCCTGGGCGTGGACGGCATCTACGACACGGTGTTCGACAGCCACGTCGGCAGTGGCTTCATCTATTTGAGTCGGGAACTGATCGAGCTGAACAGTTATTTCGGCTTCTGGACGACCTTCGCGCTGTGGGATGACGTCGTCGCGGTGCAGACGCCGGTGGCTCCGTTTCTGGTCCGTGAAACACGGCTGGGGGTCAAACCGCTGGAACAATTCATGGTCTTCTACGCGGCTCGGCTCGGCCTCGACGGTGAATGGGGTGAACTGTACGTGGCTCCGGGCTTCGAGTTCGATCTCGGGGAGTTCCAGATCGCCGCGGGCTATCAGGTCACGGTTATGCCCCATGTCGATCTGTTCATCCACTACTACCAGATGGCGGACAATGACAACTGGTCGCTGTTCGGCGGCGTGCAGCTGCACATCGGGACCGGGCCGAGCCGACCGTTCGACTTCACCATGCCCAATCGCATCCGTGCCCGCCAGCGCTGGGGCCTGGATACGTACTTCTACTTCGTGGACTGATGGCCTGTATCTTTCTGGCCGTGCCCGCCGTAGAATAGGGTGAGGCTGTTTGAATAACCTGTGTCCGCGGTAAGGAGTTGAGGAGGGGACCCACGCAAAGGGGAGTTGTGAACCTGGTCAGGCCGGAAGGAGCAGCCATAAGCAATGACCCCTTGTGCAGTGGATCAGCCTCTCTTCGGCCACCTGCCGCGGACTCCATTTTCGGACGCGGTTGCCGTTGTACCGCCGTTCCCATCTCCGGTGAGGTTCCATGAGCCGAACGCAGCGATCCGGAGTCACCGTCAGGGCCATCACAGCGATGGCTCCTGATCGCAAGACTTTCAAGAATCGGCTCCAGGACATCCTCGGGGCGGCCCTGACGCATTTCTACATGGTGCAATTGGCCCAGCGGAATCGGCAAACGAAATGGGTCCAGCACTGGAACACCGAGATAGACCGGCTGATCCACATGGACCTCGTGCGGATCCTGGTCAGTGCCATCAATGGAGGCCGATGGGACAAGCGAAAAGCGCTGGCGGAATCGCTCCAGGATGTTCAGGCGGCTGATCAAGGTTATCGCAAAGTAGCAGCGAATTACATTGCCAAAGTGTACCGGTTGAGGAAAATCGAAGCACGGTTACCCCAGGGGATGGAAAGGAGCTTCTACGCTGCGGTCCAGGAGGCCGCGGAATTCGCAGTGCAACCGGATCACATGGCCGACGACTCCTAGGCACCAGCCCGTTCCCAGACCATGGCCAAGCAACGACAGAACTACACCGTCCTGGCCCGCCGCTACCGACCCCAGCAGTTCGCCGACCTCATCGGTCAAGAGGCCGTGGCCCAGGCCTTGGTCAACGCTCTCAAGACCAATCGGGTCGCCCATGCCTATTTGTTCACCGGGACGCGGGGCGTGGGCAAGACCTCGGCGGCCCGCATCCTTGCCAAGGCTCTCAACTGCGTGAAAGGCCCGACGCCGACCCCCTGCGATCAGTGCTCGTCCTGCAAAGCCATCGCCGCCGGCGAAGATGTGGACGTCCTCGAAATCGACGGGGCCAGCAACCGCAATCTCGACGACATTCGCGAACTGCGGCAGAACGTGCAGTACAAGCCGATCCAGTCACGGTTCAAGATTTACATCATTGACGAGGTCCACCAGCTGACGCGGGATGCCTTCAATGCCCTGCTCAAGACGCTGGAAGAGCCTCCGCCGCACGTCAAGTTCATCTTCGCCACCACCGACGCGCAGAAAGTCCCGGCAACGATTCTGTCTCGCTGTCAGCGTTTCGACTTCGCCGGGATCAGCACGCCGCGGATCGTCGAGCGACTGCGGGAGGTGGTTTCGGCGGAAGGGGCGGAAGCTGACGACGAGGCCTTGGAACTCATTGCCCGGCGGGCCGCCCACTCGATGCGAGATGCCCAGTCGCTGCTGGATCAATGCCTCGCGTTCGGGGGATCGAAGCTGACGGCGGAGCGTGTCCGCCAGTTGCTCGGCCTGGCCGACGACGACCTGGTGGCCGAACTGGCCGCCGCCGTCTTGGCAAAGGACGTGGCCAAGGCGCTGTCCCTCCTGGACACCGCCCTTGAGAGCGGCGTGCAACCGGGGGAGCTGTTGGAACACCTGATGGCCTACTGGCGGGATCTGCTCCTCGTCAAAACTGCCGGTCCCGACTATCCGGGGCTGATCCTGTCACGCCGCTGGCATGACGCCTTGCGAAATCAGGCAGAGCCATTGAGCGTGGCGGACATTCTGACCGGGCTTGACCTGATCGCCGGGACCAGTGCTCGGCTGCGGACCACGAACCAGGGACGGATTCTCGTGGAAATCCTCCTGGTGCGTCTGGGACGGCTCGAACAGCTGGTGCCTGTCACAGACGTGGCGTCCGCGGCTACACCGGCGAACCGGGCAGGAACGCGGCCATCCCCAGAGCCGGCGTCCGCACCAACTTCCGCCGCTCCGGGGCAGCCGCCGCGTCGGATCGTGTCCATGACCGGCGGCCCATCCGGGCAGGTTGTTTCAGCCAGGGAAGTGACGGAGGATTCAGAACCCGAGGCTTCATCAGCCAGCGAAAGCCCCTGGAACGATGCGACCCTGAACGCCGTCTGGGATCAGGTCGTCACCGGCGTCGGGATGCGGATCGCGGCCTTGTTGGAACATGCCCAACGGCAAGCAACTTCTGGGCCAGATTGTTTGGTGCTGCGGTTTCCATCCCGATACAATAGGGACGCAGAGGAGCTTCGAGATCCGGAACGCCTGAGCCGTTTAGAATCGGTTTTGCAGGGATTGATGGGGAGGCGGATCCCGGCCCGGGTCGTCGTTGAGGAGGATAAACTCGCTCCTGCGGTAGAGCGGCGCGTGGCCCGGACGGCGGATCAGCGATCCAAGGCTTTGGAGAATCCCCTGGTTCGCAAGGCGGTGGACTTGTTCGGAGCACAGTTTGTGAAGGCGGACGAAGGCTTCGGCAGTCTGCCGCAACCGAAACCGGCCGAGGCAGAGGAGTGACAACCAGGCATGTTACGTGAGTTGGGACAGATCGCCAGTCTGTTGCGTCAGGCTCCCCGCATCAAGGAGGAGATGGAGAAGCTCCAGCAGCGGCTCGGTCAGGTGACGGCCGAGGGAGACGCCGGCGGAGGCATGGTTCGCGTCCGTGTCAATGGACGCATGGAAGTCATCAGCTGCCGCATCAGCGAGGATGTCTTCCGCCAGGGGGACCGGGAACTGCTCGAGCAACTGGTCCGCAGTGCCGTCAACCAGGCCATGGAAAAAGCCCGGGCTTTGGTCGCCCAGGAAAGCAGCAAGATCGCCGAAGGCTTCGGTCTGCCGGGAATGCCCGACCTGGAGCGGTTCCTGGGCGGCAAGGGGGACGGCAGCTCGTGAGAGGAAGCCAAACGACGCTTCAGAGACAGGAGGAATGCGGAGTTGGGTCGGGAAGCGGTCGGCGCGGTGGCGCGGCTGATGACGGCATTGGGCAAATTGCCAGGCATCGGACCGAAGACGGCGGAGCGGTTGACGCACTATCTGATCGGGGCCAGTCCGGAGGAAGTTCTCGAATTGGCCGACGCCGTCCGGGCCATCAAACTGGAGATTCACCCGTGCCGGCAATGTTTCAACCCAACCGAAGGAGATTTATGCCATATTTGTAGCGATCCACGGCGCGATCCGACGGTCCTGTGCGTGGTCGAACAACCCAAGGACCTGATGGCCCTGGAGCGAGCGACCAACTATCGGGGGCTGTATCATGTTCTGGGCGGCCGCTTGTCGCCGCTGGAGAATGTCGGCCCGGAGCAGTTGACCGTGGACCAATTGCTGCGGCGAGTGCAGGAAGGCGGGGTCAAGGAGGTCATCATGGCCACCAACCCCAATCTGGAGGGAGACGGAACGGCTTTGTACGTGTCGTCGCTGCTGGCACCTCTGGGGGTGAAGGTGACGCGGTTGGCCCGCGGCCTGCCCTCCGGCTCGGTTCTCGAATTCGCCAACAGTCAGATGCTCAGCGACGCGCTGGAGGGACGCCAGGCGTTCTGATTTCACCATCCGTCTCTGCTCCGTTTCGTCCGGGATGATGGGAGCATATGACCGCCATGCGACTCGATACTTCGCAACAAACCCAGCTACGCCAGGTCATGATCCTGGCGCCGCGGATGATTCAGTCGATGGAGATCCTCCAGCTCCCGATCATGGAGCTTCAGGAACGCATCCAGCAGGAGCTACAGGAGAATCCTGTTCTGGAACTCCGCGAAACCCGGGAAGACGCTTCCGAGGCCGAGGAGGACACCGTTCCCGAACCCCTGCCCGATCCCGATGGACCCAGCGATCTCGAGCGGGAACTGGTCGTCAAGGAAGACGGCAATCACGAGGAAGACTTCGACCGCCTGGAAAACCTGGCCCGGGATTATGAGGAGATTTTCAGCGAAGAGCATCGTCCTTCCCGGGGCAGGCTGGATGAGGAAGCGGATCGTCGTCACGATGTCATGCAAAACACGCCCTCCCGGCCGCAATCGCTGGACGATTATCTCTTCGAACAACTGGCGTTTCTCGATCTCACGCCGCAGCAGGCGGACTTCGCCCGCTACTTGATCTCCAACCTCGACGACCGCGGTTATCTGCGGGCATCCCTGGCCGAACTGGTCGCCGCCTACGAGCAGCCCATCAGCCTCGACGAAGCCGAGCGCGTGCTGAGGCAGATTCAACGGCTCGATCCGCCCGGCATCGCCGCTCGGGATCTGAAGGAATGCCTTCTTTTGCAGATCACGTCCGAGACACCCTACGCCGACGTGCTCCGCACCCTCATTCAAAACCATCTGGAAGACCTGGAACACAATCGGTTGCCGGTGATCCAGAAAAAGACGGGAATTCCCCTGGAAACCATCCAGGCGGCCCGGGAGCAGTTGCGGCATTTCAATCCACGTCCCGGGGCGGCTTTCGCGGCGGATCCGATTCCCTACGTCGTTCCCGATGTCATCGTCGAACGCAACGAAAAGGGGGATTATGAAGTCCGCCTGGTGGATGACTACATTCCCGACGTGTACATCAGCCGCCGCTACGTCGAGATGCTCAGGAACCGCAACGCCGATCCCAAGACCCGCGAATACCTGCGGAAGAAGGTCCAGTCGGCCCAGTGGCTGTTGGACAGCATCGAGCAACGGCGGGACACGCTCGAGAAAATCACCCGGGCCATCGTCAATCATCAAAAAGCGTTCCTCGATCATGGCCCGGAATACATCGCCCCGTTGAAAATGCAGCAGATTGCTGATCAGGTCGGCGTCCACGTCACCACGGTGAGCCGGGCCGTGGACGACAAGTGGGTACAGACCCCCCGCGGCATCTTCCCTTTGAAGCGTTTCTTCGGCGGCGGGACGCAGACCCTGGAAGGCGAGGACGTCGCCTGGGAACTCATCAAGCAGAAACTGCTCGACATCATCGCCAATGAAGACAAGGCCAATCCGCTCAGCGACGAAGACCTGGTCCGAAAGCTCAGCGAGGCGGGTTATCCTGTGGCCCGTCGGACGGTGACGAAGTACCGCAAGCTGCTCAAAATCCCTTCCTCCCGACAGCGCAAGGACTGGACGTTGGCGAAGACGAGCCGCGGCAAGAACGGCGACGAGGCTTCCGGCAACGTGACCCTTTCCCAAGCCAGACCTGCCGACGGCGACGGTGCGACGTCTGCTCCGAGTCGGTTGCAGCAGTCCCTCGCCGAGAATCATTCCGTTCCCGCCGACACGACGACTTGGCACGATTCCACTGTGCCAGCGACGCCGCGCGAAAGCTTACCTCCCGACTTCGACCTGACGCCGCATCCGTAAGACAGCCCGTCTGACAAATCCGAGAACTTTCAGGATGCAAAAAAACACGGCTGCCAGGATGGTTTCCCGGCAGCCGCGATGCAGAAATCATGCGATCACTTCAAGGTCTGGAAGGGGAAATCAGCGGACGGCCCCTTCGACCTTGTTGGTCTTGTCCTCTTCCTCTTCGAGCTTGGTCACCATGACCTCCGTGGTCAGCATCAGCCCGGCGATACTAGCGGCGTTCTGAAGGGCCGACCGGACGACTTTGGTGGGGTCCACGATGCCGGCCTTGAACATGTCCACATACTCGCCGGTGTTCGCATTGAAGCCGAAGTTCGGGTTCTTCTGCTGACGCACCTCGTCGGCGATGACCGCGCCATCCCGGCCGGAGTTCTCGGCGATGGTGCGAATCGGGGCTTCCAAGGCCCGCAGGACGATTTCCGCTCCGAACTTCTCATCGCCTTCGAGCTTCTTGGCCAGTTTTTCGACAGCCTCCTGGCAGCGGAGCAACGCCACACCGCCGCCGGGCAGGATGCCTTCCGCCACGGCCGCGCGGGTGGCATGCAGAGCGTCCTCAACCCGGGCCTTCTTCTCCTTCATCTCGGCCTCGGTGGCGGCACCGACCTTGATGAGGGCCACGCCACCGGTCAGCTTGGCCAGACGCTCGCTGAACTTCTCCTTGTCGTACTCGCTCTCCGTCTGGTTCATCTGCTCACGGATCTGCTCGATCCGTTTCTGGATGTCAGCCTTCTTGCCGGCGCCGTCGATGATCGTGCAGCTTTCCTTCTCGACGCGGACCCGCTTGGCCTGACCGAGCTGGTTGAGTTGCACGTTCTCCAGCTTGATGCCGAGGTCTTCGCTGATGAGCGTGCCGCCGGTCAGCACGGCGATGTCGCCGAGGATCGCCTTGCGGCGGTCGCCGAAGCCCGGGGCCTTGACGGCACAGACCTGGAGCACGCCGCGGAGCTTGTTGACGACCAGGAGAGCGAGGGCCTCGCCGTCGATATCCTCGGCGATGATGAGCAGCGGTCTGCCCTTCTGGGCGACCCGTTCCAGAAGCGGAACCATGTCGCGAACGCTGGAGATCTTCTTCTCGTGGATGAGGATGTACGGATCCTCCAGCTCGGCGGTCATGGTCGCCGGGTCGGTGACGAAGTAGGGGCTGATGTAGCCCTTGTCGAACTGCATGCCTTCGACGAACTCGACGGTCGTCTCACTGCTTTTGCCTTCCTCGACCTGGATGACGCCGTCCTTGCCGACGCGCTCCACGGCATCGGCGAGCATGTTGCCGATCTTGGGATCGTTGTTGGCGCTGATGGCCCCGACCTGAGCGATTTCCTCTTTCTTGCTGACCGGCTTGGACATGCTCTGAAGCTGTTCGACGGCGGCCTCAACGGCCTTGTCGATGCCCCGCTTCAGGGACATGGGATTGGCCCCGGCGGTGGTGTGCTTGAGGCCTTCCTTGTAGATGGCGACGGCCAGCACGGTCGCCGTGGTGGTGCCGTCTCCGGCCACGTCGCTGGTCTTCTGCGCGACGGCGTTGACCAGCTTGGCTCCCATGTTTTCGAAGGGGTCGGGCAGGTCAATCTCCTTGCTGACGGTGACGCCGTCCTTGGTGACGGTTGGCCCGCCGAAGGATTTGTCGAGGATCACGTTCCGCCCCGTGGGGCCGAGCGTAATGCCGACTGCCTTGGCCAGCTTCTCGGCACCCGCCAGGAGCTTCTTGCGGGCCTCATCGGTGAACATCAATTGTTTGGCCATATGGTTCGCATCTCCCTCTGGGTTGGTCTTTGCCCCCTGTTGCCGTGCCGGTCACTTGACGATCTTGGCCAGCACGTCGCTCTCCCGCAGGATCTTGTACTCCACGCCGTCCACGGTGACGTCGCTGCCGGCGTACTTGCCGAAGATCACTTCATCCCCTTTTTCCAGGGGAATCTTGGCGAAGCTGCCGTCTTCGAGGCGTTTGCCTGGTCCGACGGCGACGACGCGGCCCCGCTGCGGCCTTTCCCGGGCTGTGTCCGGCAGGACGATGCCGCCCGGCGTCTTCTCCTCGGCTTCCAGAGGCTCGACCACAACGCGATCATCCAAGGGACGCAGTTTCATGATGTTCCGCTCCTGTTCTCTCCTGTCTGAGGCTTAAATACCACACCGGATCGCTTGGACCCCGTTTACATCATTCCCATGTCGCCCATGCCGTGGCCGTGGTGGTCGTGGTGACCGCCCGGGGATTTCTTCTTCTTTTCCGGGATGTCGGCCACCAGGCTTTCCGTGGTCAGCAGCAGGCAGGCGACGCTCGCCCCGTTCTGCAAGGCGCAACGGGTCACCTTCACGGGATCAACGATGCCCGCCTTGCGGAGATCGCAATACTTCTCCTCGGCGGCGTCGAAGCCGTAGTTCTTGTCCTTGGACCGGCGGATGTTGTTGACCACGACGGAACCGTCCAGCCCGGCATTCTCGGCGATGGACCGGGCCGGCACTTCGAGGACTTTCTGAAGCACCTCGACGCCCAACTGCTCATCGCCCTCCAGCGTAAACTTCTCCAGGGCTTTCGCGGCATTGAGCAGGGCGACGCCGCCGCCAGGAACGATGCCCTCCTCGATGGCGGCGCGGGTGGCATGCAGGGCGTCCTCGTAGAGAGCCTTGCGCTCCTTCATCTCGGTTTCGGTGGCAGCGCCAACCTTGATGAGAGCCACGCCCCCGGCCAGCTTCGCCAGCCGCTCCTGGAGTTTCTCGCGGTCGTAGTCGCTTTCGGTCTTCTCGATCTCGCGGCGGATCAGTTCGCAGCGGCCCTCGATGTCAGCCTTCTTGCCCGCGCCTTCGATGATGGTCGTGTTCTCGCTATCGACCCGGATCTTCTTGGCCTGGCCGAGGTCCGTCAGTTTGACGTTCTCCAACTGGATGCCCAGGTCCTTGAAGATGGCCTTTCCACCGGTCAGAACCGCGATGTCTTCGAGCATGGCCTTGCGGCGGTCGCCGTAGCCGGGGGCCTTGACGGCACAGACCTGGAGAATGCCGCGGAGCTTGTTGACGACCAGCGTCGCCAGGGCCTCACCTTCGACATCCTCGGCGATGATCAGCAGCGGCCGAGCAGCCTTGGAGATGGCTTCGAGCAACGGAACAAGGTTCTTGGCGCTGGAGATTTTATCCTCGTAGATGAGGATGTAGGCTTTCTCGAATTCGCAGATGACCTTTTCGGGATTAGTCACGAAGTGGGGGCTGAGGAAGCCGCGGTCGAATTGCATGCCTTCGACGACCTCGACCTCCGTGGTCGCCGCCTTGCCTTCCTCGATGGTGATGACGCCGTCGGTGCCGACCCGCTCCATCGCTTCGGCGATGCGTTCGCCGATCTCGACGTTGTTATTGGCGGCGATGATGGCAACTTCCTTGATTTCTTTCTTGTTCTTGGCGTTGATCTTCTCGGCGATCTTATGCAGTTCCTCGACGACGCGGTCCACTGCCTTGTGGATGCCGCGGCTGAGAGCCATCGGGTCGGCCCCGGCGGTGATGTGCTTCAACCCCTCGCGGTAGATGGCCTCGGCCAACACCGTCGCGGTCGTGGTGCCGTCTCCGGCCACGTCGCTGGTCTTGCTGGCAGCTTCCTTGACAAGCTGGGCACCCATGTTCTCGTAAGGATCGGCGAGTTCGATGTCCTCGGCGACGGTGACGCCGTCCTTGGTGACGTTGGGTACGCCCCAGCCTTTGTCGAGTACGGCGTTCCGGCCTCGGGGACCGAGCGTGCAACGCACCGCTCGGGCCAGCTTGGTCACGCCGGCCAACAGCTTCTGCCGGGCTTCGTCGGCATAAGCCAGTTGCTTCGCTGCCATTCGGATCAACCTCCTTCCACGGTTCAGGTTGCTACGTCGCTTGTGCGAGTACTTGGCCGGAGATGGGGAATCTCCGGAAACCATGCTGCGGCCTGCTTCGATATGCAAGGTCCATGCCTAGACCAATGCCGCATCACAAGACAAAATTTTTCAACGACTTGTGTCGAAAACAGATAGTCGGAAAGCAGCTGCTGAGTGCCACTTTGGCAGGTTTGGAAGACGCTTTCGCCGATTTTGTCAGGGTCGGTCAAGCCAGCAAAGGATTCTCAGGATACTGGTAGCGAATCTGTCCGCTGACCAAGACCAGAACAGCCCGACCCCGCACTTTCCATCCGGCGAACGGGCAGTTGCGGCTTTTCGATTTGAACTGATGCGGGTCAATGACCCATTCGAGATTGGGATCAATGACGGTCACGTCAGCATCGGCTCCCGGTTTCAGCGTGCCCCGATCGATGCCGAGGATGCGTGCCGGGTTGATCGTCAGCTTTTCGATGAGTTGCGGCCAGGTGAGATGGCCAGGTTCGATCAACGATCGGATGCAGATCGGCAGCAGCGTCTCCAGACCGATGACGCCGTTGGGAGTCTGGTCCAGTTCCCGGGTTTTCTTTTCCGGGGCGTGGGGAGCGTGATCGGTGGCGATGACTTCGATGGTACCGTCCTTAAGCCCTTCGATGATCGCTTCGACATCCCGCTGGGTGCGCAGCGGCGGGGACATTTTGAAATTGCTGTCGAAGGTGCGAAGGCACTCGTCGGTCAGGGTGAAATGATGCGGAGTGGCTTCCGTGGTGACGCGGACGCCTCGGCGTCTGGCCCGGCGGATCAGGTCCACACTGCCGGCGGTGGAGGTGTGGAGGATGTGCAGTCGGCCCTCGGTCAGCTCCGCGAGGATGATGTCGCGGTTGACCATGATCTCCTCGGCGGCAGCGGGCATGCCGGGCAGACCGAGCCTCATGCTCTCGAACCCCTCGTTCATCACTCCGCCGCGGGTCAGTTCCAAATCCTCGCAATGGTCCATGACCACGCGGTCGAACATTTTGCAGTATTCCAGGGCGCGGCGCATGATCTCGGCGGAGACGACCGGCGAGCCGTCGTCGGTGAAGGCGACCGCACCCCCTTCAACCAAACCGCCGATCTCGGCCAGTTCCTCGCCGCGGCGTCCCTTGGTGATCGCCCCGATGGGGAAGACGTTGGCGTTCCCGGCCCGTTCGGCCTGGAGATAGACGAATTCGGCCTGGGCCTGGCTGTCGATGGCCGGTTCGGTGTTGGGCATGCACGCCACCGAGGTGACGCCGCCCGCCAGAGCCGCCGCCGTTCCCGTGGCAATGGTTTCGTCCTCTTCGCGGCCCGGTTCCCGAAGGTGTACGTGCATGTCGATCAGGCCGGGACAAACGATGAATCCGCTGACGTCAAGGACTTGATCGGGAATCAAGTGTGGCTGGGGGCCGATGCCCAGCACGGTGTCTCCCCGGATCCACAGATCGGCGACGCGGTCAATGTTCTGGCTGGGATCAATGACCCGGCCGTTGGCTAGCACGAGCGTTTTCATGGCGTTTCGGCCGTTTCCCGAACGGGAGCGTTTTCGTTGGCTTGACGCTCAGCGGAACGCTGGCCGCAGAGCAGGTAGAGCACGGCCATGCGGATCGCCAGCCCGTTGGTGACTTGCTGAAGAATGGCGGAATTCGGTCCATCGGCGACTTCCGGCGTGACTTCGACGCCGCGGTTGATCGGTCCCGGAGCCAGAATCAAGACGTCGTCCTTGGCCCGCCGCAGCCGCTGGCTGTCCATGCCGAACAAGGCAGCGTACTCGTGGATGCTCGGAAACAGGCCTTTGCGTTGGCGTTCAAACTGGACACGGAGAAGATTCACCACGTCGAGTTGCGGCAGGATGTCGTCAAAACGGTGGGCGATCTCGACACCAAGCCGGCGGATGGTCGGCGGCACCAGCGTGGGCGGACCGCAGACGATGACGCGAGCGCCGAGTTTGGTTAGAGCGTGGATGTTGCTTCGGGCGACCCGGCTGTGGGCGATGTCGCCGATCAGGCCAACGGTCAGCCCGGCGACGCGGCCTTTGGACCGTTGAATGGTGTACACATCGAGCAGGCCCTGCGTAGGGTGTTCGTGAGCGCCGTCGCCGGCGTTGATGACCGAGCAATTGAGGTGCTGGGCCAGCAGGTGCGGCGCGCCGGGGCTGCTGTGCCGGACCACCATCACGTCCACGCCCATCGCCTCGAGATTGCGAGCGGTGTCGATGAACGATTCGCCCTTGCTCGTGCTGGAACCGGTAACGGTGAAATCGACAGTGTCGGCACTGAGACGCCGGGCGGCCAGGCTGAAGCTGGTTCGCGTGCGGGTGCTGGGTTCGAAAAAGAGATTGAGAACGACGCGGCCGGTCAAAGCGGCCACCTTCTTGCGGCTGCGTTGGCTGACTTCGAGAAAATCGTCGGCCTTGCGCAGGATCGTTTCGATCTCCGCGGCACTGAGGTCTTCGAGGCCGAGCAGATGCCGACGTGTCCACGACGGCGTGGCACGCGGCGGGGCATCGAGTTCGACGGTCACGGCAGGCTCACCTCGGCGATCAAGAACAGGCTCGCCTTAGATTATGCCTTATGGAGTCAGATTTCCAAGCACTTTTTACCTCATCGAGCGGGCGAGCGGGGGACGTAAGTCCCCCGTGATGAACGGGGCGCTACCGGGAAGCTCACGCTTCCCGCTCGACGTACCGGGAAGCTGACGCTTCCCGCTCGCCATCGCGGGTATGCTCACGCTTCCCGCTCGACGGGGGTCGCATGAGCCATCTGATACAGCGGATTCATCCGCCGAAGCTTTGTGACGGCCTCAGCGACATATTCAATGGCCCAATCGACCTCTTCTTCCGTATTGAAGCGGCCAATTCCGAAGCGGACGCTGGCATGAGCCAGGTCTTCCTCCAAACCCAGGGCCAATAGCACATGACTGGGTCGAACCTCCGCCGAGGTACAGGCCGATCCGCTGCTCACCGCCAGGTTCCGCAGCGACACCAACAACGCATCGGCCCGAATATAGCGGAAGCTGACGTTCAGATTGCCCGGCAAGCGTCGGGTCGGGTGGCCGTTCAGGATCACCTCGTCCAGACGGCTGCTTAAGCCCTGCCAGAGCCGATCCCGCAAGCTTCTGACGCGCTCGGCCTCATCATGCATCTCCGCCTGGGCGAGTTCGCAGGCTCGGCCGAGTCCGACGATGAGCGGCGTCGGCAGCGTGCCGGAACGCAGTCCCTGCTCGTGGCCCCCGCCATCCAGAAGAGGCATCAGGCGAACGTAGGGATTGCGTTTGCGAACGTACAACGCTCCGACGCCCTTCGGTCCGTAAAACTTGTGGGCCGAGAGACTGAGCAGATCGACGCCCAGCGCTTCCACGTCAAGGGGAATCTTGCCGACGGCCTGCGTTGCATCGGTGTGGAAAAGGACGCCACGCTCTTTGCATACTTTGCCGATGGCTTCCAGAGGCTGAAGGACGCCGATTTCGTTGTTGGCTGCCATGACGCTGACGAGGATTGTCTGCGGTGTCAAGGCGTCGACGACCTGGTCCGACGAAATCAAGCCGTCCCGATCCACGGGCAAGAGGGTGACGCGAAAGCCTTCCTGCTCCAGTCGCTTGAGCGGATCGAGAACCGACGGGTGTTCGGTGACGACGCTGACAATGTGGTTGCCGCGTTCCCGGTAAGCCCAGGCGACGCCTTTCAGAGCCAGGTTGTTGCTCTCCGTGGCACCGCTGGTGAAGATGATCTCCCGTGGCCCGGCTCCGATCAGGGCGGCGACGGCCTGCCGAGCCTGTTTGACCGCTTCCTCCGCTTCCCACCCGAAGACGTGGGTGCGGCTCGCCGGGTTGCCGTATTTTTCCGTGAAAAACGGCAGCATCGCCTCGACGACCCGGGGATCGGTGCGGGTCGTGGCGTGATTGTCCATGTACACGGGCAGACGGAGCATGCCGGGGATCCTTTCGCTTGTTTTTGCAAACCGATCCGAGCGGGGGACGTAAGTCCCCCGTGATGAACTGGATTGTACCGGGAAGCTGACGCTTCCCGCTCATTGTGATAAACGACCGGGAAGCTGACGCCTTCCGCTCGCTGTACCGGGAAGCTGACGCTTCCCGCTCGCCTACGTGAGTATGCTTAGGTCTTCGGTTCGCCGCTGAGTCCTTCGCTGCTTAGTAACCGTTGCACGAGTTGCCGAGCCTCGTCAGCGTTTTTGACCTCGCCCTCCAACTGCGCCTCACGGACCCGCTCCAGCAAGGTACGAAACAACGGGCCTGGTTTCAGTCCCATGCGGATGAGGTCCGAGCCGCTGAGCAGCGGCGGCGGATTGATTTCCGCCTCCGACCATTGCTCCAACAACCGTTCGCAGAAGGCGACGTGTTCCGTGCTGCGACCGTCGGCCTCGGCGTCGGCCCGATGCAGGTCGAGCAGTTCCCGGATACCGGGATGAGCGAAAACCGTCTTCAATTGGCTGATCCTCATGCGGGGAGCATTGCAAAGGTAATCATGATTCTCGATCAGCCAGACAATCCGTTCCCGCTCGTCGTTGGAGAGTTTGAGTCGGCGGCAGATCGAGTTCGCCGCTTCGCCGTCGAGATGATGCAGGAGCGCTGCGAAGGCCAGGGGAAACGACGGATCGCGCAGCCGATCCAAAACTCGTACCACATGGTCCCACACGTTGCCGGTCGATCCCCAGGGTGCTTCCTTGAACGGAACGAGTTCCGGGAGGATCGCATGGACCAGGCCCGAATCCCACATCAACTGTATGGCCCGTGCCCGATGGGAATCCGTCAGCATCCGCCGCAGTTCCTCGGCGATTCGCTCCGCACTGACGACCGTGATTTGCTGGGCCATTTCCCGGATGGCTTGGAAGGTGTTTGGCTCGATGGTCAGGTCGAAGCGGGCGGCGAAGCGGATGGCCCGCAACATGCGGAGCTTGTCCTCGGCAAAGCGTTCCCACGGATTTCCGATGGCCCGCAGCACCCGCTCATCCAGGTCCTTCCGACCGCCGACATAGTCAATGACCTGGGCTGCGATCGGATCATAGAACAGGCCGTTGATGGTGAAGTCGCGGCGGGAGGCGTCTCCTTCGGCAGTGGTGAAGGTGACGCGGTCCGGGTGGCGGCCGTCGCTGTACGGCCCTTCGGCCCGAAACGTGGAGACCTGAACGCGGAGCGGCTTGCCGTCCTCGCCGCGGGGACCTAGCACCTCGATGACGCCGAACGACGCGCCGACGGCCAGGGTGCGGCGAAAGAGCCGTTGGACCTCCTCGGGCCGGGCGTCGGTGGCCACGTCGAAATCATGCGGCTCCAGGCCGAGAAGCATGTCCCGCACGCAGCCGCCGGCGAAGAGGGCCTGATATCCGGCGTCCCGAAGCCGATGCACCACGCTGTAAGCGAATTGGGCTTCCGTCATGCGTCAGGATGTTGCCTGCGGTTCCCTTTGCAGTTCAGGGGAAGGGCCGCGTACCCAGACAGCCAATTGCGTTCGACCATATTGTCGCACGTCCCAGGCCCCGGCATCCGGCAGTTCCTCGGCGGGGAACCGCTCGTCGGACTGGATGACCAGCACCGAGCCAGGGGCCAGCCGCTGTTGCAGAATCTCCAGCATGTGGAAAATTGCGGGAAAGTTCTCCTCGAACTCTCGGTAGGGCGGGCCGATGAAGACGTTGATCGGCTCCGGAGGGGGCAGCCAGCGTTCCGCCCAGCGATAGGCGTCGGCCCGGATGACCGTGGCACGGTCGGTCAGGCTGAAGCGTTGCAGATGGGATTCGATGGCCCGCACCGCCTGGGGATCGCGCTCCACGAACACCGCCCGGGATCCGCCCCGGCTCAAGGCCTCCATGCCGACCGCGCCGCTGCCGGCGAACAGATCGAAAAAAGGCCGATCCGGCACGGCATCGCCAAGGATGCTGAACAGCGCCTCCCTGGCCCGATCCGACAACGGCCGGATGTGCGGCTGATACACCAGGGTCAATTTCCGGCCTCGCAAGGTGCCGCCGATGATCCGTATTTGGTAGTGCATGATGGCGATCTCGGGGATCGAAGCGTGAACGGGTCGGATTCCGAAGCGGCCTGGCCCTCGGACGTTCCCGCCTTCTAGTGTACTCGGCTCCAGACCGGACGCACGGTCCGGCGACTGGCGGACAGCGTCATCGGGAGCCGATGTCGGCGGCGTCGAAAAGCGTGGGATGCCCGTGTTCACTGCGTCGGCGACGGCGGAAGGTGCGTTGCCTTTCGGCGCTGGCGGCGTGCTGGTTTTCCAACTGATCGAGAACTTGCCTGGCTCGTTCCAGCACGGAGCCTGGCACGCCGGCCAGCTGAGCGACGTGAATGCCGTAGCTGCGGTCCGCCGGTCCGGGCCGAATCTGGTGGAGAAAAACGACCGTCTGCCCTTCTTCCAGCACGGCAGCGTTGTAATTCCGCAGACGCGGAAGGGAATCGGCCAGTTGGGTCAGCTCATGGTAGTGGGTGGCGAACAGGGTGCGGCAACCGATCTCGTCGTGCAGATACTCGACCACTGCCCAGGCCAGTGAGACTCCGTCGTAGGTGCTGGTCCCGCGGCCGATCTCGTCGAGGATCACGAGGCTTCGGTCCGTGGCGTTGTTGAGGATGTTAGCCGTCTCGGTCATTTCCACCATGAAGGTGCTTTGCCCGCGGGTTAATTCGTCGCTGGCCCCGACACGGGTGAAGATGCGATCCACCAGGCCGACCACCGCTCGACGGGCCGGAACGAAACTGCCGACGTGAGCCAACAGAGCAATCAGGGCGGTTTGCCGAAGATAGGTGCTTTTCCCGGCCATGTTCGGCCCGGTGATGAGGAGCACCGTACCGTCCTCGAGTCCGAGGCGAGCATCGTTAGGCACGAACGATCCGGCAGGAAGCCATTGCTCAAGCACCGGATGGCGGCCCTGCTCGATGATCAGAATCGGCTCTTCGACCAGTTGCGGACGCTGCCAGGCGAAGGCGTCGGCGACTTCGGCCAAGCCCGCAAGCACGTCAAGTTGGGCCAGCACCTCGGCGGATTGCAGCAGAGGACGGGCCTGATCCGCGCACCGCTGCCGCAGTTCGACGAACAGTTCGTACTCCAGTTCGCGGGACCGCTCCTCGGCTCGCAGCACTTCGTCCTCATGGGCTTTCAATTCGGAGGTGATGTACCGCTCGGCGTTCTTGAGCGTCTGCTTGCGTTGATAGTCCGAGGGGATCTTGTGCCCGTGGGCATGTGTGACTTCGATGTAGTAGCCGAATACCTTGTTGAAGCCGACCTTGAGGCTGGGGATGCCGGTGCGCTCGATTTCCCGAGCCTGGAAGCGAGCGATCCATTCCTTGCCGCCGCGACTGGCATCGCGGAGCCGATCCAATTCTTCGGAATACCCTTCGCGGATGACCCCGCCATCTCGGGGACTCAGCGGCGGGTCGTCGGCCAGGGCATGGTCGAGCAACTGGCGAAGTTCACCACAGAGATCGAGTCGGCTCTCCAGATCACGGAGCAGGGCGGAGCGTCGGGCGGCCAGCAGGGCCTTGAGCCGGGGCAGCAGGCGCAGTCCTGAAGCGATGGCGGCCAGATCGCGGGGATTGGCTCGCGCGGTGCTGGCTCGAGTGGCCAGGCGAGCCAGATCGGGCATGCGCCGGAGTTGTTCCCGGATTTGTTGGCGGAAGCCATGCTCCTGAAGCAGTTCCTCGACGGCATCAAGACGGGCTTCGATGGTCGGGATGTCCGTCGGCGGAGCGAGCAGCCATTCCTGCAAGAGGCGCGCACCCATCGCCGTCGTGGTCCGGTCCACCGCCGCCAGAAGCGAACCTTCCCGTTTTCCTTCTCGCAGAGTGCGGGTCAATTCGAGACTGCGGCGGGTGACGGTGTCCAGGATGAGGACGCGGCTCGGATGGAAAGGCCGAAGCCGGCCGAGGTGGTTGAGGCTGGCCCGCAAGGTTTCCCGCAGATACTCCAGAATCGCCGCCGCCGAACCAAGGCAAAGGTCGTCATCGCGGAAGCCGAAGCCTTCGAGGGTCTGGACCTGGAAATGTCGGGTCAGGCTTTCCCGGGCGAAGCGCGGCTCGAAGGTCCAGTCGGGCCGGAAGGTCATGCTCAACCGCGGCAGGCCGTTGCGGATCGGATCGGGAACCCGGTCGGCCTGATTTTCCGGCCAAAGGCACTCGGCGGCGTCGAGGCGATCCAACTCCTCGACCAGCCGGCCAGCGGGCACATTCATCGCTTGGAACTGGCCTGTAGAAAGCTCGACCCAGGCCAGCCCGGCTTGCTCGCCCTGCACGACGACGGCGGCAAGATGGTTGCTGGAGCGGGGATCGAGCAGGGCGTCCTCGGTGACGGTGCCTGGGGTCACGACCCGCACTACTTCCCGTTTCACGATGCCGACCGCGGTGGCTGGGTCTTCGACCTGTTCGCAGATGGCCACCCGTTCGCCGAGTTGCAGCAGCTTACGGAGGTAGGTTTCCAGTTGATGGTGCGGAAACCCGGCCATCGGCACCTGCTTATCCCGGCTGGTCAGGGTGATCTGAAGGAGTCGGGCGGCCTTTTCGGCGTCTTCGTAGAAGAGCTCGTAGAAGTCCCCCATGCGGAACAGCAGCAGCATGTCGGGATGGCGAGCCTTCGCCTCCTGATATTGCCGCATCATGGGAGTGGTCATGGCCGACTCGACGATCCGCCGTGCCCTTGGATCGAAAAACGTCCTTCTGTGCAACAATCTACCGGAGCAGTGCGCGGCGACAATCGGCCCGATGAGGGAAGCAGCCGTCGTCCGGATTGGACCGAATGGTTTTCAGGAGGAACCGCGACGCTTGAACATCAGCACGGTGGTTCCGCCGTCGAGGAAGCGGACTTCGTTCATGTAGTAGCGCATAAGAAGCAAACCGCGGCCCGACGGTTTTTCCAGGTTTTCTTCCTGGGTGGGATCGGGAACGGCATCGGGATCGAAGCCGCAGCCTTCGTCGCAGATGCGGATGGCGAAGGCGTCCGTAGTGACTTGGTAGGCGATGCGGACTTTCTTGTCAGGGTCGGACTGATTGCCGTGGCGGATGGCGTTGACCACCGCCTCTTCGACCGCCAGCTTGACGGCGAAGATGTCGCGGTCGCTGAAGGAGTTCTGCTTGAGTAGTTCAAGAATTTCCTGCTGCACGCGGTGAGCTTCGGCAATGACGCTGGGGATGATGCGTTCCGCAGCCGTCGCCCCGGTCAGCCACGCCATGCCGTCCCACGAGGCGGAAGCGTTCACTGTAGCCAAGCTCCTTTTTGGCTTGATGAACTGTCCAGTCTCGCTCGACAATCGGCCGAGTCGAGTGGCGACAGGGTCTTCAGAACGACTGAAGGGCATCCTGCTCCGTCTTGTAAATGTTGAAGACCTTCTTCAAGCCGGTGATCTCAAAGACCTCGAAGATGTCCGGGGCGATGTTGCACAGGGCGAGACGGCCCTTGACCGCCTGGAGCTTCTTGTTCAGGGTGATCAGCTTGCCCAGGGCGGCGCTGGAGAGGTACTCGACCTTGGCAAAGTTGAGCACCAACTTACGGCGTCCGGCATCGTCCACCAGGCTGTAGAGTTGCTCGCCGATGCTCTGAATATTCTGCTCGTCGAGGATCTTGCGATCCGTGAACGCGACAACCGTGACATCTCCGATTTCCTGAATCTCCAACTGCCGACGACGCGGTTGAGACGACATGAACACACTCCTTGGCCCATTAAGCACAGCGACCGGGCTGGAACGGGCTGTCAGGCTCTGTCTGTGTGAGGGTGCGGATACTCCTCGGTATGCTGACCTAACGTCTCATCCTAGATTGCCTTGCGGTGGTGTCAAGGATTTTCTCATCGGCGCCGCCCGGCAGCGAACGACTCGGGCGGGCTGTACAATTCAGGTTATGTCGTTCCGTTTGTTCGTGTACTACTGCGGCCTGTGCGGGGCCTGGGCAGCATTCGTGGGGTGGATCCTGGCCAAGGGGTTCGCCCCCGAGTCAGCGTTGCTGAGTGCGATGTTCCAGGCGATGACGCTTGGCATCGTTCTATCTTTGGCCCTCAGCGTCGTGGACGGACTATGGAACGGCATGACTTCAGGCGGGTTGTTGGCGAAAGCGGCGGTGTCGGTGGTCATTGGCGGGCTGGGAGGACTGCTCGGAGGGTTTTTAGGACAGGCCCTATATTCCCTGTCCTATGCGACGATTTTCATCATCCTCGGCTGGACGGTGACGGGGTTGCTCATCGGCGTGGCCGTGGGCGGATACGACCTCCTCATGCGTCGGCTCCGCCAGGAAAGCGCGCGGGGCGCGATGAAGAAGACGATGCACGGCGCGCTGGGGGGCACGCTGGGTGGGCTGCTGGGCAGTCTGTGTTTTCTGGGGATTCGCTGGGCCTTGTCGGCCATCACGGGGCGGCCCTCGGATGAGATGCTGTCTTCAAGCGCCGTCGGCTTCGTGGCTCTGGGGGCATGTATCGGATGGCTGATCGCGCTGGCCCAAGTGATCCTGAAGGAAGCCTGGGTCCGCGTGGAGAAGGGATTTCGGCCTGGCAGGGAGTTGATTTTGACTAAGCCGGAGACGATTATTGGACGAAGCGAAGGATGCGACATCGGCTTATATGGAGCGGCGGGCGTTGAAAAGATTCACGCCCGAATCATTCATTCCGGAAACGATTATTTGCTGGTGGACGAGCAGACTGCGGAAGGGACGTATTTAAATGGCCAGCGTATTGACGGCCCGACCCTTCTGCGAGCCGGAGATCGGATTCGCGTCGGCGATTGCGAGCTGCTTTTCGAAGAACGGCGCAAGCCTGCTTCTTCCGCTGTTCCCCAGAACTGAGGCCAAGCATGCCCCTGGTTACCAAGTGCCCACATTGTCACCGACCGTCCCAGGTTGACGAGCAGTACGCGGGCAAACAGGTCCGATGTCCCAGCTGCAAGGCCGTCTTTCTGGCGCAAATGGCCCCGACCGCAGGCAGTAATGCGCCCGGCAGCAAACCAGGAGTCGTGCCGCCTCCGATTCCGCCCCGCAATCCATCCCCGCCTCCTCCCAGCCGTCCGCTTCCTTCACCGCCTCCGACCAACGCTCAGCCCGGGCCGACCCGGTCTGAAAACCGAAGCGGAACTACGGCAGCTTCTCCTGCAAAACCGGGCCGGTCGGATTCCGCCCCGAAACCGAGCGCACCGCCCAAAGGCCCGCCGACTCCTCGCACCCCTCCGGTACCGACAGGTCCCAAGGCTGCATCGGAGTTCTTCCGTTGCCCTTCCTGCGGTACCCAATTGCCGGCCAGTGCCGTGCATTGCCTTGATTGCGGATGGACCCAGGGCGACGTCTCCGCTGAGGCGGGACAGCAGCCGGTCTTGTGCATCAACCCAGCCTGCGGCGTCGCCAATTCACCCACGGAGCGTTACTGTCAACGCTGCAACACGCTGTTGCCGACGGCGGCCGGGACCATGCTCCAGGGCCGCTTCCAGATCGAATCCCTGCTCGCCGAGGGCGGCTTCGGGCGGGTTTATCGCGGCAAGGACATTCAGACGAACCAGCCCGTGGCGATCAAGGACATGATCAGCCCCGACCCGGCGGAGTTCCAAATTCGTCTCACTTTCTTCCGCCGGGAGGCGGAAATCCTGCGGGAACTCGCCGGACTGGAAATCGTCCCGAGGATCTACGACTTCGTTGAGCAGGGACAAAGTGCCCACCTGATCATGGAGTTCATCCCCGGCGAGACGCTTCAGAAGATTCTCGAAAGCAGGAACAATCAACCTTTCCCCGTTGACCTGGTGATCGAATGGGGCGTCAAGATTTGCCGCGTGCTGGAAGTTATGCACTCCCGCAACCCGCCCATCATTCACCGCGATCTTAAGCCGGACAACATCATGCTTCTGGGCGATGGCCGCAGCATTAAGCTCATCGACTTCGGCACGGCGCGGGATGTCAGCCAAACCTTCAAGGGACGGAACCCGGGACTGACCCGGGTGTACACGGAGGGCTACGCTCCGCCGGAGCAGATCGTCGGGAAGCCCGAGGCCCGCTCTGACCTCTTCGCGCTGGCGGCCACGATGTACCATCTGATCACGGGCAAGGCCCCTGACGGCTTTTACGCTGCTCGAGAAGTGGAAGCCAAACTCAAGGACCCAAACGGGGCCATACCTCCGGAACACCGTTGGCTCTTTGAATTGTTGCGGATCAACCTCTCGGAGAGCGTCAACGACCGTTACTATTCAGCGGCGGAGATCCGCCGCGATCTGGAACAACGCCGGTTAACCACACAGGTTCCCTGTCCGAAGTGCCAATTCGTGAATCGGGTCCGCGAACCGTACTGCGGACGCTGTGCGGCTCCCCTGACACAAGCGGGACCGCCTTGCCAGCAATGCGGCAAGTGTAATCCGCTGGGGAGCCGTTTTTGCATCTATTGCTCCCATCGTCTGGGATGAAGGGATCGCCATGCCCACCAATCCTTCAGAACCCGGTCGTAAACCGCAAGGACTCTGGGGCCGACTGTTTGGCCTGCGTCGCCCTGCCGAGCCTTCTGAAAGCGACGTGTTGCCGACGTTCGACGTCGAGCCTGTTAAACCCGCCAGTGATCCACCCTCGACCAGCTCCACCCCTTCCGATTGCCCGGCCGAGGATCGGGCGACGCTCAGTGAGGGTTGGCTGCCCGAAGCAGAAACGCCCAGTCCCTCAGAGAATGTTCCAGAAAACGTCACGCCCCTGGAAGCTGCTCTGCTTGAAGAGGAAGGCATTCAAGTGGCTGAGCCTGTTTCGGCCGTGGACGCGCCGGTGGCCGTTCCGCAAACCTGCGCCGTCTGCGGCGCGCCTCGTGCCGATCAGTTGAAATACTGCTTAGACTGCGGGTGGATGTTCACGGATGCTGCGCCGGTCCCAGTCAAATCGGACCGAGCCGCTGCTGTGACGGCGCAAGGCTCGGTTTTGGGTGGGCGATACGCCTTGGGCGAATTTATCAGTCGGCGAGGTGCGTTGGCCCGCTGGTGGGCGAAGACCGTCGGAGACATGTCACCGCGCTGCGTGATCCTGGTGGAAGGAGAGCCTTGCCCGGTTTCTGCCAACCCGCAATCGAAGGGCCACGAAGATCACATTCTGCTTGGCGAGACCGCCCCGCACGATCCCGATGCCACGGGCATTGATCTGGACGCGCCCGGCTCGCCGACTGCCTGGCCGTCGCTGGATTGGGAACGGCGCATCCTCGAGAAGGCCCGGCATCCCTCGCTGCCCCAGGTCGTCGAAGAGTTTCAGCACGAGGGCCGACGTTTTCTCGTGGAAGAGGTTCCCGCCGGACAGGTTCTCTGGGACGCCTGGGACGATCCGGCTCGGGAGGCCAGCGAACGCTACGACTGGCTGGCTCAGATTGCCGAGGCCCTGTCGGCCCTGCACGAAGCGGGAGCCGTGATCGAAGGACTTCGCCCCGACATCGTTCGGGTCACCGAGGACGGACGAGCGATCTTGTTCGACCTCAGCGACCTGCTTCCGCTTCCCGTCCCGACGGATGCCCCGATCCAAGCGACGTTGTACACCGCACCGGAATTGATCTTCGATCCGGCCCATGCCGACGCCCGCAGCGACTTGTACGGCTTCGGGGCGATGATCTACGCTCTGCACCTGGGGCGCGAACTGACCGAAATGGACTTCGAGCGTCAAGGAGTTCCCAAACCCTTCGTGATGCGGTTTCCGGACGCCCACCCCGGCCTGGCTCGGATCATCATGAAGACTTGCACCCGGGAGCTGCATCAGCGGTTTCCCACGGAGGAAGCAGCCCGCACCGATCCGACCGGCTTCCAAGAGTTGATCCAGGCGCTCCGAACGCTGGGGAGGGTCGAGAACTATGGCCGGATGGAAGTGGCCGCGTGGACCACGACCGGCATGGTCCGCACCAACAACGAGGACGCCTATGCTCTCTTGCACACTTCGGCTTCGCAACAGGACGATCTGGCCGACCGTCTCGTGGTGCTGCTGGCTGACGGCATGGGTGGATACGAGGCCGGCGAAGTGGCCAGCGCCATGACGCTGGAAATCGTTCGCCGCCACATCGTCCACGACCCGCTGTTCGCCGCCCTGACCGGCGACGCCTCAGCCTCCCGCGATGGCTTCGACATCCAGGCCTGCCGCAATCTGTTCGTCCGGGCCTTGCGGGATGCAAACCAGCAAATCTACACGCTCAGCCGGAAACCGGGCAGTGGCAAGCGGGGCATGGGCTGCACCGCTGAGGTTGTCTATCTCGATGGCCGCAGGGCCGTCGGTGCTCACGTCGGCGATAGCCGGGTGTACCACTACGGACGAGGCAAACTCACGCAACTGACCCGCGACCAAACCCTTGTCAACCGCCTCGTGGAACTCGGGCAATTGACGCCGGAAGAAGCCGAGAATCATCCCCGGAAGAACGAACTTCAGCAGGCCATCGGCGGGCAGCCCGACGTGGAACCGCAAATCTACATCGCCGAATTGCGGCCTGGTGATTGGCTCGTCGTCTGCTCGGATGGCTTGACCAACCACGTGGATGGCGAAGTGCTGGCGGAGATGATTCAGCGTGCTGATTCCGCCGAGATGTGTTGTCGTCGTCTGGTCAATCTCGCCAATCTGCAAGGCGGCACTGACAACTGCACCGTCGTCGTCGTCCGCATCACCTAGCCGCAGCTTCGGTCACCTTCCGTAATCATTTGCCAATGCAGAACTGGCTGAAGATTCGATCCAGAAGTTCCTCGGTGCAGACTTCGCCGACGATCTCGCCAAGAGCCTCGAGGGCCGAGCGCAGCTCCATCGCAGCCAATTCAGGTTGTCGATGTTCGATCCGTTCCGCCGCCGCGACCAGGTGATCCCGTGCGGAACGGATCGGCGGACGGCATCGAGACGCTGAGACGAAGCCGCCACGCCGCCGGATCGCCTGACGCACTATTTCGTCCCGCAAGGCATCGAGGCCTGCCCCGGTGACCACACTGGTAGGCAATGCGAGGGGGCGTTGGTCTTGCCGCGGATTGGTCAGGTCGCACTTGGTCATGACAGGCAGGGTTCGGTCTGCGGGCAATTCGGAGAGTGGCGTGTTGGTTTCTGTCCCCTCAGAAGTGTCCGCGGGGTGACACAGAAGAACCAGGTCGGCCTCTTCAAGCACGGTGCTGGTCGCTTCGCGAGCCAGCCGATCCAGTGGATCCACGGGCTGTCCGCCGGTCCCGGCCGCGTCCACCAGAGCGATCTCGACGCCATTCCAGGTCACGGTCCGCTCCAGCCAATCGCGGGTTGTTCCCGGCGTGGGACTGACCAGCGCTGCGGATTCGCCGATCAGGGCGTTGAACAAACTGCTTTTGCCGGCGTTGGGAGGCCCGGCCAGCACGACCCGGAAAGCTCCGGCCCCGGTGTTCCGTTCGGTGAGTCGCTTTTCGACTTCCGCCAATTGTTCTTCAGCCTGGCGAAGCCGTTGCGCCGCGAGATACGGAGGCAAAAACGTCAGGTCTTCCTCGGAGAAATCCAGTTCGGCCTCGATCTCGGCGAGCAGATCAAGAAGCTGGCCGCGGATCGCCTGCAACGGTTTGCCGATGCCACCGGCGAGGCGTGTCAGTGCCAGTTGCATGCGGCCGAAATCGTTGGCGTGGAGGAGGTCGAGAAGGGCCTCGGTCTGGGAGAGGTCCAATTTCCCGGCCAGGAAGGCACGCAACGTGAACTCGCCGGGTTGAGCGAGGCGGGCGCCGGCGTCGAGAATCGCTGACAGCAGGGCTTCAGTCAACGGCGGGCTGCCGAAGGTGTGGAACTCCGCCAGATCCTGCCCGGTGTATGTTCGGGGTGCAGGCCAGATGAGGAGCGTCACGGGGAGAAGCAATTGGTTCCGTTCTCCATTCGGCGAGCGGCCTGCCTCTAAAACCGGCGAAAAGTTTGCATCAAGAACCGGCGAAGGCTCCGCCTCTGAAACCAGCGAACGGTTTTCCTTGGGAAACGGCGAGCGGCCTGCCTCTGAAACCGGCGAGCGGCCTGCGTAAGCAGGCCGGTCGCTGAAAACATCCGAGGACTCACGTCCTTGGCTCGCCACACGAGAAAGCACGCCGCCGATCACGGCCTGCGTTGTCACCACCGTGACACGCTCAGGTTGCCTGGCTTGGTCCTTTCGCCACGACGGGCAGACGTGACCGAGAATGCGGAAGCTGTCCGGTCCCGTCAGCCGAATGATGGCGCGCATAGCCCGCCCGGGAGCGGAGGAAATCGCTGCGATGGTGTCCCGCGGATCAGGCAGGCGGGTCATGGTGAATTTTCGGACGAAGAAATGCTGCTGCTGGTTCGCAGAAGTTTGCGTCCCCAGCCGGGCATTGCCAAAAGCACGAGCAGGACAGTTAACAGCCCAAGATAAACAAGAGCGTTCATGCTCGGGGTGATGAGGCCGTGCGTGGCATAGCCGGTGTGTCCGGAAACAAGCTCGCCGAGCCGGATTTCGATGCCTCGTGAGGTGCCGTCCGGTCTGGCTCGGTGACTACGAAAGGTCACGGAGTAGACGCTTGCCAGTTCGCCGGCAACCTGTTCAAAGTTTAACGCCAGCTGATCGGCGTCGCGGACATGGTAGTAGGCTCCGCCGGTTTCCTCGGCCAAGCGGCGCAACGACGCTTCATCAATGCCGTCGTCATGGAGACGGATCGAAAGTTGTTCAAAAACCGGCGTCAGGTCATCCGGGGAACGGACGCGGTAATACTCGCCGCCGGTCTGCTCGGCGATCCACTTCATGACTGGTTCACTGATTTCGTCGTCGCTTCCCAGGCCCATGAGGTACACGGGCACCTCAACCGCTTTTGCTCGGGCAACGACCTCGAGGGGATTGCGGCGGCTGCTGGTGTCCGCGCCATCGGTGAAGACCACGACGGCTCGGCGAATCGGCCCTTTTTCTGCAAACCGGCCCGCATTGAGCGTTTCCAAACCTTCGTAAATCGCGTCGTACAATGCCGTGTTTCCGAAGGCCTGCAAAGAATCAATCTGCCGGTAGAGGGCGTTGCGGTCGTTCGTAAAGGGGCCGGGCGTTTCCGGCCAGGTGTGGAAGGGCAAAACCGTGGTGTCGGAATGATGAGCGGACATCAGGGCCACGAAGCGGCGGGCCGCCTGATGCAGAGCGGCGATCTTGGCCCCGGCCATGCTGCCGCTGCGGTCGAGGACCAGCACGGTTCGCACCCACTCGTTTCGTCCCGGTTCACCCAGGCCGATGGTGTAAACGGTGGTCTCATGACGTCGGGCCTCTTCGATGACCTCGTCCAGGCCGAGCTTGCTGTTCACATCTCGACCGTCCGTCATCAACACGACCACCCGGCGGCTGTCGGCTGCCTGTTCGGCCAGCATCCGGATGGAAACCGAGGCGGCGTCCAGATACGCCGTCCCACCGCCTGCCTGGGTCTGCCGGACCAGCGTCTTGAGATGCTGGCGATCCCGCGTCAGATTCTCCCGATGGTAGGGAGCATGGTGAAACAAAACGAGACCGCTGCGGGCTGACGGATCCAGTCGGTCGAAGAATCGCTCTCCGGCCTGACGAGCGGCCTGCATCTTGGACGGTCTGCCGAACGGATTTCCGCCGCTTTCCATTGAACCGCTGGTGTCCATCGTCAGGACGACCGCCAGCGGCTGCGCCGTGGTCCGCTGCGGATCGAAGCGATGCACTTCCTGGCCGTCCTCGTAGATGACGAATTGGCCGGGAGGCAGATGGCGAACGGGATTGCGCTGGGCGTCCACGACTCGGAAGCGCAGCGTGATTTCCGGAAATCGGGAAGCATCGACGCGATCCAGCGGCTCGATGCGAAGTTGCTCCTCCGCCGATTTACCGCTGCTGCCAACGAAGGCGGTCAGCAACGCCAGGAAAATCAGGGTCCCTCGGATGGCCTGGGAACGGAGAGGGAAGGGGTTCATGGGCGATCCTTTCGGCTTCAGTTTTTCTTTTCCGCCTGCTTGAGCAGTTCCTGGAACCAGCGACGAACACTGCCGACGAAACCATCCGCCGATCCATTCGTCGTTTTCCCGTCCCGCACGCGCTTCGGCTTCTCAGCCGAGGCAGTCTTCGCAGCCGCGGCTTCGGCCTCGTCCGGCAGGGCCTTGGGAATCAACTTGCGTTCCAGCATACCCCAGGTGCTGCTGACGATAAAGTAGATGCACAATCCCGAAGCGATCCAGTAGAACGCATAGCCCATGATGACCATCATGAACTTGAGCATCTTTTGCTGCTGGACCTGGACCTCGTCGGTGGGCGGCGGTGTCAGCAGTTTCTGCTGCACGAGCAACAGCACGGTCGAGATGATCGGCAGCAGGTGGAAGTAAGGCCCCAGGTTGATCACGATGTAGCCGAAGGTCAGAAAGCTGGTCACGTTCTTGACGATGATCGGCCACGAACCCCAGTAGAAGAGCATGTCGGGAGCGGCCAGGTTCTCGATCCACAGGAAGCCCGACTGCCGCAGTTCGACGCTTTCATAGAGGGCGTAGTACAAGCCCATCAGTACCGGCATCTGCATCAACACAATGAGACAGCCGCTGAACGGATTGACGCCGTATTTGCGGTAAAGCTCCATCTGGGCCTCGGCGAGCTTTTGCCGGTCGTCCTTGTATTTCTCCTGCAACTTCTTCATCTCCGGAGCCATCTTCTGCATCCGCAGACTGGAAATCGCCTGCTTGCGGCTGATCGGGAACAACAAGGCCCGGACCAAAACGGTCATGAGAATGATCGCGGCCCAATAGTGACCTCCGCACAGCCAGGCGAGGTGAATCAACAGCCAGTGCATCACGTCGGTGCAGAAGACGACGACCTGGGTCCAGCCGTAGGCGAACACCGACCACCACGGATAGTCGGTCATGATGTTGAGATGGCGCTGATAGTAACTGGCCACGGCCTCGGAAGAGACGCCAGGCTGGTACTTGAGGAGGAGGACCTTGGTCGGGCCTGAGTACAGATGCCAGCGGTGCTCCAGCGGCGCTTCCGAGGTCGGCTTGAGGACCCGGGAAACCAGCCGCGGGGCGATCCGTCCTTGGAACTTTTCATGGATCGGCCAGGTGACTCCGTGGACGGACGGCATCGGGTCGTCGCCGAGGTACTCCGTCTCGACTTTCTCAATGTACGCAGTCTGGTTCGGGTCACCGTCCACGACAGCCAGGGAAGCAAAGAACTGGAGCATGATGCCACAGAACTGAAGTCGTTCCGGCGGCGTGTCGCCTCCGATGGGCGGCGACTTGACGCGACGGTCTTTTTCGGCCCGCTTCAGGTCGTCGCGGATTTCCTGGGCCGTGACCAAGTGGCGCACGGCGCTGCCGCCGGGCCGGACAGTCCCGGTGACGATCTGGCGAAAGGGCATCGTCTTCCAGATTTCCCCTTCGACCGGAACTCCCCTCGGTCCAGTAAGCACATAACGCAGCTCGGCCCCAGGTGCCAGGGCTTCGAAGCGGAGGGTCATGCCGACGTGGTAATCCCCCGGAGCCAGGCTGAAGGTTCGCAGGATGCGAACGTTCTTGCCGGAAGGTTCAGCTCGAAAGGTGACCTGCACGAGGTTGCCTTGGTCGTCCCGGCGGTCGAGGTCGGCGAGATGTTCCCAGGCCAGGGGGTTATCGTCAACCAACAGCCGGTACGACTGGTGCTCCAAGCGCTTGGACAGCGGCAAGGTATCGAGATTGCCGTCGAGATCGTCGTCCACGAGCAGATAGGGGGCGTCCGTGGGCCGGGATGTAGCCCGGTCAGCGGCGCGGTAGGCGTTGAGTTGAATGCGGCGGATCGCTCCACCGAGGCGACTCACCGTGACCAGCAGTTTGTAGTCCGGCGAGCCGAGCACGAGGGCGTCGTTGGCCCAGTCCTGCTCCTGTTTGCGGCGAAGTTCGGTGAGGCGTTCTTCCCGACGCTTCTGCTCCTCCAAGGTCTTTCGACCTGCCTTTTCCACCTCGTCCGGCTGGCTGAGAAGGAGTGCTTGCAGGACGATGAGCGGCTCACCGTGTACGGGGACACGGACAGCGGCAACCTCCTCGGGCACTTCGTAGGGCGGGAGGACCTGAGGTGGTCGGGGCGGTGGTGGTGGCGGGAAAAAGTAGAACTTCATCCCGAAGTAGGCGACCACCAGGAGCAGCCATACTCCCATTGCCAGCAGAAAACGCTTGTTCATGGCACCTGTCGGGGAAAAGGCTCGCCGGGGACGAAGGCCGATGACCACTTCGTCCGGCTGGTCTGTCGCTCAGCGTCCATCGCGGAGCCGATCACCGAGAAAGTTCTCCAGATCGGGGATTTCGTAGATCTTTTTGATGGTGGTGTCGATGTCGTAATCAACCCGGCGGAAGCGAACCTTCTTGCCGTCGAACAGCACATAGCAGGCCCGCCGGTCGCCATCACGAGGTTGGCCGACGGAGCCGACGTTGATCAGCGTCTTGCGCCCGTCCAGTTCGTACTCGTAGCCGATCTCCTCCGGGCTGTAGAACTGAAGCGACTCGGTGAAGATACCGGGAACATGGGTATGCCCTTGAAAGCAATAGCGGTCCACATGGGCGAAGATCCGCTCCATCTTGCGCGGGTTGTAGATGTCTTCCGGAAAGACATATTCGTTGAGCGGGTTGCGGGCCGAGCCGTGGACGTACAGGCACGGTCCTTCCCGGTAGGTCCGCGGCCTCTCGGCCAGAAACTCCCAGCGGCGTTCCCGCTTGGCTGCGCTCTCCGGCGAGTGTTCCAGTTGCCGGCGGGTCCAAAAAATGGCCCGTTCTGCACTGGGATTGAAGCCTTCCGGGTCGAACATGGCTCCCTGGTCGTGATTGCCCAGCAGCACGACGGGCAGGTCCATGACCAGGTCGATGCATTCCCGCGGGTTGGGACCGTAGCCGATGATGTCCCCCAGACAATAGGTCTTTTCCGCGCCTTGACTTTTGATGTCCTTCAGCACCGCCTCAAGAGCTTCGAGGTTGCCGTGGATGTCGCTGATGATGGCAATCACGCGGGACTTCTCCGACGTCATTCAACCCCGGGAGAGGACGCAGACAGGGGGTCTTCGACCGGGGGCGACCGCAGGCCGACAGTTCACTGGCCTAAGCACTTTAGTCTAGAAAATAGCCTTCGCCTCAGCAAGTTGGCACGCTGTCGGACAGATACGGCCGAAGCAATTCGACCGTCTCCGGGCTGGTCAGATCCTTCTTGCCGAAACCACGCACCGCTCCCAGGGCCACGGCCTGCTCCTGAGCGTCGGGCAGATTGCTGATCAGCATCACCGGGACCGACGCAAGGTTCGCTTCGGCTTTGAGCCCACGAATGACCTCGTGCCCGGAGCTGCCGTCGGCGTCCAGGACGCGGTTGACCAGCACAAGATCGAACCGGCTTGACCGCAACTGCTTCAAGGCATCCTCAAGACCGTCGGCCGGAACTGCCTCCGCTCCGAAGTGCTGCTGCAAGAACCGGGCGATGTTGCCGTGATCAAAGGAACAATTGCCCACGCTCAGGACGCGCCGACCGCTCATGGAACCGAACTTGCTCCCGTCTCTGCCGATGCCGAGGTTCGACCACATCTATCACACTAGACGCTTTCGCCGAAGCCGACAATGCCCGCCGCGATTGACCGACCAATCGCCTTTGACTGGAACCCATGCAGACGCTGAACCTGGCAACCCGAGTAACAAATTGTCAAATCTCGCGCAAATCACCTTGTCCAAGGCGTCTCCCCCATGACGGAAGCATGCTCCCGCCGTCAGAGTTGGTAACACTTCGGTCCCCTTGCTTGCACAGTCTTGAGGAGGTTCGCCATGGACACCCTGCGGAAATGCACCCGGAGTTTCTGGTCCCTGTTCCTGGCCGGTTGTGTGGTCTTGACCCTGTCGGCAAAGGCTGACGCGCAGAATACCCATCGCGGCATCGCCATCGGCGTCGAGAGCATTCGCATCGTCGATGAGGACGACGACCTGAACAACGACGAGCCCTATCTGATCGTCACCAAGTTCCAGTTCCGTGTTCGCCTCGAAGCTGGCCGACTGGCCCTGGTGCCTGGTACGCTGCGGGTCGAGAACATCATGAGCGGGCACAACAATCTCGGCCGACGGGACGACAATTGGGCCGACGAAGGACGCGAAGGACGCACCTACAGCTTCTCGCCTCGGTACGCCCAGGCGATGTTCCCGTGGAACGAGGACGGCTGGGTCATCGGAGCCGTGGTTACGCACATGGAAGAAGACGGCTTCGCGGCCTCGACCGCCGCTCGCCTCGGCGACGAAGTGCGGAACACCGTGGAACGTGCCCTTCTCAGCGGAAGTTTTGACGCAGCGGATGCCCACCGGCTGTCGCAGGTGGTGATTCGCAAGGTTTCCCGCGATCTAAGCCGCTCCGTGGGTCGGTTCGATGTCGGCGGCATCATCCGGAGTTTGGCGTCTGCCGCCGATCCCGATGACTGCGGCGGATCGCAGATCGTGGTGGCGGTCACCGCACCCGGCAATCGGGTGTTCGCCTACAGCGGATCGCCCACGACAGACGAGGCGACTCTGCTGGGTCGGTCACGGGAAATCCGCAACGGCACTCATCCCTTGACGCTGACCTTCCCGACCAGCGACGTCGCCGGCGTGCCTCACAAAGCCCGGTTCTCCGGCAACCATCAAGTCAACCTCAGCCTCCGGATCTGGGAACAAGGCCTGCTTCGCTGACAAGTTCGCCTGAGCGTTAGGCAAATCTTTGCAAATAAGCTCATCCGAGCAAGCAGCCTGATCCGTCGCTGCGAGCTACACGGCGGGGCGACGGATCAGGCGTTTTTTTCTGGGAAGCATGCCTAGGCAACCCAAACCGACCCGTTCCACCTGTTAGCATCGCCGAAGAGGAATGGCGGCGTCGGAAGGCAGTCTCACGCGGCGGCGGACAGGGCGGGCGGTTCCTGAGTACTGTCCAGAAGATGCAGGGTCAGGTGTTCCAGATGCTCCTCCTGCTGACGAAGCCGTTCCAGCAAGTGGTCCCGATCCGTGCGAAGACGGTTGAGTTGCTCCTGCAACTGCTCGGCTTCGGCCTGGTAACGAGACCGTTGCTCGTCGGCCTCGGCCTGGGCCGTCAAGGCCTCGTGCCGCAAGGTTTCGAGGACTCGGCGTTCTTCCATCAAATGGGAACGCAGTCTTTCCAGGCGCTTGGCCCGGCGGCTGAGTTCCACCTCCCGTCGTTGCGTAGCCTGTTGTTGTTTGAGAATGGCTCGCTCCCAGGCTGCGATCATTTCATGGAACGTGCCCTGGGGAATCGGATTCGCATCGCTTTGAAGGGAAGCCTGGGCCAGGATCAGTTCCCGTTGCAAGAGATGTTGTTCACGAGCGTCTAATTCCCGTTCCTTCTGACGGAGCATTTCCCGAGCGGTCAGGTACTCCAGGCGGGCTTGTTCGCAGCCGGTGCGGAGTCGAAGCAATCGCTGGGTTTCCGTGGCAAGCAGTTGTCGCCATTGCTCCCGCAGCCGGTGGGCTAGAACGAAACGATCCCGCAGCACCGCGCGCCGGCTCCGCAAGTCATCCTGCCAGCGGGCCTGACGACAAGCGAGCTTGGACCGCTGGTAGGCCAGCTGGATTTCGCGAGTCTGAAGTTCGTGTTCCAGGCCGCGGCATTCGGCGAGGCGGCGGGAAGCCTCCTGCTCCCGCACCAGCACCGCGTTTTCCCGGTGACGCAGGCTTTCCTCCTGCTGGCGGAGTCTCGCCTGCGTTTCCTGCATCACCTCCAAGGCCCGTTGCCAATCGCTTTCCCAAGCAGACTTGACGGCGGCCATCCGTTCCTGGGTCTCGATGAGGCGTTGGCTTTCATCGAGCAGAGCCAGGGCACTCTCTGCAAGTTCGTTAAGGAGTTGGTGCCAGGGGATAGCCAGATGGTTCGTCGCCGGAGCGGGTGACTTGAAATCGCTTGATGGCGGTTCGGCTCGAACCTGCCCGACAGGACAGAGTCCCGCTTCCACCAGGGCGGCCTCCTCCCGAAGCGATTCCAGCTTGCCGCGAAAATTGCGGATGCGACTTTCCAAATGGCTGATTTCCTGTCGGTACGTTCGGATCAAGGATTCGTGCAGGGCGGCCTGATGCCGAAGCGCGTCTTCGGTCTGTTTCCAGTGGGAAAACTGCTGGGCCAGTTGCTGACGCTCGGCGGCGAGTTCCGCCATCTCCGCCGCCCGACGCTGCTGCCAGCACGCTTCAGCCTGCCGAAGTTCCTGCCAAGCCGCTTCGAGTTGACGGCGTTGCAGCTCCAGGTCGGTGTTGATGCGGCGGCACTCGGCCAAAGCCACCGCCTTCGTTTTCTCGATTTCGGCTTCCCGATCATGAAGCCGCTGCCATTCTTGATGCCAGCGCTTTTCCCAACGGCGTCGAATGTCCTCCTGTTGGCGGTGAAACGCCTCCCGCTCCTTTTGCAGATCGTCGTGACCTCGCCGAAGTTCCCGAATGGCCTCGTCGATCTGTCGGAGTTGCTGAGCAGCCAAGGCCCGCAGGCGCTTGCCTTCTTGGAGCAACGTTTGCTTATCCAGCACGACGGGTGCGGCGTTCGGGGACGGGAATGCGGGACGAGATGCCTCCATGCCGCGGTCTCCTGCTGCTGGCTAAGCGGGCAATCTGTAACGACCGGATGATTCGCATTCAGCCTATCGTTCCGCAGCCGTCGCCCGGTTCAGAAAATCCGGGCCTTCCGTCAGCTTGCCGGGTTGTTTCGGTCGGGATAGGTCAACCATACCGATTTCATCTGGAGCGCCGGATCGTGAACGCCTTCGAATTTCTGGAAGGCCGATTGGCTGACAAGCCCCTGTCCGTGTACGTGGTGACCGGGGACGAACGCTTCCTCAAAACGGAGGTGCTATCCCGGCTCAAGAGCCTGGTCCTGGGAACCGCGGAATCGGAATTTGCTCTGAGCACTCGCGATGGCGACGCTGTCAGTTTCGCGGATGTGCAGGACGAGTTGGCGACGCTGCCATTTCTGGCTCCACGCCGGCTGGTGGTCCTTCGTGAAGCAGACGGCTTCGTGACCCGCTTCCGGGAGCAACTGGAAAAGTACTGCCAACGCCCGGCACCGCACGGCGTACTCGTGCTGGACGTGAACTC
>JANWWR010000010.1 GCA_025055835.1 Gemmatales bacterium | reverse complement strand
GCAGTCTGTGTGCAAGATGGGCGAGAAGAACTGAAGCATTCATGCCGCGGCCTCCTTGTGTCCAGGGCTGCAAACGGATACCCGAGGCAAGCAACCAAGGCAGACCTTGCCTTCAGGCCGCGGCTCAATTTAAACTGACAGTACCTCGAGTCAACCCACTTCGCGGGCAATTCATGAATTCTTTAGCCCTGGCTCAAAGGAGGCCAATCACATAATCTTCATAGGGTTAGACCGAGGGTCTAGGAAGGCTCTCAGTTCGACATCTTTGCAGACTTTTGTATGAGTAGCCAGATTAATTACTGCAAAAAAATATTATGCGGATCTCGGAACCACTCGAGGCGAAAGGGAAACATGTTGTCGGTGCCATGAACTTCAAAGCATAATAAAAAATGGCGTAGGATCAGCCATTCCAATCCTACGCCACCTTTTCTTATCAACAGCTGACTTTGTTCTTCGACGACGGACCAAATCAAGTGAAACTGAAAGTGAATCGGTGAGGCGAACCCGGCGGCGGAGGTGAATTGTCCCACAACCCGTTGCCGCGCTTGTTGTACTTGATCTTGACCACGAGGCGATAGTTGCCGGGAGTCAGGAAAACCGAATTGGCCAAGCTGCTACCGCCAGGCGAAAGAACGGTAGGCAAGCTTCCCGCGGTGCCTTTGTACTTCAACGCTTGAATTCGGTTTCCGCCAGCCAGCGGCTTGATGCGGACCAGCACTTCCACTCCGGCACGCTGGGCCAGCGTCTCGAAGAACTGCGACACGTTGAGCGTTTCGCCTCCCGGTGCGACCTGGAAGTCCCGCTTGGCCGCGATCTCGATCCGGTCGGACCGCTTGGCCGTGTAGTGCCGCATGTCGATCAACAAGTTGCCGCCACTAGGATTGTCCGTGAAACTCAGCGTCGGGATGGGGGCTTGCGTTGCCGAGACGTTCATCGTCCAGAACGGCATGAGCCAGGTAAACGCAAAGGCGGGAATCGGTGCGAAGACGGCCAAACCAGCAGCGACCGCCAGCACTCCGCGCATTTTCTGCCATAGCTTCTGGATGACAGGGGATGATGGCACCATGATGCACTCTCCTTCTCCGCGGTTCCGCTGCGTTGGCTCGACCCCGGCAGGCCCTCTGACCCGCCCGTGACAACGAGCCAACTTTATTTCAAGGATTGTGAAAGCGAAGTCAAGATAGTTTGTGCTGATTTTGACGGTTTTTTCGGATGAATCAGTTTCATTGAGATTGGCTTCATGAAGCGCCTGTATGCCTCGGCTAATTCCTCCCCGTAGCGGTGGGGATCGAAGCGATTTCGGGCCGCCAGGGCAGCTTGCTCTTGCAGTCGCCGACGACGCAGCGAATCGGCCAACACGGACTCCAGGGCCGCAACCAACTGGGCCGTATCGCCGGTAGCGAAGCCAACGGCCTCCACGCCGTCCTCAAAGAGTTCGGATACGCCGCCGCTTCGGGAAACCACGACGCAGCGACCACACGCCATTGCCTCGGCAATGGTCAGGCCGAATGGCTCCGGCCTTGTGGAGGCGTGTACCACGACATCCAAGGCCCGGTAAACCGGGGCCGGGTCACTTTGGAAATCCACGAAGCCGACACGATCCCCAACGCTCAGCGATTCCGCCAGCGCTGCCAGTTCCTGACGCAAATACTGCGAGCCGCTGGTGCGATAGATCGGGCCGCCGACGATGTAGAAACGGCACTTCGGATGGCGGATTCGCGCAGCTGCTTGCAGGAAAACCTCGTGCCCTTTCCAGCGGGCGTAGGTGGCGACCAGACCGACCCGGAGCGTGTCGTCGGGGGCCGGAGGCAGACCGGCCAAGGCATCAAGATCAGCGACGGGTCCACTCGGCGTGAAGTGATCGAGATCCACGGCGTTGCGGATCACGTGGACCGGCACATCAGAGATTACTCGTCGAGCGTCCTCGGCCACGGCCTCGGAAATGGCAAGGAGAGCGTCGCAGCGCCGCCGCCAAAACCGCAGCAGACGAGTCATCGCCGGGCGGAACGAGAGGAAATCATGGATATGCCACACCAACGCAGCCCGCCTCGGTTGGCTGAGGGCGGCGAGCAAGTGCATTTTCAGGCCGTTGCTGTGGATCAGGTCCGGTTGGAGGTGATGCAGCAGCCAACGGAGTCTGCACAGATAGCCGATGCCGCTGGGTACCGCCAACCCCATGCGGAGCCACAACGGGGACCTATTGCCCTGGGAGTCCCGTGACACCGGACTGTCACCCAGCGACTCGACACGTTTGGGCAAAGGCAGCACATGGACGGTAACACCAAGTCGGCTCAACGACTCAGCCAGCGGCCCGTGCCCCCCAAGGACGGCGTACAGTTCGGCAGCGGGTTCCCGCCGGGAAATCTCGGCTGCCGCGGTAAGCAACACGCGCTCCGCGCCACCGATCACGCCCACGGGGTTCAGATAGACAATTCTCATGCAAATGCCGCCCGCTCAGGGGCGTTCGAGCAGTCGCACATAGGTATCTCGGAGGATTCGGGCATGTTCCGCCCAGGAGAAACGGGCTGCATGGGCGAGGCGCTGTTCCCGAGGCGGAGCGTGTTCCGGTTGAACCAGCAGATCAGCGACGACCTTCGCCCAGGCAGCCACATTACCCACGGGAGCGAAAACCGCCGCCGAGCCGCCGGTTTCCCGCAGTGTCGGCAAGTCGCTGGCCACGACGACCGCCCCGCAAGCCAACGCCTCGATGACCGGCAGCCCAAAACCCTCGGCCTCGCTGGGTAAAAGGACGAGACGCGCTCCCCGATACAACTGAGCCAACTCGGCGCGGCTCAGACCGGCCCATTGCCGGACAGACGGCTCCAGCCCGAGCCGCTGAATCTGTTCGCGTTGTGGCTCGGTCCACGATCCGCCTGCCTGCACCAGAAGCATCTCCGGGAATTGCTGCCGCACCACCGCGAAGACGTTGAGCAAAACGTCGATCCGTTTCCGTGGAATGCAACTGCCGACATGGAGCAAATAGGGCCTGTTTCGCAGTTCCGGGAAGCGATCGCTGTCCGGTTCGCTGCCTTCGGGTGTCGGCGAAAATTCCGGGCAGATGCCGTGGGGAGCATGGATCAGGCGCGAAGGCTCGATGAGTCCGAAGCGCAGAATTTCATCCCGCACCGCCAGCGTGTTGTGAAAGACGACCGCAGCCTTCTGCACCCCGGCAAGAATGTGCCGAGCCATGCGGCGAAACCACACCGGCCGAGGATCACGCTTCGGTTCCACGAGGCAGCGAAAGGCGTCCAGATCGTGGAAATAGACGCCGGTCCTTTTCGCCGGCAACGCATGGACTAATGCTCCGTAGCTGTGATCCACTACGTGAAACACGTCGAACTCGGTCGCCCTTGATCGAATTGCTCGCGGATACCACAGGAGCCGGTTGAGCAGGCGGTCGGAATTGCGGGCGATTCGCCATTGGCCCAATCCGGGAAGCCTGGTCAAACTTCGACGATAGAACGGCCGTACGTCCGTCACTTCCCCCGGCTCAGGCCACCACCGCCGGATCGCCTCGGCGCACAGGTCCATGCTGGGCCAGTTCTCCTCGGCGAAATCAGCCAGCAAGGCGACACGCAGGGACGGTCGCTGAATGGGTGGCGATGTGCCCTGCATCGGCTTGTGGGCCGTTTCAGCGGCGACGTCGCAGGCAAGTCCAGATGAGGTCGGCATAGCGAGGGGCCAACAGGTCGTAGTCGAAATGCCGTCGAGCCAGTTCGACGCAATCGCTTCGCGGACTCAAGGCCACACCCTCCTTGACGAGTCTCACCACGCGCTCAGCCAAGCGGCGGGGATAGTCGCGGTCCACGCTGCCGTGGTAATCCACGAGCATTTCCTCGGGCAGAATCCGGCCGGCGGTGCCCACCCGAGTTGCCAGAACGAAACGCCCGGCGGCCAGATACAGGGGCAGTTTGCCCGTGGTGCGGACTTGTCCAGCCCGATCGTTGGTCTGTGTTGACAGGGCGATGTCAATTTCCGCCAGATGCCGGGACAAGTCGTGATAGGAAACACGCCCGAGGAACTGGACGCGGTCAGCCACCCCAAGCCGCTCCGCTTCCCGTTTCAGCCACGGTAAAGCGTCGCCGTCCCCGATGAAAACCCCGTTCGCCAGATCGGGCGGCAACAGACTCAGCGTCTCGACCAGCTCCCATCCATAACACAGCTTCCATCGCGGCGACCATGTGCAGGAGCCGACGACGCCCAGGGTCACTGGCGGAATTGCCTTTTTGCTGGTTGACGCTGCTGGTTGAAAATCTTCCGGACAAACCCCGTCAGGAATCCACTCCGCACGCAGACCCTGGTTTCGCAGCAGATTTCGATGATGCTCCCCACGGACCACGACCCGATCCGCGATGCGGAAACCGATCACTTCCAAGGCCCGGGTCAATCCCAGAAGAATTGGTCCGCGTCCCAATGCCCGGCCCAGTTCGACGATGGCATCTCCCGTGTCAAGGATGACCCGACAACTCGTCAGGACCCGGGCAAGGGCCACGGCCAGAACGCTGTCCGCCACGCAGTCGAAAACGCAACACAGCTGCGGATGAAACGCCAGGAGCCGACCAAGCATCGCGGCAACCGACCACATCCTGCCGCCGGTCCGATGCACAATGCGGCACTCCAGCCCGTGCCAGCGGCGGGCTAGTTCCCAGGCCCGCTGGGCCATCGGCGAGTCGGGTCCGCCATTGACCACCAAGGCGATACGCGGCATCGCTCCAAGTCATCCAACCACGCGCCGAAAGACTTCTTCCATCACCTCCACGTGAGAGTCCATCGAAAAGCGGGAGGCGAATTCGTAGGCATTGCGGCGGAGAGCGGCCAATTTGCTGTCGTCGGCAAGGCAGGCACAGATGGCCTCGGCCAATCCCTCCACGGTGGGCGGATCGGATGGGGCAAGTCGGCCGGTAACGCCGTCCTGAAGCCACTCGGGAATTCCGCCCACCGCGAACGCGACCGCCGGCACTCCATGCTGGGCCGCTTCCAAACCGACATGGCCGAACGGTTCCGGCCAGATGCTCGGCACCACAAGCAGATCAGCTTGCCGCAGCAGTTCGTTCCGCTTGTCCGACCTTACCCACCCATGAAAGCGGACCGTGACGCCGTGACACACCGATGTCACTTCTTCCGCAAGTCCTTCCCAGGAAACCCGCTCTGGTCCTTCGCCGGCCATGTCAAGATGCACGGGACGACCCAAGTGCTGACCAATCAGCGGCAGTGCCCTCAGAAGCAAGTCGCCGCCCTTGAGCCGGTCCATGCGGCCGAGAAAAAGCAAATGGAACGCCTCGCGGTCACGCGTTGGAGGAACTGCGTCCGAGAGACAAGCCGATTCGCTGACGGGAAAAGGCAGGCGTATCACCCGGTCGGCGGGAACCCCGTGGCGGACAAACTCCTGCCGCATGTGTTCGGACAGCGTCAGAATGGCCCGAAACTTGCGCAGCAGGCGGTTGTTGTGTCGTTCCCTGCGGTACAGACGCCACATGGTGAATGGATTCAACCCGCCGCACCGCCGCGGAAAGTAGTGGAGCAGACAGGCGGGACCGAAGACGCGGGAACATGGTGTCGTCGTCGGCCAACAAGTCGTTTTCGTGCCGCTGATGCACGTGCCAAAGTAGTTCTCCGCCCGGAACACGGTCGCAAAGGCGTCAGCGATCCGCTCCGCCCACGTCGGTTCGCCCGGCCCTTGCATCAGGACCACCTCCGGTTTCCAGTCAGCCAGCCGCCTCAGAACGGCGTCAAATCCCAGTTGCTCAGCCGACCAGATCGGGATGGGAAGCCGTGAGGCAACGATCGGTTCGCTGTCTGGCCATGAAACAAGTTCGGAGACAAAAGCGATGTCGTGACCACGAGCGGCAAGACGAAGGACGAGGCGTGACAAGTAGGACTGGGCACCGCCCACGATGCTCGCATATCTCGTGACGATGCCGATGCGCATGGCTTTATGCGGCACTTGGCACGGCCAGCAGTCGCTCCACCGTATGTCTCAGCGAAAAGTGGGCTTCATACACTGCCTGGGCCTGTTGGGCCAGGTCTTGCCGTCGCCCCGGGTCGTTCAGCAACCGGCAGATCGCCTCCGCCATCGCTTCCAGGTCGTGTTCGTCGGTCAGTTCCACCGCCTGCCAAGCCTCCCACTCGGGCTCGGTTAACGACCCCCGGGAGGCGACCACGGGCCGACCGTGAGACAAGCACGCCATCAGGCTGCCATTCCTCGTCGAGATGCCGCCACAGTACGGCTGCATCATCACGTCGCAAGCCGCCAAGTGGATCGAAAGCGGTCCCGCCTCCAGCCGCCCCGGAGCATGAATGCGGCGCGGCTCGACGATCCCCTCCTGCACGAGGCGTTGCCGAAAAACTTCACCTTGTCGGCCCAGCAGAAGTACAGTCACGTCCTGACGTCTTTTGCATAAATGGAAGAGACTTTGTCGGAGCAACTCCGCCGTGTGCCCGCCATAGGTGCCGAAGTGGCCGACGATCGGTTGGCCGTCTGGAGCCAGCGTTTGCCGAAGCGACATCGTCGTCTCTTGATCGCAAAACACCTGGACGTTGCTCGGAACAGGCAGCCATTCGACTGTCAGATCAGGCCGAGCATAGGGCCGCACCAACGGCAGCCAGGCGGCGGTGGAAACCCAAGCGGCGTTCGCTTCGGCGAGCAATTCCCGCATCATGAGCCGCTGCACGAACGCGGCCAGCCGCTTTTTCAGACTGCCGCTGTAGTCCAGGAACGCCTCGTGGATCATAACGCTGAGTTCGTCGCCACGTCGGGCCCGGCTTCGCACCCATCGGCAGAACGGCCAATTGACCGCCCGCCTGCCGAAAGCATGCGGCACCCACTGCACCACGAGCCGTCGCGGCCTTGGCTCGGCATCCAGGAGCTGATCCATCCGGCGAAAGTCGCTCCAGCCCATCCGACCCAGTTCCGCACGGACCCGCACACGGCCGGAATTCTGATCGCCGATCCCCGCCGGACACCAGACGGTCACCGTCTCCCCGGCCTCCACCAGAGCCTGGGCCAGTTGGGCCGTATAATCGCCCACACCGCCACACTGCGGCGGATACTCACCGGTGATCAGGTGCCAGGCCATGACGGATCAATCAGCCTGCCGAAGACCTGCGCCAGCTCCGAGTGAGGTAATGCGCTAACAATCGGC
>JANWWR010000205.1 GCA_025055835.1 Gemmatales bacterium | reverse complement strand
TGGCCGAGGATGTGTCGGCCGTAGCGGACGGGATCATTCCCATTCTGATTCGGCTTGGTATTAAGCCACAGCGGAACGTAGTCGCTCCAACCCTCGCCTAGACCGCCACTCTGGATGCCGCTCAGGCCCGTCACCTCCTGGGGACCGCCGTTCAGTCGCGTACTCCAGCCGTGGGTCAACTCGTGGACGAGGATCTCGGAGTACATGGCGGCGTCACGCATGGGCGTGGTGAAGTCGAACACGAACATCTGGCAGCGGCCCGGAGTGCCGTCCGGCGGGGTAGCGAAATTGGAGTTGTTGGCGGTGCCGTTGTCGGCATCGTCCTGAATGTCGAGCAGGACGGGATCTCCGCCACGACCACCGCGGCCGAAGTTCTCGATCTGGAAGTTGCCCGCCGCTTCCGTGAAGCCGTAGTGATACATCACGTCATGCCAGATGTTGGTGATGTAGTAGCCCTGCACGATGGCCGCGAACATGTTGGTGGTGAAAGCAGGCTGGCCGGGGACGGGTGGCGGTCCCGGATCGAAGGGAATGGGCGGTTCATACGGCTCGCGGGTCGGATCCCAGACGTAGAAGTAATCGTTCGAGCCTGTGGCGTTGCCATTGGGCGGAGGCCGTCGGCCAATCGGGCTGTCATCGCCGTCCCGGTCTTCCTGAGCGATCACGTTATTGCCCGTGGTGGTGAAGGTTTCCGGCTCAGGATCGCGGTCGGTGTTGTGCCACGTCACCGTGGACAGGAACGGGAAGCCGTTGGCCAGCGGATCGGCCGGATTGATTTGCACGGTGAAGTTGCCTTCATGCGGACCGGCAAGGCGGTAATGGAGGACGCGGTAGCTGTCGTTGTGGTAGTAGTTGTACCGGCTCCAGATCGTGCCGGTCTGGGCGTCCACGTTGATTTCGTACCACTCGCTGCGGTTGAGCGGCGACTCGATGACCGTGTGCCAGACCAAGCGCGTTTCGCCCTTCTGAATCGGCAGCAGGCGCAAGGCCACGGGAATGTCCTGCCGCGAAACTTCCGAGCTGCGATAGACCTGAGCCTGCGTCGGGCCGCCCGAGTTGCTGATCAGTTGCAGCGGCTGCGTGACCTGGATGCCCATGCTCTGGGCGGCCAGGGTGATGGCCTGCGTCTGGGTCAAGGTCGGCGTCAGCGTGTTGACCGACCCGGCCAGATCGGGCACCAGGTTGTTGCCGAGCATGATGAGGCGGCCGTTCGGCATCACGCTGCCATTCGCCTTGCCGTGGAAGACGGGAATACCTTGATACACTTGCTGCAAATAGACGTGGGTGATCGCCTTGCCGACGGTGTTCGTGTACATGTCCGTGACGACGAGGTTCTCCACGTCCCCATCCGTCAGGCCGAGGGCCTGCTTATTGGCATAGATGAACTGGAGAACCACATCCCGCGGCGGCAGGGAGGACTTGTCAGTCAGGAACCCGCCAGCGTTGATGAGGCTGGACGGTCGGCCGAAGATCGTGTTGACGTTGACCCGCAGACCAGGCAGGCTCCGCTGCAAGTTCTGGAGGGCGACAATTTGCTGTTGCGACAGGCCGACTCGTTGTCCGGTCAGGTACGGCGTGCGCACGTCGAAGCTGCCGTTGCTGATGAAGATGCCCGCCGATGGCCGTCCCTGCTCCACGGGTCCGCCCAACTCGTAAACATTGGTCAGCAGACTTTGAGAAGTAGCGTTGGCGGATCGTGGAGTGACCTGATTCCCGGCCTCGCCCGCCATTGCTCCGACGGTGACGACGAAGACGTTGCCCATCGCCGTCATTTCGGAGCTGCCTCCCGTCCTCTGATTCAGGGAGCCGACCTTGGGAAGCTCGCCGGAACCGCCGCCCAGCCAAGCCGACGCTCCCAGGACCGTTCCACCGCCGCCTGTGGAACCCTGCGACACGTTCAGGGAACTGAATGTATTCAGCACCGACGATTCCGAGGACGAACCGAAGACCTGTTTAACGACCGTCGGCTCCGCGGGCTTGTCGTTGGCTGGAGACTTCGAGGGCACAACCGGAGGCAGAACCTGCGAAGGGCCGCCCGACAATTCGGTGGACAGCCGAGCCACGGCAATCTTGGGATTCGACGCACCGGCATCGCCGGACGAGGTCTTGAGGGCGAGACCCGCGGCGAATGCCGTCCCGGCTCCCAGGCTGAGGATGCTGCCCGGGGCATTGCGATCTTCAAGGACGTCGATGAGGGGACGATAGCGATTGAGGTTCGGACCAGGTCGGCGGCGTGGCCTCGAGTTCACGGAAAGCTCCTCCCACGGGTGCAGTCGGGCGATGAGTCTTCGGAAAAACGCTTGGTAGCGCGGTCTGCCTTGTCTCTACGTTATCCGCCGAGACTTCCTTGGCTCAAGGCGACTTTCGGTAACGGTCGGCGAAAGCCGGTCGAACGTAACGATTGTGCCGATTCATGGGCTTCCGCGGGTCGTCACGGCGGACTGATCGTTCCGGCCCTGCGAACGCGAGTCCCGAATCGGCCTGATTCCGGGATTTGACGAATCCCGTCTGGCTTGGAAACAATAGCCAAGAGGAGTCAGGCTCGGCCCGCGCCCTCCGTGAACCGGGGCCGAACGGCGCGGCTCCTCTGCTAAACGGTTAGTGCCCCGAGGAACTTCCATGCGCACGGGATTTTTGCCCCTGGTCGCAGCAGCGTGTCTGGGCCTGATTTCCGCCCCGGCGTTCGCCCAGGGCCGCAATCCCAATGAATTGACCCCGGAACGCGTCCGCACCGCCATCCGCAACGGCGTGGAATACCTGAAAGCGCACCAGGGCCGCGACGGCAGTTGGGAGCACTTGTCCATCTCCGCCGGCCGCAACAAAGGCGGGCTGACCGCCTTGGCCCTGTTTGCCCTGCTTGAGGCCGGCGTCGATCCGGACGATCAGGCCATCGTGGACGGTCTGCGGTACCTGCGTGGTCTCCAATCGGAGGAAACCTACGTCGTCGCTCTTCAGACGATGGTCCTGGCCCATGCCAAGCCAGAACAGGATCAGAACCAGATCAAGGCCAATGTGGACTGGTTGAAACAAACCGCCAAACGGGATGTCAACGGCCGTCTTCGCGGCTGGGGCTATCCCCGCGGCATCGAAGGAGCGGATAATTCCAACTCCCAATACGCCGTCCTCGCCCTTCGGGAAGCCAGTCAGGCTGGCATCGTCATCGAGGACACATTCTGGAAGGAGATTCAGGATTTTTACGTCCGGACGCAGCTTCCCAACGGCGGCTGGCCCTATCGCAGCGACGGACTGCGCGGGGAAACTGATCGGTTGACCATGACAGCCGCCGGGGTCTGCGGTCTGCTCATCGCCGGCATGCAACTGTACCGCAACCAGGAAATCATTGATCCGCAGACGGGAGCGATCAGCAACTGCGGGCAATTCGAGCCAAACGATCCGCTGGCCCGCGGCCTTCGCCGCCTCGCCGACCGCTTCACCGTCGATTATCCGATGTTCCGCTATTACAACCTCTACGGCCTGGAGCGGGCCGGTCGGCTTTCCGGACAACGCTTCTTCGTCGGCCAGGCGGGGCAGGCTTACGACTGGTATCGGGCCGGGGCGGAGTTCCTGGTTCGCACGCAGATCCTTCCGGATGGCTGCTGGCGCGGCGATAACGCCCTGGACGGGCATCCGATCATCGCCACCAGCTTCGCCCTGCTCTTCCTGGCCAAGGGCAAGACGCCGGTACTTATTCACAAGATGGTCCACGGCCTGCCGCTCCAACAGCGCGGGTTGGTCGGCGACTGGAACAACGACCGCAACGACGTCCGCAACCTGACCGAGTTTTGCAGCAAGGAAATCTTCCGCAGGGACGGCCGACCCGTGCCGCTCACCTGGCAGGTCTTCGACGCCAGCAAGCTCGATCCCGCCGATCCTCAGTCCGTTGCGGAAATGCTTCAAGCCCCCATCCTGTACATCACGGGCCACCTTGCCCCGCAGTTTACGGACGGCGAAAAGAAGCTGCTCCGCGACTATGTTGAGCAGGGCGGCTTCATCCTCGCGGAGGCCTGCTGCGGAAGAAAGGAATTTGACCAGGGCTTTCGCAAACTCGTCCGCGAAATCTGGAGAGACCAGCCGGAGCGGACGCTGGAACCGCTCGAAGACGGCCATCCCGTCTGGACAGCTGCCTTTCCGGTCGCTCCCGGGTCGTTTCGCCTGGAGGGAATCAGTTTCGGCTGCAAGACCTCGGTGATCTATGCCCCTGAGGATCTGTCCTGCCATTGGGAGTCGAACCGTTTCAATGGTCCCGATGCCCGCACTCAGCTGGCCTTTCGCCTTGGGGCCAACATCGTCGCCTACGCTACCGGCCTCGAACCCCCCGAGGACAAACTGACCAAGATCACCGTCGTGGCCGACAAGGAAGACGTGATTCGCCGCAACTACCTCCAGGTGGCTCAGATCAACTACGGCGGACGCGACTGGCAGCCCGCTCCGAAGGCCATGCGCAATCTCATGGATCACGTCCGCAAAGAGTACGGCCTCGATGTGATCCTCCAGACGCGGGCCATCATCCCGACCGACATCAATCTGCCCGACTACAAGCTCCTCTACATGCACGGTCGGCGGGAGTTCACCATTCCCGAGGAAGGCCGCAAACGGCTGCGGGAGCATCTGGAGACGGGCGGGTTGCTCCTGGCGGACGCCTGCTGCGGCGACGAAAAGTTCGACAAATCGTTCCGCCAACTGATGCAACAGATGTTTCCTGATCGCAAACTCGAGCCGATCAAACCCGATGACCCGCTCTTCAGCGACCGCATCGGCAAGCGGATCACGACTGTGCAATGCCGTACCCAGCGCGGCGCGCCGTACACCTCGATGGCCCCGCAGTTGGAAGGCATCCGCTTCGACCCCGGCGACCCGCGAAGCCCGTGGATCGTCGTGTACAGCAAGTACGATCTGGGCTGCGCTCTGGATCGGCATTCGACCACGGACTGTCTTGGCTACAGCCACGAAAGTGCCCTCGATTTGGCCTCCCAAGTCGTACTCTACGCCTTGAAAGAGTGAGCCGCGTAATCGTCGCAGGAGGGAAAGGCCCATGACGCCTTTGCCGCGGGGATACTTGTTTGCCGGGATTCATTCCGGCTTGCGGAGCGAACCGGGGCGAAGAGACCTGGCCCTTATCGTCAGCCGGGTTCCCGCCGCCGCTGCTGGAGTCTTCACCGTCAACCGCGTCTGTGCCGCCCCGGTCCAGGTGAGCCGCCGCCGCGTTCCCCGGGCCGATGCTCGCGGCATCGTCATCTGTTCCGGTAATGCCAATGCCTGTACCGGCAGGCAAGGCGTGGAAGACGCCCTCCGCATGGCCGCCGTCACTGCCGAGGAACTGTATTGCGACGGCGAACAAATCCTCGTCTGCTCCACCGGCATCATCGGCCGACCGCTGCCGATGCCGACCCTCGAATCAGGCATCCGGTCCGCCGCCAAACGCCTCAGCGACTCGGAAGCCGCTTTGAACGATGTCGCCCACGCCATCCTGACCACGGACACGCGGCCCAAGATCCGCTACCGCTCGCTGACCGTGGGCGGAGTGGAAATCCGTCTCACCGGCATCGCCAAGGGGGCGGCCATGATCGGACCGCACCTGGCGACCATGCTCGGCTTCGTGCTCACGGATGCCGACGTCGCTGCGGACCGGCTTCAAGCCATCCTGCGAAAAGCCGCGGATCGGTCCTTCAACTGCATCAGCGTCGAAGGCCACATGAGCACCAACGACACGGTGCTGCTGTTGGCCAATGGGCAGGCGGAAGGGGCCAGTCCCCTTGCCGGTTCCGATTTGGAAGCCTTTGCCGTGGCGGTCGAAGCGGTCTGTGGCGAACTGGCCCGGGAGATCGCCAACGACGCCGAGGGCATTTCCCACCTGATCATGATTGACGTGGAAGGCGCGCGGACCGAAGAGGAAGCCCGTCGGGTCGCCAAGACCATCGCCGAAAGTGCTCTGGTGAAGACGGCGATCTTCGGTGCGGATCCTAATTGGGGACGGATCGTTTCCGCCGCGGGTTATTCCGGCGTCGAATTCCGGGAGGAGGATTTGTCGCTGTGGCTGGGCGACCTGTTGCTGTACGACCGGGGCATGCCGGTGCCGTTCGACGCCGCGGCGGCCTCGGCCTATTTGCGGAATAATCGGGAAGTTTGCATGAAGCTGGTCTTCACCCTGGGCACGGCCCGCTGCCGGTTTTACACCTGCGACCTAGGCTACGAATACATCCGGCTCAACGCGGAATACACGACCTGAAACCGGTCAGATAACCGGGAACTGTGCCAATTGCTCCGGCGGGGACGGCACGGCAGGCGTGGCACCGACCAGGGACAGCAGCATGATCTGGCCTTGCTGCGCCTGGGGCATCTTATAATGGCTGGCGTATGGCGTTGATCGAACTGGAGCAGATTGGACGGCGATTCGGCAACCACGTCGCACTACACGACGTCACCCTGCGACTGGAAGCAGGTCGCATCGGCCTGCTCGGTCCCAACGGGGCAGGGAAAAGCACGTTGCTGAAAATCCTTATGGGTCTGCTCCAGCCGACCGAAGGCCGAGGGCGGCTCATGGACGTAGACATCCGCCGAGGAGGCATCCAGCTACGGCGCCTGATCGGCTACATGTCCGAGGCGGATGCCCTGGTGCCCGGCCTGCGGGGAGCGGAATACGTCGCCCTGGCCGGTCAACTCTACGGCATGCCTCGTGGCGAAGCTCATCGCCGCGCTCATGAAGTCCTCACCTATCTGGGACTGGAAGAGGCCCGTTATCGCCGTCTGGAAGAATACTCGACGGGCATGAAGCAGCGGCTGAAACTCGCCCAGGCCCTCGTTCACGATCCGCCGCTGCTGTTTCTCGACGAGCCGACCAGCGGCCTCGATCCCGCAGGCCGAGACGCCATGCTCCGGCTGCTGCTGACACTGGGCCGGGAACATGGCAAGTCGTTCATCCTGTCCACGCATCTCCTCAACGATGTGGAACGGGTCTGCGAAACCGTCGTGATCCTCTATCGGGGCCGGGTCATCGAGCAGGGAAGAACCGAGGAACTGCGGACCAGCCGCTATGACCGCTACCGCCTTCAGGTCGAGGGGAAACTTGGCGGATTGGTGGACGATCTGCGGGCGGAAGGGGTCCAAGTCTTGTCGGCGACGCGGGGCCGACGTGCCGTTTCGCTGGGACCGGAAATCGACGCGGAGATCGGCGAGAACGGCCGACTGCCCGTTTCGGAACTGATCGTTCTCGTGCCGCAGGATTGGCGGACCCGGCTGTTCTTCACCCTGGCGGACAATCGCGGGGTCGTTATTCGGGGTCTTCAGCGCGACGACGAGGATCTGGAGCAGATCTTCCATCGCAAGATTCAGGAAACCGGCACAACGGAGGCGGTCAGGCATGGGGCGGGTTAGCCTGCTTGGCTATAGGCCGTGGCAGGGAACGCTGCACGGGGCGTGGATGACGCCGTGGCCCATCAGCCGCGTTGCTCTCGGCATGGTCTTTCGCCGCAAATTGTTCTGGCTGCTCTACCTGCTGGGGCTGTTCCATTTCCTTGTCTATTTCGGCGGCATTTACCTGTTCTACCAGATCGACATCCCGTCCCTGGCCGGGAGCAATCCGCAGGTCATCCGCTTCTGGACCGACACCGTCCGGGCCATCCAGGAACAGCTCTACATGGCCGGGACGAAGGAAACCTATCGCAACTTCATTTGGCTTCAGGGCTACGTCGTCATGGCCGTGCTCGCCCTCGCCGGGGCGATTCTGATCGGCAACGACTACCAGTACGGCAGTCTGCCGTTCTACCTCTCCAAGCCCTTGACCCGCTGGCACTACCTGGCGGGCAAGTTTTTGGCTGTTGCCTTGTTCGTCAACATGCTGACCACGCTGCCAGCCTTGGTGCTGTTCGCTGAGTGTGCTTTGATGGAAGGCTGGAGCTACATCGAGAATCGGGCGGACCTGCTGCTGGGCATTCTCGGCTATGGGGCGGTCTTATCCGTGTCCTTGGGGACGCTGGTGTTGGCCGTGGCGTCGTGGGTCCGCAAGACGGTGCCGCTCATCATGGTTTGGGTCGGCATTCTGTTCTTCGGCCGGGCCGTGGCCGATTCTCTGGTGGACGGCCTGGGACTGGACGCCCGCTGGCGTCTGGTCGATATGTGGAACAACATGTACTTGCTGGGGTCCTGGTGCCTGGATGTCGCTCCGCAGTTGGAGTCGGGACGACGCTTCATCACGCGACCTCAGCCGGAAGTCTGGGAAGCGGCCGTGGTGCTGGCCGCGGTGTGTGGAGCATGCCTGGTATATCTGGACCGACGGATTCAAGCGGTGGAGATCGTCCGCTGAGCGATGGGGTTGCGGCGACGGCAGAGCGATCAGCCTTGCCGAACCGCTTGCCGGGGGAGTTCCCAATGTCTCCCGCTGCGCCCGTCGGCGGGCGTCCGCCGATCCTCCACTTCGACCGGGTGAGCAAATGGTACGGGCCGGTCATCGGCCTCAATGAGGTTTCCTTCCAGTTGGAGCCGGGCATCACCGGGTTGGTCGGTCCCAACGGTGCCGGAAAAAGCACGCTGATGAAACTGGCGACGGGGCAACTGCGGCCCAGTCTCGGCGTCGTGACCGTGATGGGCAAGTCGGCCTGGTCGGCGGAAGCGAAATGGCACGTTGGCTACTGTCCTGAATCCGACGTGTTCTACGAGGAGATGTCCGGCCGCGATTTCGTTCGGGCCATCGCCCGACTGTCCGGGTATGGGGCGTCGGAAGCAGCCGATCGCGCCGAGAACGCTTTGCTCCTGGTCGGCATGAGCGACCAGGCCCACCGCTGCGTTCGCGGTTACTCGAAAGGCATGCGGCAACGGATCAAGCTGGCCCAGGCCCTCGTGCATGATCCCGAACTGCTCATCCTCGATGAACCGATGAACGGCATCGACCCCGTCGTGCGGCGGGATTTGCACCGTCTGTTTTTCAACCTGGCCGAGCGGGGCAAGTCGCTGCTCATCTCCAGCCACCAGTTGGAGGAGCTGGAACGGCTGACGGATCGGGTCATGGTGGTGGCACGGGGACGGCTGCTGGCTCAAGGGACAGTTACGGAGATCCGTGACATGTTCGAGAACCAGCCGCTGACGGTGCGGATTGGCTGTGATCGGCCTCGGGACTTGGCCGGGGCGCTGCTTCGGCTGCCGGAGGTGCTCGGCGTGGAACTCGGGTCAGGCGGCATGGTCACGGTGCGGGCCAGACAACCGCAGCGCTTCTACCGGGCGTTCGGCCAGTTGGTCCTGGAGGAAAACCTGGACGTCACCCATCTGGAAACCACGGACTGCTCGACCCAGGCCATCTTGGAATACGTCTTGCAGGAGAGCCTATGAGCGCGGTTGCCCAGCGCGGCAGGGCATGGACAGCCTGGACCTATTTGACGTGGTTATCCTTCCGCCGACTGTGGTGGACATGGCACACCTTCGCCGCCGTGCTTCTTCTGGCACTGATGGCCCTGGTCGTCCTGGGCGGTTCGATCTGGCGGCTCCACGAACGGGGCGAATGGGGCTGGACGGCCATCGGGTTTTCCCGCACGGTCCTGATCGGTTTGTATCTCGGTTTCCTGTTGCCGCTGCTCAGTCTCGCCTTCGCTTCCCAGAGCCTCGGCGGGGAATGGGAAGACCGGACACTGATCTGGATTCTGACCCGACCGCTGCCAAGGCCTCTGATCTATGTGGCGAAGTTCCTCGCGGCCGTGCCGTGGACGTTCGGCCTGACGCTGGGCGGCTGGTTTCTGCTGGGGGTGCTGGGTGGAATGAACGCCCTGTGGTCTGCCGCGCAACTTTGGCCGGCAGCGGCCCTGGGCACGTTGACCTACCTGTGTCTCTTCCAGCTTCTCGGGGCTGCGTTCCGCCGCTCGACGATCATCGGCGTGGCCTATGCCTTCGTCGTCGAAACCCTGGTGGGCAATATGCCCGGCATGGTGAAACGGATCAGCGTCAATTTTTACGCCAAGTGTGTCCTGTACGATCTGGCCGCCTGGGTCGGCCTCGATCAGCCCAGCGGAACGCATCGCAGCGGGGTCGTGCCGGACAGGGCGTTCTTCTTTCTGCCGGTGGACGGCTGGACGGCGACGACGGTACTTCTGGCGGCTGCCGCGGTGCTGTTCCTGATCGGCCTGGTCGTCTTCTCTCAGCGGGAATATCGTGATCTGACCTGAAACGAGGCCCTGTCATGGAACCAACCTCCTCGCCGCAAACTTCGCCGGAAGCCGTCCTGGGGGGCACGGAGTTCCTGGAGATGTTGCGGCAAGCCTTCGCCCGGCAGCCGGTCAGCCTGGCCGAGGAAGGATTCGTTCCGCTGTCGCTCACGGTGGCCATCAGCCGTGAAGCCGGTTCCCGGGGAGGCACGATCGGGCGGCGGGTCGGCAAGAAGCTCGGCTGGCAGGTTTATCATCAGGAACTCCTCGAGTATCTCGCCCAGGAGCCGTACCTGAGCCGGGGGCTGTTCGACGTTCTGGATTCCGCAGCGGCAGCCTGGGTCGAGGAACGCGTAGCCCGACTGGCCGAGGCATCTCAAGGCGAATGGCGGCCCGAGATTCGCTCCCTGATTCGCACCATCCTGGCCATCGGGGCACGGGGTGAAGCGGTGATCATCGGTCGCGGAGCCGGGTGCATCCTGCCCCCCTCTTCGACGTTGCACGTCCGCATCGTCGCTCCCTTGGCCGACCGAGTGACCTACCTGAGTCAACTGGAACGGTTAACCCGAGAGAAGGCGGCGGAGCAGGTGGCGGCCCGAGACAGCGAACGGGCGGCGTTCGTGGCGGAGCAGTTCGGTCGGCAGATTCAGGACGTGTATCAATACGACCTCGTGCTCAACTCCAGCCTCCTCGGTGAGGAGTTGTGCGCGGAACTGATCGCCCGAGCGGCCCGGACGAAACTCGAAAGCCGGGGCCGTGAAGGCGGTGCCAGCCGGTCAGCCATCCCGGAATTGGTCTGATAGCCTCCGCAACCTTCAGCCAAGAAACCCACCGACCCGCCGACCCGCCGACATCTGCGGGCAATTCCCCTGGCAGTTCGTCCTGGCAGCGATTAGCCTGAGCGACGGGGGACCGCGAGACGCGAAGCAGCAGAAGCCTGTCACACGGGAGCGATGCCATGGCGCAGGAGGGTAAACCGGCTGTCGAGGTCAAAGTCGGCAACTCGGTGCTCGACGTGTATCAAAACGGACAGCCGTTCTTCGTGTACAACTTCGACAACGACCAGGCCGGCTTGTACAAGCCGTATTTCCATCCCGTGTTCGGCCCGAATCACTGGCCGATCACGCAGAACGGGGAATTCCCGGGCACCTATCGCGGCCACTACTGGCACCACGGCATCTTCATCGGCCACCGAGCGATCAGCCACAAGACCGACGCCGGGGCACGCACGTCGAACTTCTGGGAAGAGCGCATCGGGGAGTGCGGCGGATTGGCGCACATCGGTTTCATCATGACCGAAAGCGGCAACGTCGGCGGCTTCCAGGAACAGATCATCTGGCGGAGCGTGGACGGGCGAGACGTGTTGCAGGAGACCCGTACCGTCGTGGTCCCGGCGCCTGATCCCAAGAAACCGGGCTTCCGCATCATCGACCTGTTGCTGCTATTTCGCGCTCCCAATGGCCTGGTGCGGTTCGAGCAGTCGCCGTACAACCTTCTCGCCTGCCGCGTCATCAATGCCCTGTGTCCGAAGCCGCAGAAGGAAAGCTATACGAAGCAGTACGGCAATCTCGTGGATTTCCGTCCGTTGACCCGCTTCGGAAAGCTGCTCACCTCCGAAGGCCAGGAAAACGACGAGGTCCGCGGCAGCCGGGCCAAGTGGTGCGACTTCAGCGGTCCGATCGACAACGTGAACACCGGAGGCATCGCCATCCTCGATCATCCGCTTAATCCCCGACATCCGACGCCGTGGAATACGCTCAACAACATGACTTTCATGGCCAGTTTCACGTACCAGGAGTTCTTCGAGCTTCCGCCGGAAAAGGAATTGCGGCTGCGTTATCGCATCCTGATCCACCCCGGCACGGCGGAGGAGGCAGACGTCGAAGGGGCCTGGCAAGAGTTCGCCCATCGCATGTAACAAACAGAAATCCCTCACCCGTTGTCCCCTCTCCCAGCGGGAGAGGGGGAGGAGGGTGAGGGATGAATTCAGAGCCGACTGGCTCAGGAATTACCAGTAACGCAGCACCCACCAGTCGCGCTTGGTGGCATGGGTCTGAAGCCACCAGTGCCCGTCGTCGTACTCCAGCGTCACCTTCCGCCAGCTGAGCGGCGTCTTGGGGAACGGATAGACCGGCCCGATGAGCGGGAAGGCTTCCTTGGGATAGACGACCGGGTAGGCGACGCGGGAGAAGTTGTTGTACGGGGCGTAGGACGGCCAGGCGTAGGGCGGCATGGGAGCAGGCAGTTCGGCTCCCGGCATGGCGGGTGGTTGAGCGACCCGGTAGCTGGGCAGCGGCTCCTGAATGGGTCGGCCCTCGGCGGGCGGCGGAGCCATCAGTTCCCCGGCATCCGCGGCGAACTGGGCGGGCACCACGCCGGCATTCGCCAGGCCGAGCCGGTTGGCAACGCTCTTCACGCCGGGAACCTTGCGAGCGATCCGCTCGGCTTCCTCCCGCTGGCGCACATCGCCGACGTTGCCCCGCAGCTCGACATGACCGCTCTGGCACCAGACTTGAATCTGCATCTGCTTCAGGGCCGCGGAAGCCTCCAACTCCCGTGCGACGGCATTGGCCAGCGCTTGATTGGGATTGGGACGGGACCCTGCCGGAATTCCCTGCTCTTGGCCGAATGCCGGTGCCGCCATCAACATCGCCAACGGCACCAGGCGGAGCGAACGCAACATGGACAACCCTCCTGCGGATGTCGGCTCGACCGGGCAGGCACGTCCCCAGCCCGGCTCGGTTGGACTCGTGACAAGTCGCTTACTTCTTTCATCAGCCGAACGGGGCAAGTCTCCGAACTCGCAAATCGAACCAAGTCCCATCAAATTCTGGCCATCCGCGGAAGGCACGGCGCATTCGTTGAATTGCTTGCGAGCCAAGTATCGGGCAGGATCCCTGCTCCCGGCAGGATCGTTACGACCGCATCACGCCTGACGTCGGACCACGCGGCGAGTGAGTTCGGCGAGCAAGGTCCTGTATGGAGTCTCCGGCAAGATCGCCAGGCAATCGCGGGCAGCGGCGGCGTGTTGTTCCGCCTCGGCCGCGGCATAGTTCAGGGCATCGCTGGATTGCAGGAGGGGCAAGAGACGCTCCCGCTTGTGGTTGCCTGTCTCGGTCAAAAGCTGACGAACCTGGTGCGACGTTTCCGCCGATGCCGTCTGCAAGAGGCGAATAACCGGCAAAGTCAGTTTCCGCTGTTCCAGGTCGGTCCCCAACGACTTGCCGGCCTTGTTCTCGGTGCCGACGAGATCGAGCAGATCGTCGCCAATCTGGAAGGCAATGCCAAGTTCCATGCCGTAGCGTTCCAGGGCGTGGACCACGGCTTCGTCGGCCCCGGCGAACATCGCACCCAGTCGGCAGCAGCACGCCGTCAGTTCCGCCGTCTTGCCCCGAATGATCTCGTGGTAAACATCCTCGCTTAAGGCCAGGTTGCCGCGTTCGCCGATCTGCCGCAGCTCCCCGGCGCAGACGCGGTTCGTCGCTTCGCCGATGATGCGGCACGCTTCGGCGCTGCCGGTCGTACTGGTCAGGTAGAAGGCGTGGGTGAACAGCAGATCGCCGAGCAGCACGCTGGCACTGTTGCCCCAGCGGGCGTGCAACGTGGGGACGTGCCGACGCATGGTGGCTTCGTCGAGCACGTCGTCATGGACCAGGGTGGCTGTGTGGATCATTTCGACCACGGCCGCGAGAACGTGATGCTGCGGCGTCACCTGGCCGCAGGCTCGGGCCGAGAGCAGAAGCAAGGCAGGTCGCAGACGTTTGCCCCGATAGTGGGCCAGATAGGCGACCAGTTCCCGGATGAAAGGGACCTCGGAGGTCAGTTCCTGCTGGAAGATACGCTCGGCGGCGGCCAGGTCGTCTCGGATCGGGCCGAAGAAATCGGTCAGCGGTGATGGGGTTTTCAAAGTTTCAAGCATTGTTGAAAGATTATGACGAAGTGCCGAGGGCGTCCAACACTCGTCCGAAAGTTGCGAAACCGTTAGGAAGCTGTCATCCCGCGGTTGCGGATGACTCTTGATCGCGACGATAGGTTCCGCTGCGACCTCCCGATTTCTCTTCCAGGCGGATCGCTTCGACGACCATGCCGCGGTCCACGGCCTTGCACATGTCATAAATAGTCAGAGCAGCGACAGCGACGGCGGTAAGCGCTTCCATCTCGACGCCCGTGCGGCCCACGACACGGACCACGGCTTCGATCCTGACGACATCATCGCCTTCAAAGGCGAAATCCACGGCTGCTGACGTGATGGGCAGCGGGTGACAGAGGGGAATCAACTCCCCGGTCTTCTTGGCCGCCATGATTCCCGCCAGACGGGCAGTTTCCAGGACATTTCCCTTGGCCACGGCCTGATCGCGGATGAGTCGCAGCGTCTGTGGGGCCATCCGCACCCGGCCGCTGGCTCGGGCTTCCCGCAGCGTCTCGGCCTTGGTGCTCGTGTCCACCATGCGGGCCGCGCCGTGCTCGTCGAGGTGGGTCAAACGCGGTTCCATGAGCGGCCTCCCTCACGATTTCTTGGTAGTATATCCCGGCGGAGATTCGCACCACCGAAGGCCAATCCTATGTCCCTCCTAGCCGCTGCGGAACCGGGCAGTCCGCGCGAACGCATGGTCCGTGAGCATCTGGCCGCCCGAGGCATCCAGGATGCCCGAGTCCTCGATGCCATGCTCCGCGTTCCCCGCGAGGCGTTCGTTCCCGCTTTCCTCACCCAAAACGCCTACGACGACCGCCCGCTCTACATCGGCTACGAACAGACCATCTCCCAGCCGTACATCGTCGCATTGATGACCGAGGCCCTGCAACTCAAAGGCCAGGAGCGGGTGCTGGAAGTCGGCACGGGATCGGGCTACCAGACGGCCATTCTCGCTCTGCTGTGTGCCGAAGTGTACACCATCGAGCGCATCCGGAAGCTGAGTATCCGAGCGCAGACGACCTTGCGAAAGCTTGGTATCACCAATGTCCAATTCCGCGTCGGCGACGGAGCACTGGGCTGGCCCGAGGCCGCTCCCTTCGATGCCATCCTCGTCACCGCCGGAGCCAGCGAATTGCCCAGGGCGCTTGCGGAGCAACTGGCCGAGGGCGGTCGGCTCGTCATCCCGATCGGCCCGCTTGGCAGCCAGACGCTCCACCGCTTCACCCGCAAGCAGGGCCAGTTGCTGGACGAAAAGCTGACTCGGGTCGCCTTCGTGCCCCTCATTTCCGAAACCGAGGCCGGTCAGCCTTCCGAGTCGCCAGTCGAACCGTCTTCCGACGAACCATGACGCTTGCGTGGCCCCTCTGGCGTTACTGGGTATGTCAGTGTAACGTTCATCTCGGCGTTTCCGTCGGCTGACGGATTTCGATTGCCCGTTTCGACGGAATCAGGCTATAGTCGAAGAATGTTCGGCTGGGACACGTCGTCGGCTTCCGTTCGCGTGGCCGAGTTCCAGCCTGGCGGAAAGGAGCATCTCCGTGCGCCACTTCGTTGCCATTGTGATGGGCTTCGCGCTGGCCTCGACGGCTTGGGGCCAGGAAACGAGCACGGTGAAATCAGACCTGGCCAAGGCGGATCAGGCCGCCGCCCAGCCGGCGGAAAAGCGTGCCTTGCCGCGTCTGGCTACGCACAAGGAACTGCGAAAACTCCTGCTGCAACCCACCGAGAAGCTGGGCAGATTCTCCGTCGAGCCTGGCATCTCTGTTCGGGACGCCTGTGATACGTTGGAAGCAGTCCTCAGCACACCAGAGCTTGTCGTTGAGATCCGCATCGCCGAGGAATTGTTCGACGAGACTCGTGGCGAGCGTCTCGGAAATGTCAACGTGCCGGGGGTGACTCTGCGTGCTGTTCAAGCTCGCACGCCTGATTCCGTTTTGCGAGAAATCCTTAAGCCGCTCAAAGCCAGCTATCTCATTCGCAAGGATCACATCCTCATCATTCCGCATGGCTACCACTTTTCATATCCCAACTTCGAGCCGTACCTCATGATGACCGTGGATTTGGACCGGGTACCTTGGCGCGAAGCCATCGGTCAGTTAGCGGAGTTCACGGGCATTACGATCATTCTCCATCCGCAGCTTTCGGAACACGTCAAGGACGATTTGACAATCAGCGGCTCGTTCACAAACACCTCCATGCTGACAATCCTTCAAGTGGTCTCGACTATGATTGGAGCGGATTTGGTGCGGATCGGGGATGTCATCTACGTCGCTCCAAAGCCGGTCGCACAGGAACTGGTCGAAACTAACCAAGCAAGTCCACTCTACTAAACCACGATCCCTAAGACCTCTCGTGCGTAGCATAAGGAGGTAAATTTCACGCACAGGACACGACGGGGCAGGGAAGAGGCGATGCGGGTGTTGACACAGATCGGATTGGTGGCGATCGGCTCGGCGTTGGGCGGCCTGACTCGCTGGGGCATCGGGAGCTTAGCGGCCCACGGACTGGGCAAGGATTTTCCTTACGGCACGCTCATCATCAACGTGCTGGGCAGCTTCCTGCTTGGTGTCGTGGCCGCCTGGCTGACCGGACCGTTGTTGCATCACAACCATGGCTGGTTCAAGGCGGAGGATCTGCGGCTGTTTCTGGCGGTCGGCTTCGCCGGGGCATTCACGACGTTTTCCACATTCGAGTACGAGAGCCACGGTCTGATCCACAACGGCGAATACGCCCTGGCCGGGGCGTATGTCCTGGGCAGCGTCGCCGCCGGATTCGTGGCCCTGCAATTGGGCATCTGGCTGGTCGAACGCTGGTGACGGCCGCTACCATGTCTGCATGAGTGCTACGTCATCCACCCAACCGAGGAAGTCGCTGATCGGCCTGGTCAGCGATTTCCTCGGCATGATTCGCTTCAGTCACACGCTCTTCGCCCTGCCCTTCGCTTTGGCTGCCCTGGTGCTGGCCTGGCAAAAAACGGATCGGCTGCACTGGCCGGAGTGGGCCTTGGACCTGGCAGGCATCGTCGTCTGCATGGTGCTGGCCCGCAGCACGGCGATGGGCTTCAACCGCCTCGTGGATCACCGCTACGATGCCTCCAATCCGCGAACGGCCAACCGTCACCTGCCCACGGGCCGGCTTTCCCGCACGGCAGTCTGGGGGTTCACGCTGCTTTGCGGGCTTGGCTTCGTTGTTTCCACCTTCCATTTCGTCCTGCACAACGACAACTGGTGGCCGGTCTACCTCAGCGTGCCGGTGCTGCTTTTCATCTGTGCCTACTCACTGACGAAGCGTTTCACGTCACTGTCCCATTTCTGGCTGGGGGCGTCGCTGATGCTGGCTCCGGTGGCGACGTGGCTGGCGATCACCGGCGGATTGGCCCTGGCCCCGATGCTGCTCGGCCTCGCAGTCCTCTGCTGGGTGGCTGGATTCGACATCATTTATGCCTGTCAGGACGTGGACTTCGACCGCAAGGCGGGACTGCACAGCGTCCCGGCCCGGCTCGGTGTCAGCAATGCCCTGCGGGTGTCCATGCTATGTCATTTGGTCATGCTCGGTCTGCTCGTCGGTGTGGGAATCGCCGCGGAGCTGGGCTGGGTGTACTACGTCGGCATCGGGATCATTGCCGGACTTTTGGTCTATGAGCATTGGCTGGTCCGCCCAGACGATCTGAGCCGGGTCAATGCGGCGTTTTTTCATGTCAACGCCGTGATCAGCGTGGGGCTGTTTGTTTTAATCGTCGCTGATGTGTGGTTAGTTCGCTGAGCGATTTTTCGCTCGCTACGCGGAGGGCTGACGCCCTTTGCTCGCCTGAAGATGCAAGCACGTCGTTTTTTGCTCGCCACACCGGAGGGCTAACGCCCTCCGCTCGTCCGGAGCATTGAACATTAAGCCCTTTGTTCGCCGGCGTGAAAGCATACGGCGAGCGGGCAGCGTGAGCTGCCCGGTGTGACCGCCGTATTCACGGATTCGCTCCAGAGAATGGCGGCGGAGGCGTTCTCGCGGTTTTGTCGGCGTCTCCGACCGGCAGCCCCGCCAGCATTTGCATCAAGAGAGCGATCTGTTCCACGTCCCGAGGCGAGGCCTTTTTATCAGGCTTGAGCGCCGTCGGCGGCCATTCGGGATGCTCGGAGATGTACCACGCCAGACCGGAGAAGAACAGTTCGATCTGCTCGGCGGCCTTGCGGGTGACGGCCTCGTTGGTCAGTCCCCAGAGTCGGCTGACGAGCTTGGCTGCTCGGCCGGCGTCGTACTGGGCGAAGACCTCAGCCCGATGGCGGACGCCGACCCGACCATCAGCTCCGACGACGTCATGATAGCGGATCAAGACCACGGCCCGGATCGGCACGCTCGGACCAATCGGAGCAGGCTTGGCCGTGCCTTCGGCGAACCAGGCCCGACGGTTCGGCTCCCGCAGGATCTCGTGGCAGGTCATCTCGCTGCCCCAGGGATCGACGCCGTGGAATACGCCTTCCCCGCGCTGTTCCACGGTAGCACACTTCACTCCCAACGCCTTCCAGGCGCGAAAGCCGTGATGCGGATGGTCCAGAAGCCAGGCGTACACCTTCGGTTCGCAGGGAAAGGCCTCGATGGGACCACGAGCGTAGGTGGTCGGCTGTTTGAGGACACCTTCGACTTTCGCCCGAAAGGCCTCGGGGACCTGTTCCAGCGGAAACGTCGAAGCGGAGATGCGGGCGGCAATTTCCTGGGATTCGCTCATATCCGCCGGAGCCGATTCCAGGGCCGCCGAGGCAAGAGTACTCCCAATTGCCAAAAACAGGCCGAGATGCAAATTGCGGGTCATGAGGGCCTCGCGGGTCTAGGCGCTCTGGGTGGTCTGGCCGACCGAGCCGGTCGGCACGGGCTGCCAAGGCCGCACGTTGTGCGCTTCAATCATCGTCTGTGCAAAGCACGCTTCTGAAGGATTTTGCGGAATGTAGTCAAAGCACTCGCCGACCTGCCATTGCCTCACCGGGCGATTTCCGTTTGAATCCGCGGCACCGGAGCGAGGGTCCGGTTCCCTTGGTGCCCGGCTTGTTCACGGAGGATGCAAACCATGCTGGCACTCTTCCGCAACCGCTGGACGTGGATCTGCCTGGGCATTCTGCTGGTGGGTGCCGGGGTGTGGGCCTGGACGGAACGGCAGACAATCCTGGCCTGGCATTACGCGGCTTGCCTGGTTCAGGCAGAGGAGAACGAGCAAGCCAAGTGGGTCGAGAAACTGAAGACGCTGGACCGGCCCAAGGCGATTGCGGCTCTGCTTCGGCATCTCGATCGGGGAGCGGAGCACGAGTCGGCCAGCGCCGCGGCAGCTTTGGCTGTTCTTTGCTCTGCCCAGGACGATCCGGGTTGGACGGTGTTCCTGACCCGACTGGCGGTGAGAGATTTCGACAGCCGAAGCCCGGCGGGCCGAGGTGCTTTGCTGAAGGCAATTGCGTTGGCGGCTGGTGGTGCGACAGCGTTGCAGGGTCGCTCCAAGTTGCCAGTCAGCTGGACGGAGACGGCCGGTCAGCTGGTCATCCAGACTGGATTGCGGAAAGAGCCAGAAACGACTCTTGGCGGCTTGCAGCTGGCATGGGTGGTCAGCCGCCAGGAGAAACCGGCTCAGGACATCCTGGGTCTACCGTTTCTGAACATTTCCCGGCAATTGGCGGAGGAGGGCCTGAAATCCGACGACTGCCAGGAACGGCGAGCCGCTGTACGCCTGGCCTCTCTTCCGGAACTTGGCTTGCTGGATCAAGTTGCGTCGCTGGTTGCAGGTCCGCAGCCGGACAGCGACGCGGTGGTTCGGGATTTGGCCCTGGCCGCCATCGCTCCCCACGAGGAAATTGCCGAAACGGAGTCTCTGCTGCCGCTGCTTCACGATCCCGATGCCGAAGTGCGGGCGACCTGTGAATTCGTCCTGCGCAGCCGCGGTCTATCCCCCTCCCAGGTGCGCTTGGCCAAGCAGATGACCGATCCACAACCCTTTGTCCGGGCAAAAGTTCCGTCGCAAATCGTGGACTATCCCGAGCTTGATCCGGCGATCTGGTTGGAGCGCTTGAGCCGGGATCCGTCCCCGGCCGTTCGGGCCGCCGTGGTTCGCTCAGCTGCACAAGTCGGACAAGCGCAGCTGCGTGTCCGGCTGGAAGAAATGGCGGAAAGCGATCCCAGTCCGACAGTTCGGCAAATCGCCTCGTACTACCTCAACCGAAGCCTTGGCATGGCATCAAGATAGGCAATATGGATAATCTGAGAAGGCAAAAATAGCTGGCGGAACAATGTTTCCCATTTTGCCAAATGCAGCTGGGAGGGGGATTGTCGGCGAGGTTCGGGCTATGTCAAGTGTCCCGAGTCTGAAGCCGAAGTCGTGCAGAATCCACGCTTTGCGACCTTGACGCAGTTTCCGAGGGGGGATACAGTTGGGGTAGGAACGGTCTCAGCAGCGTCCGATGGCACCGGCATTGTCCCAGCCAAGGTGGCTGCCGTTTCGTCGCCTCTGAGAACCGCCACGCTGGTTCCTTCAGGTGAAGGGGATCTTCACCGGCGCGCAGGTTGCACATGGTCGCCGCCCGCGCGTGGGAATCGGTACCGAGGAGATGCACCTTAGACGGGAAGGATAGGCGGCGATGTTGGTACTGTCACGCAAAAAGAACGAGAGTATCGTCATCAACAACGACATCACCGTGACCGTCGTCGAAATTCGCGGCGACAAGGTCCGGCTGGGCATCGTGGCTCCCAAGGAAGTGCCGGTTCATCGCCTGGAGGTCTTCGAGGCGATCCACGGCAAGGGGCCGGACGCTCCGACTTCGGCCGTTGCCACCAAACCGGGTGAAACCTCCTGAAGCAGCCGCGATCGTTCCCTTGAGCGAGCTATTGCAACGAACGCCTTCTTCCTTGGCCGTTGGTCGGCGGGGGAAGAAGGCGTTTCTATTCCGCTCGATGCCCGCGTCGAGGATGCCAATTCTCCGGGGCGATTCGCCTAGGCATGGAAGGAAACTTCACGGCCAAGTCCCCGTTCTCGAGCCAGGCGATAGACCTGCGCGGCCACGGCCACGTCTTCGATACCAAGTCCCACGGATTTGAAGAGGGTCACGTCCTGGGGTCGGATTCGTCCCGCATATCGGCCGACAATGATCTGACCCAGCTCCACCACGTCGGACCAGTGCAGGACGCCATCCTCCATCGCTTGCACGAAGTCCCCGGCTTCCAAACGGGCTTGTTCCTTGCTGTCCACGGCAATGACTTCGCAGCGTTGAAGGGTATGCACGTCGATTTCCGTCTTGGTCAGGAAGTTGGACCCGATGACGTTCAGATGCGTGCCATCGCTGATCCAATGGCCGTTGAGAACCGGCTCGCGGCTCGTGGTCGCCGTGATGATGATGTCCTTGTCATCGGCGGCCATCTCGGGGTGTTGAGCAGGAACGACCTCGATGCCGCATACTTCGCTCATTTCCTTGGCGAAGGCCCGGCGATGTTCGACATTCGGACTCCAGACGTGGGCATGGGTGATGGGCCGGACCTTGCAAACGGCCTGAAGCTGCGTCCGGGCTTGTTTGCCGGAACCGAAGATGCCGACCTCGCAGGACTCCGGCCGGGCCATGTAGCGGGTGGCGACGCCGCTGGCCGCTCCCGTCCGCACCTGGCCCAGATAATCCGCTTCCATCAGACACAGTAACTCTCCGCTTTCCCCGTCGAACAAGGCAACGTGAAACCGGGCTTGCTGCCGAGTGGTCACATACGCCTTGTATCCGAGATAACCGCCACGCCGCCATGCCGCCGAGAGCATGTGCAGCATGGCCCGGTCGGTCTGACAGCGGGTCCGAGGGATATTGACGGCCTGATCGGAGGCCAGATCACGCAGGGCGCTTTCGACCGCTTCCAGGGCGGCGTCCATCGTCAACACCTGCCGTACATCGGCTTCGGAAAGCATCAACATGGGACGGTCCCCAGAACGTGTCAAAGAGAATCCTGTGTCACTGCCCCTTCAAGCGGCCCACGGAAGGGGATCGCAGGGCAGCCCGAACGTATCGGCCACGGCCTGATTCGTGATGCGTCCTTCGTGGATGTTGACCCCGTGGAGCAAAGCCGGGTTCTCTCGCACCGCCTTGACCAGCCCTTTGTTGGCCAGTTGCACGACGTAGGGCAACGTGACATTGCACAATGCGTAGGTGCTGGTCCGTCCGACCGCGCCCGGCATGTTCGTTACGCAGTAGTGGATGATTTCGTCCACCTTGTAGGTCGGGTTACTGTGCGTGGTCGGCCGGGATGTTTCCACGCAGCCGCCCTGGTCGATGGCCACGTCGATGATCACCGCTCCCGGTTTCATGCGTTTGAGGTCGTCGCGGCGGACCAGGTACGGGGCTTTGGCTCCGGGAATGAGAACCGCACCGATGACGAGATCAGCCAGGGCGAGGTTGTCCACGATGTTATGCCGGTCGCTGAACAACGTCGTGACGTTGCGAGGCATGACGTCGTCGAGATAGCGGAGCCGATCCAGGTTCACGTCCAGAATGGTCACGTTGGCTCCCAAGCCCGCAGCCACCTTGGCCGCGTTGGCCCCGACCACCCCGCCGCCCAGGATCAGCACATGCGCCGGCAGCACTCCCGGCACGCCGCCCAGGAGAATGCCGCGACCTTCGAAGGGCTTTTCCAGATACTTCGCTCCTTCCTGGATGCTCATGCGGCCGGCGACTTCGCTCATGGGAGTCAGCAGCGGCAATTGGCCGCGGGCATCGCGGATCGTCTCGTAGGCAATGGCGGTGATGCCCGACTGCATGACGGCCCGAGTCAGCTTTTCGTCGGCGGCGAAGTGGAAATAGGTGAAGACGATTTGCCCCCGCCGCATCATCGGCCATTCGTTCGGGAGAGGTTCCTTGACCTTGACGATGAGGTCGGCCCGTCTCCAGATTTCCTCGGCGGAAGTGACGATCTCCGCTCCGTTGTCGGCGTACTGCTGGTCACTGATGCCGCTGCCCTGTCCCGCCCCGGCCTGGATCAAGACCCGGTGGCCGGCCCGGGTCAGCTCCTCGACGCCGACCGGAATCATCGCCACGCGGTACTCGTCGGTCTTGATCTCCTTTGGAACGCCGATCAGCATCGCTGACTCCGGGAACGGTGAAAGAAAGACGACGGCACGAGAACTTCGGCGTCATTGTGGGAGGGAGGGAGAAAGGAATCAAGATTGACCAAAGGATCGCTTCGGCAAAGTCAGCCGCGCCGACGAACCGTTTCCGCCAGCAGCCTGCGAATAGCCCGCAACTTTGCTCAATGCTGCGCCGATGAGATGTCCGGGAGATTCCGCATCGTCCTGGGAGAAGGAAGGCGGGTCATGGGGCACCACGGTTTCGCATGGGGACTGCGGCACCTGATGGCGATGGCGATCCTGGGCCTGGCCGTGCCGGAGATCTGGGCCGGCGAGGAAGAAGGTTGCTGCCCCGTGACCGTGGTGCGGCCCGGGTTTACCGTTGTGCATGTCCCGCCCGAGCCGGAGCCGATCTGGGAAAAACCGATGCTCGTGCCGGCTCCAAAGTTATTTTTTGTGGACCAGGCCCCGCCGCGTTACGCGGAGGTTCCGCCTCCGCCGCCGGTCCGGTTCTTCACCTTCGAGCCGCCGCCGGTTCGTTTCTTCACCATGATTCCTCCGCTGCCGAAGCTGTTGCGTTTCGAGGAGAAGCCGCCGGTGGTCGTTGACGCTCCGCCGCGTCCGCCGATCCGTTTGTTCACGGTGCATCCCACGCCGCCGGAGTTTCTGCCCTGCGTGAGTCGGCCCGGCGTGACAATCGTTTCCCAGCCGCAACCCTGCCCCGCAGAATGCCTCGGCCACCTCAAGAGCCAGCATTAAGCGACTGAATAAACACGGAGGTTTCGAATTCCAACGGCATGATTCCGCGTTCCGGGGCCAGGCGATATAATCCCCTCGGAACGACGCAAGCAGAATTGAGACTCTCGGGACAACGGGGTCATGCCAGGGGAGCAAAACACTGGTTCAGTCGCTCGGCGGGGGATGTCGCCGTCGCTGCGCTTCCTCAACGCCGTGGCAGGATTCAAAAGCGTCGTTTTTCTGTCCCATGTCAACCCGGACCCGGACAGCCTCGGCAGCATGCTGGGTCTGGCCCATCTGGTCCGCAACCGTCTCCACCTGCCGACCCGGCTGACCCGCGACGGCTTCATCGGTCGGGCCGAGAACCAGGCCTTGGTCCGATGCCTCGACATCGAACTGGAACCCATCGAAAATGTCGAGTGGGAAGCTGGTCAGGCCGTGGTCATGGTGGACAGCCAGCCGCACACCGGCCGTCACACCCTGCCCGATAACCTCAAAATCACCGCCGTTATCGACCACCACGACACGCCCGGCGATTGTTCCGGCGTCACTTTCGCCGATGTTCGCTCCACGGTCGGGGCCACCTGCACGCTGGTCACGGAGTACCTGCTGGAGCAGCATGTACCGCTGACTCCCCGGGTGGCAACCGCCCTGTACTACGGCATCGACTCGGAACTGGCCGGTTATCCCCGCGAAGGCGGTCCGCTCGACGATGCCGCCATGCAGTTCCTCTATCCCCATGTCGATAAGGACAAACTCGCCTACATTCGCAATGCCCGCCTGCCCCACGAGTACTACGAAACATTGCTGGTCGCCTTGCAAAACGCTTTTCTGTACGACCGGCTGATCCTGTCTTGGGCGGGAGAACTGAGTCGGCCGGAGAGTGTCGCCGAGATTGCTGACCTGTTGGTGCGCTTTGAAGAGATTGACTGGGCCTTGTGCCACGGTGTGTACGAGCAACAGATTCTTCTGTCGTTGCGCACCGCCCGACCCAGGGCTCAGGCCGGAATCGTTCTTCAACGCATTGTGGATGGCCTGGGCAAGGCCGGCGGACATCATCGCCGGGCCGGCGGGGCGATTCCCCTGAGCAACGCCACCGTCACCGCCGTCGAGCAGACCCGCTCGCAGATTCGGCGGCGGGTTCTGGAGGTGCTCGGTATCGACGAGCAACGCGGCCAGCGCCTGGTAAGACGCAAGGACCTGCTGGAGAGCATCGGGTAGCAGGGAGCGAGTCGCTCAGACCGACCTGGCGGCGAAGGCGATGATTTCGTCGGCCACGTCCAGGCCGCAGACTCGACTCAAGGCCCGCCAACCGGGCACGGCATTGACTTCGAGGACGTACACCGTGCCGTCCTTGGCCGGAAGCAGATCGACACCGCAGATCGGCGCGCGGACCGCCTCGGCAGCACGCAGGGCCAGCTCGTTCAGCCGGTCATCCAGTCGGATCGCTTCGGCCTGCCCCCCCTGGGCGACGTTGGTCCGCCAATCGCCGGAGCCACGCCGCCGCATGGCAGCCAGCACTTTGTTCCCGAGGACGAAGGCCCGCACGTCGTAACCGTAGTGGGGCACGAATTGTTGCAGATACAGCACCGACGCGGTTCGTTCCAGCGTACGGAAAGTTCGCCAAGCCAGTTCGGGATCACTGACCCGACACATTCCCCGCCCTTCCGAGCCGAATAACGGCTTGACGACGACATCGCCTCCCAAATCCTCGAAGGCCTGCAAGGCCGTCTCGGCGTCCTGACAAACCACCGTGGACGGGACGGGCAGCCCCGCGGCTTCGAGGCGAGCGGTTGACAAGTACTTGTCAATGCACGTCTCCAAAGCAGCAGGCGGATTGAGCACGGAGACGCCAGCGGCCACAAGCCGGTGCAGCAGGTCCATGCGGAACACGACCTGTTCCAGCGATCCCGGCGGCATGGTGCGGACCAGCACGCAATTGGTTTCAGGCAGCGTCCGTTCTCCCCGAGCGACGCTTCCGAAAAGCCGTCGGAAGTCGCGGATTTCAACGATGTGGCCCCGTGCCTGAGCCGCTCGGATGAGGTCCTGGACATGCCAGCCCGGCCCGCCGGAAAGAATGCAAAGGTGCATGGGTCCGTTCATGGGTAGATTCCGCAGCCTGTTCGCCTGGTTGATAGGCAGGATATCGGCTCCGAGGGGGATTCGGTACAATGACGGTCGGAATTCCGCATCGCCCTCGGAGATTTGCCATGCAAACGTGGGTTCGACGTGGAAGTTGGGCGGTCGCGCTGGCTCTCTTGGCGGTCATCGGGACCGCATCCGCTCAGGTCCGCTTGGCCTGGTCGCTCAACAAAGGCGACAAGTTCTACCAGGAAACGAGGACCCGGCTCAAGCAGACGACACGGGTGCGGGGACAGGAAACCCGCCAGGAAGCGGAGTACGTCACTCGGTCCAGTTTCACCGTCCAGGAGCGGGGCATGGATGGCAGCGTGACCTTGGAGCAGAAGATCGAAGCGATTACGCCGGAGGGAAAAACCGAGTTGAGCACCTCAGCGGCGCGGCTGCTGCGGGAGATGCAGGGAGCCGTCTTGACCTACACCCTTTCTCCCGATCTGCGGGTGCTGCGGATCGACGGCTACGACGAGTTGATGAAGCGGCTGGCCGGGGACGATGCCTCCGCGCTGAAGGTCGTGCAAACGCTGCTGGCCCGCGAAACGCTACAAACCGCCGTCGAGGAAGCGTTCGCCTTTCTGCCCCGGGAGCCGATGCGTCCCGGCCATGCGTGGGAGCGTCGCCTGACGACCAGTCTGGGGCCGATCGGCTCGCTGACGGGTCGGCAACAGTACACCTACGAAGGCCCGGAGGATCAAGACGGCAAGCGCCTTCAGGCGATTCGCCTGGAGTTGCAATTGGAGTATCAGCCGCCCCGCGCCGACGCCGGCATTCTTCCGTTCCAGGTCGAACGAGGGGAATTGCGCGTGATCGAAGGCAAAGGCCGGCTGTGGTTCGACTCCATTGCCGGTCGCCTGGTGCGTTCGGAACTGAATCTGAAAATCGCCGGTGCCTTGGTGGTTTCCGTTCAGGGTCAGCAATATACGCTGGAACTGGAACAGGACCAGACCGTGCAGATTCGCATCCGTGACGAGCCTTTCCCCAGTCCGTAAGCGTCGCACCTGCCGTCCGAAAGCAGCTCAGGCGGGACCGTTACCGTTGGCCGATTCGGGCCTGGATGGGCCTCGGTTCTCGCGTTCTTGACGCAGCCGGGCCAGCTGTTCTTTCAGCATGGCCTGGCGGTCGTCTCGGATTTGTTTCCGTTGCCGCATCCCGTAGCGCCGAGTCGCTAGCGTGTCCAGAAAGCTTCCGATCAACAGGACGAACACGACCAAGGCGATGAAGCCGACGTAGGTGTAGGCGAAGTTCACGAAGTCGCGTTGTTCCGGGGTCAATTGCCTGCCCTCGGCCTTGGCCTGAGGACCGGCGGCGACCAGGGCGTCCAATCCGTCGAGGATGCCGAAGAAGTGCAGCCCTGCCAGCAGCCCGGCCAACACCAGGAGCAGCACGCAACCCACCAGGCGGGAATAGGATCGGCGGGTGAAGTAGCGAACATCGTCGGGGGACAAATCCGGCTGGCTGCGCACCCAGCGAAGGGTCTGGACCTGTCGGAAAGCAAAGACGCCCGCTGCCGCAACCACGGCGATGACCAACCCCGCCAACGCGACATATTGCATGATCTGATCCGGCGGCAAGTTGAGCTTCAACGACCCGTCCTTGGCTCCATCGGCCTCGCCCGCCATTGTAGCGATGCGTATGAGCCCCTGACATCTCTCTTGGCTAGCATATCTGCCCAGCCATTCAATATCGAAACACATTTCCGGAGTGCCGACGCCCTCTGGTCGCCGAACCACGCCCTCTGCTGCTGATTATTAGCCCTCGCTTACGCTTCGGGTTTCCAGTGACCAGTTGCTTACAGTAATCCGAAGCGTCAGCGAGGGGCCGGGCACGGCGGGCTTACGCCCGCCGCTCAGCAGTAACCCGAAGCGTCAGCGAGGAAACCCCAGAGTACCGACGTGCCCCGTTCGCCTCTTCATCGCAGTCACTACGAGCGAAATGCGAACTCTTAGCGCCACTACGAGCGAAATGTAA
>JANWWR010000183.1 GCA_025055835.1 Gemmatales bacterium | reverse complement strand
AGCGGAAGTCGGAACTGCGTCGGCGTCGGACCCGTCGGGCCAAGATTCGCAAGCTTCGGGCGAAGCTGGCTCAGGCCAAGAACCCGACCGAGGCCGAACAGATTATCGCCAAGATCAAGCGCATCAGTCCCTTCTGGTCTCCGCCGGAGCAGAGCCAGTCCAAGCCGACCGCCAAGTAAGCCATCACGAATCGCCGCCACTTGGGGAAGAGTCGGAGGGGGGCTGATCGGCCTGGCGGGTCGGTCCGAACTCGACCACCGGCAACCCCAACAGCCGTTTCAGGGGGATTAGTTCGCCAACGTCGTTGCCTTCGACCTTGTGCCCGATCCCTTGCAGCATGTACCCGCCTACAAACAGAATCAGGGCCAACCAGTACCAGCCCGTGAACAGGCAGGGGAACGACGCCAGCACCATCGGGATGCCGATCAGGTGGATGTAAAACGAAAACGGATGCTGATGCCTCGCCAGCCAGTTGCGCAACCAGCGAGGTCCTCGAGGCCGAGGAACGGGTAACCGGAACCACCCAGAAACAGGATTCATGGGTGCAAAGATACTTACTGGACCATAGCCAGACAATCCGACTCTTAAAATTTGAGTAACTTGCAAGGCAGTCGGGAAAATGCGGTGACTGGCAAACTTGTGGTCACTGGGAATACAAGGTCGAGATTGTCAGCTGGCTGATGGATTGGATTGCCCTGCCCTTGACCATGGACCTCGGTAACGGATATGGCAGCCGAGGCCGAGATATGCCTTGAGCGATATTTCCCGTGACGGGTGGTCATGGATTACAAGGTCGAACTCGACATTTACCGGGGCCCGCTGGATCTGCTCTTGTACCTCGTCAAACGCAACGAGGTAGACATCCGTGACATTCCCATTGCCCTCATCACCGAGCAATACCTCGCCTATCTGGAGGTGCTGAAAGAGGTGGATGTCGAGCAAGCGGCCGAGTTTCTGGTCATGGCCGGAACACTCATTGAGATCAAGAGCCGGTCGCTGTTGCCCAGGTCGGATGAGAACACCGACGAGGAAGACGATCCCCGCCACAGCCTGGTCCAGCAATTGCTCGAATACAAGCGTTTCAAGGAGTTAGCCGAAGCCCTGGAAAGGCGGGCTGAGTCTCAAGGCTTGCGGATGCCGCGCTCCGCTCCTGTCTGGCCGACCGAATCCCAGACCGAGTTTCAGCCGGTCGGTCCCGTGGAAGTCTGGGATCTCGTCAGCGCCTTCAGCCGCCTCATCCGGGAGACACTGGCTGAGGAGCAAGCTGAAGTCTTCGTGGACGAGACGCCGATTCAGGTCTGGATCGACGAACTCTTGTCGCATCTGGCTGCCAAGGGCCGAGCGAGGTTTGACGAGCTTTTCGTTCCGCCGCGAACCCGGCGTCGGCTCCTGGGTCTGTTCCTCGCCCTGCTCGATCTGATGAAAAGCGGGCGGGTGAGTGCCGAACAGGAAGTACCGTTCGGCGATATCTGGGTAGAACTGTTGCCGGAGGTTCAACCGACCTTCGCCGCCGAGCCTGCCGCGACTCCTTCTGAACAGCTGCCGCTCCCCTCCGCCGGCTAACCGATTCGGTTGCCCCATCTCTTCACAAAACCAACACGGTCCATTGAACCTGGGCCGCAAGTCAAGTACGCTGGCAGCAGGTCAGTCGATAGAGATACGTCGCATAACGACGAGGAGGAGCCTCATGCGGTTGCTTGGATTCGCGATCTTTGCCATGGTTCTTGCCTTCGGCACCGGCCCGTTGCGAGCCGACGACACGAAAGAGTTCTTCAACGGCCAGAATCTGGAAGGCTGGCAGGGATTGGAACGCTACTGGTCAGTGAAAGACGGAGCCATCATCGGCAGCACGGAACCAAACGGGATCGCCTTCAACACGTTCCTATGCAGCAAGAAGCAGTACGGCGATTTTGAACTGAGTTTCAAGGTGCGGCTCAAGGGCGGCAAGGGTAACAGCGGCGTGCAGATCCGTAGCGAAATCTTCGACAAGGAGAAGTTCGCCGTCAAAGGGCCGCAATGCGACATCGGCGACGTGTACTGGGGCAGCCTCTACGGCGAACACTTCGGCGGCATGATGAAGGCCGCTGATAAGGAAACGGTCACCCGTGTTTTGAAGAAGGACGATTTCAACGACTATTTCATCAAGTGTGTCGGCAAGCATGTCACGATCAAAATCAACGGCGCGGTCACTGTGGATCAGGAGTTTCCGAATCTTCCGCCGACGGGCATCATCGCCTGGCAGTTGCACTCGGGCGGCCCGATGGAGGTCACGTTTAAAGACATCCGATTCAAGGAACTCAAATAGCTGCCTGACTCCGCCAACGCAATGGTGCCGGCCTGGCGAAACCTCGAAAACCAGGCTGCTGGCGAAAGGAAAGTACGATGATCCGTTTCATGTGCCCCAACTGCCAGGCCAGTCTCAAGGCAGCTGAGGCATATGCGGGTAAGTCCGTGGTTTGCAAAAAGTGTGGCATTGTGTTGACCGTGCCCGACGCGGCTCCTCCCGCACGTCGGCCCGTCGAGTCCGTGATTGACCCGGCCGGCGAAGCGACCGTCGTTTCCGAGGAAGGCTTGCAGTGGAATACCCTGGAAGACTCCCCGGACCAACCGGCGTTTGCCCCGGCGGCGGTTCCCGAGGATCTCTTGAGTCCCAATGGCGATGTGCCAGTCCACGAAGTGCCTATGGATGTCATGGTCTCGGAACCTGAACCGGAACCGATAACCGCACCCGCACCGAAACGGCCGTTCGGCGTCATTGCTACGCTGCTGGGACTGCCCGGTGCGGCAGCGTTCTTCGTCGGCGTGTTCTTGCCGCTGTTCGAGGTGAACGGCAAGTCGCTTTTGGCCAACGACTGGCGGCTGTGGCTGGTGCAGAGCGGCGGAATCTTGCTCGGCCTCGTCGCTTTGGGGCTGATCGTCACCCGCCGTTATGCTGGGTTGTGGGTCCTCGGGCCGGGCAGTCTCTTGTCCTTCCTGGCCGCCTACGGTTTACTCTATGCACGGGCTGTTGAAGAGCACGGCATGGAAAAAGCCATGCTGCTTCGGCCCGGTTATGGCTTTCTGATCCTGCTTGGCGGAGCACTCCTGCTTACCCTGGCCGTGATCGTCAGTCCTCGACGAAAACGCTACGAGTACCCGGGCTATTAGAACCATGCCATTTTTTCGGTTTGTGCTTTTAGCCATCGGTCTGCTTCCCCTGGGCTGGCTGTCCAAGGCCCTGATCTCAGCAGAACCTCCCAGCGACCGGCGACCCTGCCGAATCCAGATTCTCGAGAAAGGCAGTGGCTGGCCAGTGCCGTTGGTCGAACTGCGGACCACCCATGAAGTCCGACTCGTTTCCGACAATGCTGGCGTTATTTGTTTCGACCTGCCGGAACTGATGCACCGCGAAACCTGGTTCTCGATTCAAGGTCATGGCTACGGAGTGCGGCCCGACGGGTTCGGCTACCGAGGTGTGCGATTGACGCCAAAGCCCGGTGAGAGCTTGCGGATCGAAGTGGAGCGATCCTGCATCGCCAAGCGGATTGGTCGGCTGACCGGCGGCGGACTATTCGCGGAGTCGCAAAAGCTTGGCGAGCAAATGGACTGGAAGGACGGCCCGATTCTGGGCAGCGACAGTATCCAGACGACTACCTACCGTGGCCGAAAGTTCTGGCTTTGGGGTGACACAAACGTGCCCCGATATCCTCTCGGCATCTTCCACGCTCCAGCAGCGACGACCCCGCTCAAGCCACTCACGGAGGCCAAGCCGCCGCTGCGGCTTCCGTTCGAGTATTTCACAGATGCTCGCGGGGCGGCTCGGGGCGTGGCTGAGATGCCCGGTTCGGGCCCGACCTGGGTCACGGCGGTCGTTGCTCTTCCCGATTCCCAGGGGAGGGAAAGATTGGTGGGCAGCTACATGAAGGTCAAGCCGCCGTTGGAAGCCTACGAATGGGGCTTGTGCGTCTGGGACGACGACAGCAGGAGTTTCAAGCATCACAAAACGCTGTGGACGAAGTCTGTGGAATCGCCCAAGGAACCACTCGTGCCGCGAGGCCACCCCGCTTTCTGGGCCGACGAACAAGGGCAGAAGTGGCTGCTGTTCGGCAATCCCTTCCCGACGATCCGCGTCTTGCCGACGTTCGAGGCCTGGGAAGATCCGAGCTGCTGGCAGCCGGTCGAAACGCCAAAGTCGCTGAAAAGCTCCGACGGTCAAGACATCCGACCGCACAGCGGAAGCATCGCCTGGCATCCCTGGCGAAAACGGTGGGTGACTGTGTTCATGCAATGGTGGGGCAAGCCATCGGCATTTGGCGAAATCTGGTACGCGGAAGGCGATAGCCCCTTCGGTCCCTGGGGACCCTGTGTCAAGGTACTGTCACACGACAACTACACGTTCTACAATCCCGTCATTCATGCGGACTGGTTCGAGGCCGACTCGCCGATCCTGCTCTTCGAGGGCACCTATACACGGCTCTTCGCCGACAAGCCGGAGCCGACCCCCCGCTACGAGTACAATCAAATCCTGTATCGGCTCGATCTTGATGATCCGGCCCTGGCTCCGGCACAAAAACAACGGTAGCCAAACCAGTTTGCTCGGATGACTTGGACGGTTAGCCTGGTAAGTCTGCTCGCCCTCGCCAGCGGACTCTTGCCGCTGATCGGGGCCGCTTCAGCCCTTAAACGCACCCCGCTGTTTCCGACGACGCTGTGGCTTCTGGCCAGCTGGGCATCGGCGATGGTATCGGGGATATGCAGTCTGATCGGCTCCCCTGCCCTGCCCTGGTTGTACGGGAGTCTCGCCTTAACGGCTTGTGCATTCGTCTCGGTTCTTGGAGCGCGGCGGCCCGGCGTCGGAGCGTGGAACTTTGTCACTCTGGGCTTACTGGCCGTGCTGTCTTTGCCGTTCCTTGAGCAGCCTTGGGATTCGCCCCACTGGGTCGCAGATACTCCCTGGGCCGTTCTGCTGGGCGGCGTGCTTACTGTCGGCGTCGTCAACTACGTTCCGACTCGTTGGTGCTGGGCGGCCCTGGGATTGGCTCTGGGCTTTGCCGTGGCCCTGGTGGGACTGAATGATCCCGAACTCGCTATGCTTCGCTCCCCGGCGTGTCTCCATCTGCTCTTGGCATGGTTTGCTCTTGGTTCATGGATTGCCTGGTGGTTGCTGAGCCTCCGGGTGAAAGGCAGCGACCCGTGCTCGTTGATCTGGCTCCGCTTTCGCGACGCCTACGGCCTCATGTGGGCGAAGCGCGTGCAGGAGCAATTCAACGTCGCCGCATCCCATGCGGGACTGACCGCTCGATTAAATTGGCACGGTTTGGATTGGCCCAAGGCTGCCAGCGAGAACGCCATACCGCGGCAAAAAGAAGAGGAGCAACTCTGCCAGTTGCTCCTCGCCGTGCTCAAACGATTTGGCGTTCAGGACGAAGCTAGTAAATAAGCCCGCCACCGGGACCGCCGGGCTGCATTCCTGGCATCATCATGCCAGGCGGAGCACCCATGCCCGGTTGCGTCGGTCGCTTCGGGTCGGAACTCTGCGGCTTCAGGCCCGGCTTGATGACCGACCGTGGCAGCGTCGGAGCGCTGCTGTAACGGTCGTCGTGCGGCGGGGGAACCACGTATTCCTCCGCCAAGGCACTTGACTTGGACCACGGCCAGTTGATCCGCTCGGAAGCGGCGGTACTGCAACCGAGGCAGCCGATCAACAATCCCACGACAACCCGGGCCAAGGTTCGCCGCATGGCATCCGCATCCCATTGCCCTCGGAATGGACCCTTGGAGGCGGCACCATAGCGGCCCTTCTCGGCCGGTCAAGCCCGTTTACAGACCCAGAACTGCTACTTCTTCGTGGCAGATTCGTAGCGCTTGCCCACTTCGTCCCAATTCACCACGTTCCACCAGGCCTTGAGGTACTCGCCGCGGCGGTTCTGGTACTTCAGGTAATAGGCGTGTTCCCAGACATCCACGCCCAGCACCGGGAACTGGCCATCCATGAGCGGGCAATCCTGATTGGCCGTGCTGAGAATCTTCAGATGGCCGCCGTCGAGAACCAGCCATGCCCAGCCGCTGCCGAAGCGCTTCAGGCCGGCGTCATTGATCTGTTCCTTGACCTGCTCGAAGCCGCCGAGGGCCTTGATGGCGTCGGCCAGGGTGCCCTTCGGCTCCTTGCTCCCGCCGGGCTTCATGATCTCCCAGAACATCGTGTGGTTGTAATGGCCGCCGCCGTTGTTCCGCACAGCCGTGCGAATCGCCTCCGGCACCTTGTTGATGCCGCGAAGCAATTCTTCGATGGTCATGTTGGCGAAGTCGGGATAGTCCTTCAGGGCGGCGTTCAGGTTGTTGACGTAGGCCCCGTGATGCAGGTCGTGGTGAATCTGCATCGTCTGCTTGTCGATGTACGGCTCCAGGGCGTCGTAAGGATACGGCAAAGGCGGCAGGGTGAATGGCATCGCGTCCTCCTGATGGTGCTCTCTAGGTTGGCCGATGATCCGGCGGAGCGATCCCGCCGTCGCTGTCGGCTAATATAGCAATCGCATCTGCCTCCGCAACCGCACAACCCAGGCTCAGTGCGTCGGTTTGAACTCCCCGGCCCGTAAGCGACGCAAGTACGAGTGGTACGCCGACATCGCCTGATAGCCGAAGATCAGCGTGATGGGAATGTTGGCGAAAAGCATGACGCCGGTGCCCAGGCTGGACCAGTTGTCCAGTTCCTGATCGGAACGGACCAATCCCAGGCAGGCGACCAGAATCAACACACAATAGACAAAGCGGTAGGGCATCACGAAGCGTTGACCGAGCAGGTACACGACGCCCTGCTCTCCGTAATAGCTCCAGGAGATAACCGTCGAAAGAGCGAACAGCCACACTGCTAACGTGACCATCCACCGGCCCAGGCCGGGCAGAACGAGGTCGAAGGCGTGACTGGCCAAGGCGGCCCCGACGTAGTCGGTATAGATGGCCGGTCCTTCGAGCCGTGGCGGTTCCTCGGAGCGATGCACGTCCCATTGCACCGCCAGCCCATTACCCTGTTTGACCAACTTGCCGGTGAGGCGATGCCGGTTGCCGTTCGTGATCGGGTTCGACTCCGACACGAGGATCACGAAGATCGCATCGCCTTCCTTCCAGTGATTCGTTCCGTTGACGTGGTTTCGAACAGGCAATTCGGCGGTTTCCAGCGTCCATCCGCCTTCAGCGGCAGGGATGACCTTTGGCGGCTGCTGAAACTCGCCCTCCGGACCACGATTCCAGGCTCCGCTGGCGAGAATCACCAGGGCAGTCAGCGTGCAGACGACCAGCGTGTCAATGAACGGCTCCAGACCGGCCACGATCCCTTCCCGAACGGGTTCGGTGGTCTTGGCGGCGCAATGAGCGATGGGGGAGGACCCCTGCCCGGCTTCGTTGGAGAACAAGGCCCGCTTCATGCCCCAGAGGAAAGCGTACCCTGCCGTGCCTCCGACAAACGCCTTGTCCCCTTCAGCGGTGGAAAAGGCGGATTCAAAAATCAACCGGAAAAGGTTGGGAATTTCGGTGAAATGCACGGCAATGACATAGAGGCTGCCCAACAGGTAGATGATGCACATGAACGGGACCAATTGCCCGGCCACGGCCCCGATCCGCTTGATGCCGCCGATGATGACCAGGGCACAAAGCACCGTCAGCGTGATGCCAACCAGCGACCGGGCATGGACGAAGGGCCGCAGCCACTCACCGGCCCCGTCGGGCAGCCCGTCCACGACCGATCCCACGGCGTTTTGCAAGGCAGGAAAGTTCGTGGCTGTCACCTCGGCGACATTCCACGCCTGAAACATGTTTCCGCCGGTCACGGTCGAGATCAGCAGGGTGATGCAGAACACGACGGCTAAGGCTTTTCCGAGCGGTGCCAGGGCGGGATGCAGTTTCCGCATGCCGAGATCGGCCACCCACATCGGCCCGCCGTGCGGCTCGTCCGGGTTGTCCGTATTGCGGTAGAGCATGGAAAGGGTCACTTCGGCGGTTTTGAGAGCCATGCCAAAGAAACCGACGACCCACATCCAGAAGACGGCCCCCGGCCCGCCCAGCGCCACGGCCAAGGCGACTCCGCCGATGTTGCCGATCCCAACCGTTGCTGACAACGCCGCCGACAGGGCCTGAAAATGGCTGATCGCCCCGGGGTCGTCCTTGCGGTCATACTTGCCGGCGATGACCGCGGTGCCGTGCGTCAGAGCGTGCCATTGGCAAAACCCGCTCCAGATCGTGAACAGGATGCCGACGCCCAGCACGACGTACAGAGCGAGGTCGTGCCAAAGGATCCCGTTGATCACGTCCAGCCAGGAGTTGGAGAACTCGATCAGCGACTGCAACATCAATCGGTTTCCAAGGGACAGGCTTCCTCAAGCCGTTGCCGAAGGATTAACTCCGTTTCTCGGCTGAATCGGAGGAAGACGAAGTGGGTGCATTGTCCTCTTCTGCGTCGCCGAATCGGCGCGGAGAAGTCAGCAGTTTCCAGAAGCAGTAGCCGGTGCAGACGGCGACGAACGCCCATACGCCGAGCATGAACAACCAAGCCTGCCCGGTCATCTCGCTCACGTTCAGGCCCTCCCTTCGACTCGTCGCTTGGACCACGCCGTGAACACCAGGAAACACAGGCCCAGATAAACGCCGATCATCACCAGACGGTCAATGTTTCGCCAGATCGGCAGTCGAGACCAGAAGCGCTCGATTTCCTCTCGCTGTTGATCAAGCTTGTTCAGTTGCTCGGCTTGCTCCTCGGGAGACAACGTCCTGTTGTGGAGCACCTTGTCGCGGGCCTCGGCGTTCTTAGCCAGGGCAGCTTCCCGTTCGCGGGAAACATCCACGTGAAGCAGCTTGCCGATCATGCCGTCGTCGGCCCATTGCCAGGCAGGCAACGCCTCGCCGTTTCCGAGGCTCTGCCGCACCTGATGAAGATACGCTCCCCAATCCGGGGCCGGTTTGAAGACGTAGGCGAGGAGAATTGCCAGGAGAAAGACGGGCGTCACATATTTCATCACGTAAAAGAACGCTTTGGGCACCCACATCTCCGCACCACTTTTGAGTTCCTCCCAGCCCTTCTCCATGCCGAACACCCAGGCGAACAAAATGATTTCTCCCAGGGCAAAGACGACGAGCATGACGGTGCCAGCCCAGTAGTCGAATTCATCGCTGAAGGTCTTGGACGTCAGCGTCGCCACGCACAATGCCAGGGGCAGCAGCATCAGGCCAAAAGCGAAGGCGCTGCGGTCCCGGCGAAAACCGAACTCCTGTTGGAGGAAGGCCATGACCGGCTGGCCCATCGCCAACGAACTCGTGATCGCGGCAAAGAAGAGCAGCCCGAACCAGAGGAACCCGGCCGCGGGAGCGAACCATCCCCAGCGGTCGAACAGCGTCGGAAAAACCATGAAGCCGAGTCCGAAGCCGGAGCCGGACGCCGTCTTCGCCTGCACGACATCCAAGGTCAAATAGGCCGTGGCGATGGGGATGAGTATCGTGCCGCCGAGGATGATCTCGCAGAATTCATTGGTCCAGGCGGTAGTCGCGCCGGTGAGGACGACATCATCCTTTTCCCGGAGATAGGACGCGTAGCAGTGGATGGATCCCATGCCGATGGAGAGCGTGAAGAAGATTTGCCCGGCGGCGGCGAGCCAGACGGCGGGATCGGCCAGCGACTCGAAGTTGGGATTCCAGACGAAATTCAACCCCTTGAACGGGCTTTCTTTGGCTGCCGGGTCCGTGGCCGGGTCGATCAACAGGCCGCGAATCGCCAGGATCGCTGCAAACAGGATCAACAACGGCATACCCACCTTGGCCACCAGTTCGATGCCACGAGCCAATCCGCGGGAAAGTATGTAGATGTTGATGGTGACGCAGACGGCAAAAATGAGCATGCCCCACGGGCTGACAGCGATCAGGTGATTGGCGGTCTCTCCGGTCAGAATCTCGAAAAACTCGCTGGGGTAGTCCGGATTGACGTCGGCGATGTTGCGGAACTGACCGAGGATAGACCAGAGGGCATAGGCCAGGCACCACGACTCGATGTACAGGTAGTACGAGGCTATGATCAGGCAGGACCACAGGCCAATGGTCCCGAAGTATTTCCACATCGGGCTTCGGCCCATGGACTGAAAGATGCCGGGGGCGGAGTGATGGCCGCGCTGCCCGCCGTATCGGCCCATGGCCCATTCAACCCACATCAGCGGCAGCCCGAGCAGCAGAAAAGCGACGATGTACGGAATGAGGAAGGCTCCCCCGCCGTTCTTGGCAGCCTGGGCCGGGAAACGCAGGAAGTTGCCCAGCCCGACAGCATTCCCAGCCATCGCCAGGACCAAACCGACTCGGGAAGCCCATCGCTCTTTCGCCATCGTGTCGGCCCGTCACCCTCAGAACTCGGCCTCATGCGGGTAGAATGACTGCACAGTGCCTCCAAAGCGGCAAAGGTAATGGCGATGTCCAATGATGTCAAGGAACCCCGACAAGCCCCCGCAAGCCCGCCGTGGCTGGTTCCGACGGCGGTCTATGTCCATGTGCCGTTCTGCGCCCACCGCTGCTGCTACTGCGACTTCGCCACCGTGGCCGGGCAGGACGATCTCCGCGATCGCTACCTCGATGCGCTGGAACGAGAAATCGCAGGCATTGGCTCGCCGCAGCCGGCTCGGACCTTGTTCATCGGCGGAGGTACTCCGACGCATTTGACGCATCTTCAGTTAGAACGTCTGCTTGAAATTGTGCGTCGCTGGTTTGTCCTTAGGCCCGACTACGAATGGACCGTCGAAGCGAATCCGGGAACATTAGACGCTGCCAAGGTCAACCTCTTAGCTGATTTCGGCGTCAATCGCGTCAGTTTAGGCGCTCAGTCTTTCCACAGTCCGTTGCTCCGCTTTCTGGAACGCAATCATGGCCCAAAGGAAATTCACGATGCCGTCAGGTTGGTACGGCGTCGCATCGAGAACATCTCGCTGGACCTGATCTTCGCCATCCCCGGCCAAGAGTTGTCAACGTGGAAACGTGACCTGCATGACGCCCTGGCCCTGGGTCCGAAGCATCTGAGCACTTACGGCCTGACCTATGAAAAAGGGACCCCGCTGTGGAAGAACCTCCAGCGCGGCAAGGTGCGGCCCGTCGCCGAGGAACTTGAGCAGGCCATGTACGAAGCCGCCATGGATACCCTGACCGAGGCGGGATTCGAGCACTACGAAATTTCCAACTTCGCCCAGCCCGGGCATGCCTGCCGACACAATCTCGTCTATTGGGCCAACCATGCTTATTGGGGCTTCGGTCTGGGAGCGGCGGCCTATGTGAACGGCGTTCGAAGCGTCAACACGCGCGATTTGGCAGCATATCTGCGGCTTGTCGAGTCGGGCCAGCCGCCGCGGCAGTCCGAGGAACGGCTCAGCGATCTGGAACGGGCTGGAGAAACCGCCATGCTCCAGATTCGCCGCGGCATCGGCATTGTGCGGGAAAGTTTCGCCGAACAGACCGGCTACGATTTAGATGCACTCTTTGGGGAAACTGTCTGCCGCCATGTGGAGTCGGGCCTGCTCGAAGACCCGGGGCCGAGCATTCGACTGACCCGAAAGGGAAAGCTCCTGGCCGACCTGGTTGCCGCGGACTTTGTGTATCTCCACCGCTTGGGGCATTGATAGGCGGCGGTCCAGAGGTCGTGTTAGGCAATCGTCTCGCTCAGCGTGCGCAACACCACCAGCTGACACCCATGCTCCCCACGCCACCGCGTCGCCGTCCGCTTCAGCCACAGATTAACCGGCTGCTCAACCGCTCCCTCCAGCGCCCCACTGCTCATATTTTGCCCGTTGGGCAGGGCATCAATCCAAGAATTACAGCATCCCGATAACACTTGGGTTGAATTGCCTCGGTCCACTCCGTAGGCTCCATGACCGCGACTCTCCAAAAGGCATCATCTCACTTTCGTTTGATCGTCCGAATTACCAGCTTCTGCCGATGGGTCGCGGTAAGAACCCGAGTATCGTCCAGTATCTTGGTGGCGTAGTGAGCATGGATATCACCCTCGGCTTGAACGACGTCCAACAATTTGCCGTCGGTCCGGCGAATCACTAGCTGTTGATTCACCAGAACCGCTTGCTGGTCGGGAAACCACTGAAGCGGGTCGGGGCTTTGATGAATCGTGATCATGCCGCGCCCCCCGGTATCCAGGAGCACTCGGTGAATTTCCCGTCCCGTGGACAGTTTCCATACGGACAAATGGGGCGCGAAGGCGGTTAGATTCGCGGCGTCAGGATAGTCGACCACGGCGGCGAGTTCGTTACCATCCGGCGAGAAAGCCACGGAATGGACGTGCGATGACCACCATTCGCCACGGCCTCCCACGAAAATTTGGCCGACTATCTCCCCAGTGGTCGTGTCGATGAAAACGAGCACCGCAGGCGAGCCGCTGTTTTCTTTGTAAGCTAAAACGAGGAATCGACCGCCAGGGCTGATCGCCACGTTCCCCGCGATCAACTGGACCTCCTCCGGGATGTCAAACGTCGTGACCTGTTGGCCCGTATCGAGGTCAAACACCGTGCCCTTCTTTGAGAAAAGACGGTCTAGTACCAGTAATCGGTCGCTCCTAAGGAAAAACAGACCTACGTTTGGGGGTCGGTCCAAGGGTATTTCACGCTTGACCTGCCCGGTCTTCGTGGCGAAGATGCGAATGACATCCTTGAGCTTGTGGGGGAAAGCGACATACTGCCCGTCGGAAGAAAGGGCTGGGCGATAGCTTAGTTCAAGGGGGCGGGCCTGGCGATTGAGTCCCCGGATGATCGGGCCGATTGGTTTCCCTGTGCGGATATCACCAACGAGCAAATCCTCAAACGAGTGGACCATCTCCGGATTCGTATGCCCGACTCCGGCGAGAAGAAAGTATGTGGGGCCTTGGGGATAAACTACCAGACGCGGATGAACACCGCGCAGCTCCGTCGAAGGAAACTTGTCGGGCCATTGGAGAGGAGGAGGCCCCGGGTCAGACTGCACTTTCCAATTCTTAGAGATTGGCGTCTCGGCTTCCGAAGGCGGGGTGTTCTTGTCTGTCGCCGTTCTCTCGTCTATCGCCGGCATGGGAGAGACGTCGCGACCTTTTGGCTGCTCTTCGAGCGCTTGGGCGACCTCCGCTGATTTCTCTGGCAATTGGGTCAGCGAAGCCTCTGCCTGCTCCAAGTCACGCACCGCCTTTTCAACCTCCGCTAATTCCTTTCGTACCATCTCGAGATGGACCAGATTGGCACCCCCGAAATCTTGTGCCGCCAGGCGGCGTAACGGATGAACATACGCTTTCTCCACTGGCAGCCGACGTCGAACATAATCCAGACCAGCTTGCCGCAATTCGGGATACAAGGGTACTTCCGTGCCGCGGCTTATCGAGAAACGATTCCTTTTTTCAAGCATTTCCTCACGGCGGGCTGCTTGAGTCTCGGGAATCGTCGCGGAATAGGTCTGAATGTGCCGTCCCATTTCGTCAATCAACGGACTGATCCGACGATGACGTTCGTCTTGGAGCATTTCAAATTCCGCCAACCATACTTGCGGATCAACTTTGGGTTGCTGTGGTTTTTCGGTGGGAGAGGGTGAATCTTTCTTCGGCAGTTTGGCCCTTTCCCGTGAGATCGCCTTGGCCTCTTCGATCCGTCGCTGCAAATCAGGATCGGTTGCCGCGAACTGCGGTGCGAGCATCGGGGAAGCCTGCGGAGTTGAGGTAGGATTCGACCCCGTCGGTTGGCTGCCGGAACAACCCAGCATCATGGCAACGACGAGAAAAGCGGCCATGCCGGCTCCGATCGTTCGTGGTTTCCAGCCTGCTTCATTGCCGATTTGGATGTGATAGAACATGGGGAGCACCTCGGCCGAAGACTCCTGACGTTGAGCTACCTTTCGACGATCAACTGCGGAACTCCAATTGGCACCGGAATCACCGTGCAGGAGCACTGGCGCAGGATCGTATCTTACGCGCGGACGTGGTGCAACGGCGGGCAAGGTTTAAACTTTTTCCGGGCCGCAGCCGAACCTGCGCGAGTCATCGGATCGGCTCACCGGAGGGATGACGCGATCACGAAAGCAGGGCCTTGATCGGCGTGCCGCCGTCCACGATCTTGATCGGTCGTCCGACGCTGCTCATGTTTTCCTTGGCAGGATTGATGCCGAGGGCATGGCAGATTGTGGAGAAGAGGTCCCGCACGGTCACGGGATTCTCGACGACAGCCCGACCCAGCGGATCGGTCTGGCCGTAGACCATGCCGCCGCGGATTCCGCATCCGGCAAGGACGACACTGAACGCCCGGGGATAGTGGTCCCGGCCATTGCGGCCGTTGATATTCGGCGTCCGACCGAACTCGCCCATCCAGATGACCAGGGTGCGTTCCAGCATCCCGCGGTCCTTCAGATCAGCAATGAGAGCGGCGAAGGCGGGATCGGTGATGCCGGCCAGAGTCTTGTGGCGTTCGAAATTGTTATCGTGGGTATCCCAGTTGCCGACGCCCATGCCACCGCTGGTCTGCACCTCGACGAAAGTGACGCCGGTTTCAACCAGCCGCCGAGCCAGGAGGCAGCCTTGGCCGAACGGCGTCCTCCCGTAGCGGTCCCGCAGGGCGTCCTTTTCCTGCGACAAGTCGAAGGCTTTGATCCGGGGGCTGAGAACCATCTGGGAGGCGGTTTCGTATACGGCTTTGTGGTCGGCGACTTTAGCTTCAGCCCCGGCCTCGGCAAAGTCCCGCTCCAGCTTTTCCATCAGCTGAAGACGACGGGTGAAGCGTTTGGGATCGGTGCCGCGAGGCAACTCGACATTGGCCGGCATGCGGTTCGGGTCCATGACCGTAAACGGGGCGAAGGTCATGCCCAGAAAACCGGACCCGGCGGGATCGCGGCCGCCGATGTGGACGTAATGCGGCAAATCGAAGCCCGGATCGGCCAGTTCGGAAGCCACGATGGCCCCCAGGCTCGGATACTTAATGCTGCCGCTGAGAGCGTAGCCGGTGTGCAATTCGTACTGTGCCCGCTGATGGTTGCCTTCGCGGTTCGTCATGGAGCGGATGATGGCCAGTTCCTTCATCTGCTCGGCGACACGGGGCCAATGCTCGGCAATGCGAATGCCGGGCACAGCCGTATCGATGGCCTGGGTTGGTCCTCCGGTTTCCGTGCCCGGTTTGGGATCGAAGGTCTCGAACTGGCTTGGCCCCCCGGGCATAAACAAGAGGATGCACGCCTTGCCCTGCTTCCGCATCTCGTGGGCGTGCAGCCGCATCGTGTCCATCCACGACAGGGCAGCCAAGCCGCCGGTTCCGACAGCGACATCCCGCAGGAAGCTGCGTCGGCTGTACACGCCGTCCCGCGTCATTCGCAAGTACCAGTCATTCGAAATCATGGCCGATCCCCTGCTTGTTTCCCTCGCCGCTTTCCACCCCGCGTTGCTCAGCCGACCTATCGGCGACTCTGAAACTCGGTGGAGTTAATCAGCGCCCAAAGAATGTCCTCGAACGCCTCGCCGCGATTGCCGACCTGAGCGATGTACTCTCGACAAGTCTGAAGCTCGCTGGCGGTTGGCTTGCGGGCCAGGACTCGGAGATAAACCGCCTCGATCGCCTCCCGGTCGTCTCGCGTAGATCGGAGGATGCGGGCCAACGTCGTGTCCCCGACGGCGCGGATCTGATTATTCAGGGCCAGGTTGTTCATCAACATCAAAGCCTGCGGAACGCTGCCTTCGACCTCATCCGACTTCGTTGAAGGATCGAAGCCGAACAGGTCCTTGAACTGGAATTCCAGAAAGTTCCGAGGCAAAAAGCGTGCTCCCCCGGGTCGAGGCGCGTTGGGAAACGGCGGTGCACCGATCGGTCCCAGGGCACATTCCAAAGAGTTCCACAGCGCATGAGCGTTCAGCCGACTCGGATAGGCGGCGGCGAACCGCAGGTGCTCATCGGGAGAATCGCCGAGGCGGATTTGCCGTTGATACGCCTCGGTATTCAGGATGACCCGGTACAGTTGCCGGATGTCGTAATCCGAGGCGCGGAACGAGTCGGCGAGACGATAGAGCACGTCGGGATACGTCGCCGCCTGAAGCGGTCCCATTGCGTCCACAGGCTGATAGAAGCCCTGTCCGAGAAGTTCCGCCCAGACGCGATTGACGAATGCTGCCGAGAACCAGTAGTTGTCTTTGGACGTGATCCATTGAGCGAGTGCCTCTCGGCGATCCTGGTCGGATCGGCCTCGGAGATACGATTCGCCGGTCAGGAACTTGGGATGGGTCAGTGTTCCTCGCTGCCGGGGATTTTCCAGATTGGGCATGAGATGTTCGCCAAAGGGCCGGGAAACCAGGGCTATGCCTTCGAACCGATTGGTTTCCGAATTGCGAACAAGCCGATCTCCGACCCGGGCATAGAACGCTGTCAGTTCATGAAACTGTTCCCGCTTCCAGATGTCGCTGGGGTGGTCGTGACACTGGGCACACTGAATCTGAATGCCCAAGAACACCCGCGAGGTTTCGGCGGCGCGCTCGACAGCGGCCTCGGCCCCCTGATGGCACAGCAGAAACACCGCCGGTCCCTGGGACGCATCTGCATTCGGCGGGCCGAATTTCACCTCGCCGTTAGCCGTGATCAGGCTGCGGGCGATTTCGCTCCAAGTGCGGTTCTCCCTCAGTTGTTGAGCAAACCACAGCTCCAACGAACGGGAGATTCCGGTTCGCTTGACGAGGTCGTTCGTCGCGCGACTGACGATGACATCGCTCCAATAGCGAGCCCAATGCGTGGCAAAGGCATCTGAATCCAAAAGACGGTCGATGACCTTGCTTCGCTTCTGGGGATCGGAGTCGTTGACGAACTGGCTGATCTCGGTCGGAGTTGGCAGCTTACCCGTGAGATCGAGGGTGACGCGGCGAAGGAATTGCTCGTCCGTGGTCTTAGGTGCGGGTTGCACCTGATCGCCCTGGTGGGCTTTGGAAAGCAACTCGTCGATTTCCGCGGACGTGACCGATCGGGAGCGGCCTTGCTTCCAGGCCTTCGGAATGATCTCGACCTTTTCGGTATCAGGTCGGGAGTACGTCGGCTTCTTGTCTTCGCCGCGGCTCGGAACGCAGAAGAAAATCAACGCTGCGGCAACCAGGACCGTCATTCCCAAGGCACCAAACCGCCGAGCGAAGACCATTGGCGTCACTCCCCTGCTCTTCCGAAGCAATAGCTGCTTCACGTTGCTATATTCCCGAACCGAATGCCCCGGTCAGATTCTTTTAACCCCAGATTTGGCAAGAAGTGCCGTCGTGTCATGGGGCTTTCATCCGGCTAGGCAATCTCGACCGTTACGGCAGAGGATGGCGAAAAAAAAGAAAAGCCTCCAGGATGCGCCTGGAGGCCGATTCGAGCTTCGGAAGAATCTTGTTCCGAGGGTATGTTCGCCAATCCGATTTACGGAACAGGAGCCGGGACGCCGCCGTTCTGCGGCCCGTACTGTTTCCGGGCAGCTTCTTCCATCGCCATCGCTTCACGCGGCAGCTTGAAGTTCGGAGCCGGTTGGAAGTAGGTGGGGTTTTGACGCAGATAGTCGTTGGATGGCAAGGTCATACCGCCCATTTGGGTCTGGCAGCCGATGCTCAGGCCGACCGCACCCGCCGCCAACACACCGACCCAGTTTCGACCGAGCCTGTACCCTGCCATCGTCCGCTCCTTCGGCCGCTCTGAACCAACGACCGCACAGCGAGTCGCCGGGAAGAACGCGGAGGGGCCTGGCGAGCTTCCCTGCTCGCCGCCGGATTTCTCCGGTCCAGCCGCCTTCCGCTCCGGACATCCTTTTCCGGATAAGATTCCCTACTTTGAGCATCGGCAAGGCGAATTGCCGACTTGAACGATTTTGCCGATCATGCGACCCTCGACCGCTCGTCGGCAGGGTCCGTGAAAGCAGAAGTTCGATCAGGCAAGGCAAGAAGGAATGTCAAAATGGACAGGCCAGACGGTCCTTCCAAGGTTTTCGACAGAAAGCTTCCCCTGGAAATCCGCTGGACAAGCGAGCCAGGCCCGTGCGGTCTCCCGATCAACGAAATTCGGCTGCCTCCTGGACGCCGTCGGACCAGTGTCCTCAGCCCCTTGGACCCCGTGCTGCACCAATACCCAGGCCGACCGGGAGAGCCGTTGCATCTCTCGCAGAATCTCCGTGCTCTCATCGCCGACATCGCCACCCGCTGCCCGGTCTTTGACCACCTTGACCCGCGGCGGATTCTGGTCGGCTGCAACCAAACCCGGAACGGCAGCCGACCCGGCGTGATGGCAAGAATTGCCGGACTAAGACAACGTGGGGGCCGACTCGTCAGCACGCACCACGGACGCCCCTACATCGTCCAACGGTACTGGCTCGATGACACGGAGATTCTGTACGTTCTGATCTTCTATTTACCCCGTTTTCAGGATCAGACTTTCGATGAAAAGATGGTCACTCTGTTTCACGAGCTTTACCACATCAGCCCAGACTTCGACGGCGACCTGCGACGTTGTCCCGAAACGGACCGCTTTCACGTCGGCGGGAAACAGAAGTACGACGGCCTGATGGCCAAACTGGCTCGGGAGTATTTGCAAACGAAGCCCGATCCGGCTTTATACGCGTTCCTTCGCTTGAACTTTGCCCAGCTTCAACAGTGGCACGGTCAGGTCATCGGTTACGCCATCCCGCTGCCGAAGTTGATTCCGTTGGAGAACGGAAAGCAGACGTGACAGCTTTTGTCAACGACGCCGCGGCAACTTCCAAGCAAGTTAAGGATCAGCAGCATGAACCACCCCGCCGCGTTTCAGCCTTCAGAGTTGGCCCGTTACGAAGTGGGCAAGATGGCCAAGGTCGAGATTTTTCGCTCCCCGCGGATTCTCGTTGGCCTCAATTGCTTTGAACCAGGCCAGGAACACGCCCTCCATTCCCATGCCGGCATGGACAAGGTCTATCATGTGCTCGAAGGAGAAGGCGTGTTTTTGTTAGAGGGCCGGGAATTGCCGATGGCTCCGGGAACCATGCTGATCGCCCCGGAAGGCGTGCCCCACGGCATCCGCAACACGGGGACCGCTCGGCTGTGCGTCCTGGCCATCCTGGCCCCCGCACCGGCGAAGTGACCATGCCCGAGCAACCCACGGCTGTCGTCTGGTTCCGTCAGGATCTTCGCCTCAGCGATAACCCTGCCCTGGACGCGGCCGTCAAAACGGGGCTGCCGATCATTCCGCTTTTCGTGTGGCAGCCGGAAGAAGAAGGCAAATGGGCACCGGCGTCGGCCAGCCGATGGTGGCTGCACCAATCGTTGACCGCCTTGGATGCGGCCTTGCGACGCATCGGCTCGCGGCTCATTGTTCGCAGTGGGCCAACCAGCGACGTGTTTCGGGCACTGGTCCAAAAACACGGCGTCAAGGCGGTATTCTGGAATCGCCGGTACGAGCCCGTCGTGGTGAAGCGGGACACCGGCTTGAAAAGCGAACTCAAAAGCCTGGGGGTAGCCGTCGAAAGTTACAATTCCGCTCTGCTTCACGAACCGTGGACCTTGGCCACTCAGGCGGGCAAACCGTTTCAGGTCTTCACCCCGTATTGGAAGGCCATCCAGGCCGCACCGCAGCCAGCGGAACCGTTCCCAGCCCCGCAACGGCTTCGTTCCCCCGAAACCTGGCCCGACTCGCTGCCGATTGCAGCCCTCGAGTTGGAGCCGAAGATCGACTGGGCCGCGGGAATGCGTGCCTCCTGGACGCCTGGAGAAACCGGGGCGATGACCGCGTTGCAGCGATTCTTGGACGATGCCTTGGGAGAGTACAAAACGGCACGGGATCGGCCCGACCTTCGTTCAACATCTCGTTTGTCTCCGCATTTGCACTTCGGGGAGATTGGTCCTCGCCAGATTTGGCACACCGTGCTGAAGGCTATGGCGAAATGCGATGGCAGCGTCCAAGCAAACGCCGAATGGTATCTCCGCGAATTGGCTTGGCGGGAATTTGCGTACCACTTGCTTTACCACTTCCCTCACACAACCGACCAACCACTTCGTCCGGAGTTTGCTCGCTTTCCCTGGCGAGATGACCGCCAAGCCCTGCGTGCCTGGCAGAAAGGCCGGACCGGATATCCGCTCGTGGACGCGGGCATGAGGGAGCTTTGGATCACCGGCTGGATGCACAATCGCGTCCGTATGGTGGTTGCATCCTTCCTGGTGAAGCACCTGCTCATTCCCTGGCAACGCGGAGCGGAGTGGTTCTGGGACACGCTTGTGGATGCTGACTTGGCGAACAACACCCTGGGTTGGCAATGGACTGCCGGGTGCGGAGCCGATGCTGCCCCGTACTTTCGCATCTTCAATCCGGTCAACCAGGGAGAGAAGTTCGATCCAAACGGGGCCTACGTCCGCCGTTTCGTCCCGGAACTGGCAAGACTTCCCAACGAATACATTCACAAGCCCTGGACCGCCCCGGATGAAATTCTGGAAAAAGCTGGAGTGCGTCTGGGAGAAACCTATCCCCGGCCGGTTGTGGATCACGCCCTTGCTCGCCAACGCGCCCTGGACGCCTTCGAGAGAATTCGCCGCAGCTGAGGGCAACCCTCGGCAAACCCAGCCCGCCTATTCTCCAGTCCCTCCGCCGGGCTAAGATGAGAAAGTTCCAGAATTCTGCGAGGTGGCTATGGCGGATCCCCTGTTCGGCCCCGAAATCCGAATGATGCTGGAGAGCAACGACGCGGCTGGCCTTAAAGCCTTCTGCGAGGCCCTGCACCCAGCCACCGTCTCCGAAGTGCTGGAAGAGTTTTCCGTCGAAGACGTGTGGAAGGTCCTCCAGCACAGCGACATCAAGACTCAAGCCGCCATCTTCGAGTATTTTCCCATCGAGCGCCAGGTCGAAATGGTGCAGGGAACCGGCCGAGCGCACATGGCCAAGCTGATTGAGCAGATGTCCCACGACGACCGGGCCGATCTGCTTCGCCGCCTCAACCCTCGTGTCACGGAAGAACTGCTGCGTCTGGTGGACGAAGCCGACCGCCGTGACATCGCCATGCTGACCAAGTACGGTGAAAACACGGCCGGCGCTCTGATGACCACCGACTACGCCTGGCTCCCGGCAAACATTACCGTGGCCGAGGCGTTGGACCGGCTGCGACTCCAGGCTCCTGACCGCGAAACGATCTACTATGTGTACGTCCTCGACGAGCACCGCAAACTTCTCGGAGTGATCTCGCTGCGGGACCTCATCCTCGCTCCCCGCCATGCCTTGATTCGGGACCGCATGGAAACGGATGTGGTGGCCGTGCATGCCCAGGAAGACCGCGAAATCGTCGCACAGAAACTGGCCCGCTACGACCTGATCGCCATGCCGGTCATCGATGATGAGGGCCGTCTCGTCGGCATCGTGACCCACGACGACGTCATCGACGTGGTCGTGGAAGAGGCGACCGAAGACGTGCAGCGGCTCGGCGGCGTCGGCACCATGCCGGAAAACTATCTGGAAGCGAACATTTTCACCGTCTGGCGGAAGCGGGCCGTGTGGCTCTCGGCCTTGTTCGGGGCGGAACTGTTCACGTTCACGGCACTGGCCTCTTTCGAAGACACGATCAAAGCCGTCGTGGTGCTCAGTTTGTTCGTGCCGCTGTGCATTTCCACCGGGGGCAATTCGGGCTCCCAGGCGGCCACCCTCATCACCCGCGCCATGGCCTTGGGACATGTGGACTACAAGGAATGGCTGCGGGTGCTGCGTCACGAATTGATCCTGGGCATCATGCTGGGCGCGACACTGGGCATGATCGGCTTCGTGCGGGCCGTGCTGACGCCGACTTCTGTTCTAAGTAACGCGGAAGAAGTGCAGCATGAATTCATGCTGCGCGTTCCGGCTTCGACACCGCTCCAATTCGACGCTCATGGCCGAGCGGAATTGCCTCCCCATTCGGAACAAATTCAGACGATTCACGGCGAAGGCTGGGTTGCCATGCCCGCCGGGACGCCGCCGCCGGAGCCGTTCCTGGATGAGAGTACGGGAAGACTGATCTATACTTTTCCCGCGCATAGCCACTTCGGAACCCGGGAGGTCAGCCGCTGGGACCTGGCATTCGTCGTGGCCTTGTCCGTGGCGGCCATCTGCCTTTGGGGAACGCTGGTCGGCAGTATGTTGCCGCTGCTATTCCGCTCGCTCGGCTTCGATCCAGCCTTCGCCTCCAGCCCATTCGTGGCGACGTTTGTGGACGTGACCGGCATCATCATCTACTTCACGATCGCGATCTTAATCATTCCCGGCTTGCGCTAGGCCTTGGCCTGAAAACGGCTGCCCCGGATTTCGCCAAAAGGCCGTCACGCTTTCACATCCCGCAGATGCGTGCTAGACTTGGTGCGTGATCGCAACTCGGATTCGCTTCCCGATCCCCAGGAGTCCTCATTGAACTGGTGGTTCGTCTTTTACGCCGGTCTTTGGGTCCTCAGCAGCCTGCTCGTCGGTCTGCTGATCGGCTTGATCTTCCATCGGCGCAACTCCGGCGAAGCACCGAAGGAAGATCCCGTGGCCGAGGAGGAGCGCCAGGTCACCCTGAAAACCTTGGCGGAAGTGCTTAACGCTGTGGAAAGGCTGACCAGCGAAGTCGGCGTTCACGACACGGAGATCCGAGCTGTCGGGAAGCACGTCGGCGAACTTCAGGTCAGCGGCGAATTGCAGACCATCCAGCGCGCCATTCTCAGCCACATCGAGGCCGTCCTGGAGTCGAACCAGCGGCTGGCCGATGAACTGGTTGTCGCCCATTATCAGATGGAACAGCAGGCCGCCGAACTGGACCGCACTCGCCGGGAGGCCCGCATGGACAGCTTGTCGGGCGTCGGCAATCGGAAGGCCTTCGACGAAGCGATTCAGTGGCTCATCACAACCTGGAAACGGGATCGTGAGCCGTTCGTCCTTATCCTCGCCGACGTGGACCGCTTCAAATGGGTCAACGACACCCACGGTCATCAGGCCGGGGATATGGTGTTGGCTCAGCTGGGAGCCTTGCTCAAAAACTCCGTTCGAGGTGGCGACATCGTCAGTCGCTATGGGGGAGATGAATTCGCCATCCTGCTGCCGCGCACGGACCTGGTTGCGGGAAGTCAGGTGGCCGCCCGCATTCGCGCCCAGGTCTGGAGAAGCAGTTTCCACATCGGCAATCGGGGCGAGCAGGGAGTCATCTCCCTCAGTGTCGGTGTCGCTGGCGTGCAGGAGGGAGACACCGTCGAGAGCCTCGTCGCACGCGCTGACAAGGCCCTCTACAAGGCCAAGGACGCCGGGCGAAACCGCGTTTACTGCGTTCCCACCGAGCAGCACGAACCGGAACAGATCGAACTCGCTGGCGTCGGCTGAAATCCGGAACCCGTTCTAAAGACCGCAATTGTCACGTTGGAAGGCCCAAGGCCCGCCGCAACTGGCGAATCGTTTCCGGGGCAAAGCCCGCGTAATGGTTGTTCACAAAAGCCAGCACCGGCACTCGCTCCCGCAATCGCTGAATCGCCTCGGCATCTTCTGCGAGGTTCGCTGACCGGTCCACGACGATGTGATCGAATCGCTGGGTCAGCTTCTCCACTTCCTCGCGGTTACCGAGCAAGCGAACATAGGCGAAGCTGCCCGTTACAGCGTCGAAGCTCTGCATGACACTCAGCGGAGACGGCATCCAGGCCTGGTCGGTCAGGACCAGCACGGCTTGATGGCGGCGCAGCGCATCAGCCAGTTTGGGATTCATCCAGCTCTTGTTGCGAATCTCGACAGCGATGGGAAACTCCCTGGGCCAACTTCCGAGAAACGTATCGAGGCGATGCAAAAAATCCGCCTGACCGGCGACCTTGGTGCGGTTGAGATAGGGAAATTGCAGGCAGCAACACAGCAGCTTGGGCCCGAGGCTCCGAATCGCTTCCGTGAACGCGTGCACCTCGCCTTCGCATTCCACAAGCAGTTTCTCGTGGGTGATCACTTGCGGCACCTTGAGGGCGAAACCGAAGGACTCCGGCGTGCGATCCGCCCAGTTTTGAACCATCCGGCGGCTCGGGATGCGGTAGAACGTGCTGTCCACTTCGACGACGTCGAAATGCTCGGCATAGCGGGCCAGGAACTCCCCCGCCGGGGTACCTTCCGGAAAAAACGGGCCGACCCACTCGGGGTAGGACCAGCCGCAGGCGCCGATGCGAACAGGGTGCATAGTCGAAAACCCTCGTTGGGATGCCGCAATTCGGCCTGAACCCGACCCGCGGACGAACACGCAGTTCGGTTCGGTCACTGCTTACGGAGCCGCCTTCGTCCGCGACGCGGCTTCTTGATCTGAGGCGACGCCACTGGCTGGCCTTTGAGTTGGGCGATACGGTCGCGGAGCATGGCGGCTCTCTCGAAGTCCAGGGCATCCGCGGCCGCCAGCATTTCCGCATGCAGTTCTTCCAGGTACTCCGCCGTGACGTAATCCTGTCCGTCCTTAGCCGCCACGGATTCCGCCAATTGATGAGCACGAATTTCCTCTTCGATGCCGGCCCGGATGGCCTTGCGGATCGTCTCCGGCGTGATGCCATGCTCGGCATTGTAACGCAACTGCAATTCGCGTCGGCGATTCGTTTCGGTGATGGCCTTCTGCATCGACTCCGTGACGGCGTCGGCATAGAGGATCACTTCGGCGTTGACGTTCCGGGCGGCTCGGCCGATGGTCTGGATCAGCGAAGTTTCGCTGCGGAGGAAACCTTCCTTGTCGGCATCGAGGATGGCCACCAGCGACACCTCGGGCAAATCCAGACCTTCCCGCAGGAGATTGACACCCACCAGAACGTCGAAGGCTCCCTCCCGCAATTCCCGCAGAATCTGCCAGCGTTCGATGGCATCCAGTTCCGAGTGCAGCCACTTGCAGCGGATGCCGGAATCGCGGAAGTAGTTGGCCAGGTCTTCGGCCAGCCGTTTGGTCAAAGTCGTCACCAGCACCCGCTCCTTGGCCTCCGCCCGCTTGCGGATTTCCTGAACGAGGTCGGGCACCTGTCCGCGGGCCGGTCGAACGTGGATCAGCGGATCCACCAAGCCGGTTGGTCGGATCACCTGCTCGACCACCTCACCCCCCGTGCATTCCAGTTCATAGGGTCCCGGCGTGGCCGAGATGAACAGGGCCGTGTGGATGCGTTTCTCCCATTCGTCGAAACGCAGGGGACGGTTGTCGAGCGCGCTGGGCAGGCGAAAGCCATGTTCCACGAGGGTCAACTTGCGGCTGTGGTCCCCGGCGAACATGCCACGAATCTGCGGAATCGTGACGTGCGACTCATCCACGATTAGGAGAAAATCGTCGGGGAAAAAGTCGATAAGGGTATACGGCGGCTCGCCCGGTTGACGTCCACTGAGCCACCGCGAGTAGTTCTCGATGCCGTTGCAGTGGCCCGTTTCCAGCAGCATTTCCATGTCGTACCGGGTCCGGGCATTGAGCCGCTGAGCCTCCAGCAGTTTCCCGGCTGCTTTCAATTCTTTGAGCCGTTCTTCCAGTTCCTGACGGATTCCTTCCACGGCGTTCTTGATGCGTTCCTCCGGCGTGACGAAGTGCTTGGCCGGGAAGACGTACAGCTCGTCCTGTTCCCGCAGCAGTTCTCCGCTGGTCGGATTGATGATCGACAGCGAGTCGATTTCGTCGCCGAAGAACTCGATACGCAGAGCAAACTCCTCGTAAGCGGGCCAAACTTCGACGACGTCGCCGCGGACGCGGAACATGCCTCGGGTCAACGCGGCATCGTTTCGCTTGTACATAATGTCCACGAGCTTGAGGAGCAGATCGTCCCGGTCAATCACGTCGCCCTTGCGCAGGTAAACGATCATCCGCTTGTAATCGCTCGGCGATCCCAAGCCGTAGATGCAGGAGACGCTGGCGACGATGATGACATCCTCCCGGCTCACCAGGGCGGCCGTGGCGGCGAGACGAAGCCGGTCAATCTCCTCATTGATGGCGGAATCTTTCTCGATGTAGATGTCCCGTTGGGGAATGTAGGCTTCCGGTTGATAGTAGTCGTAATAGCTGACGAAGTAATGGACGGCGTTGTGGGGGAAGAACTCCTTGAACTCTCCGTACAGCTGAGCGGCCAGGGTCTTGTTATGCGACATGACCAGCGTCGGCTTGCCCAGCTGAGCGATAACGTTGGCAGCAGTGAAAGTCTTGCCCGATCCGGTTACTCCCAAGAGGGCTTGAAACTTGGCACCTCGTTGAAAGTTTTCCACGATCTTGGCAATGGCCTTGGGCTGATCGCCGGCCGGTTTGAACTCGCTGACCAATTCGAACTTGGCAGCCATTGGCAACTCTCAGGCTGGAAAGAGGTCCGCAATCATTGCCATTGTACGCCGAGTGGGACGGAATCCGCATCGGACAAAGCCTTGGAAAACGCTGGCATGCTGAATCGCGGAAGTGCTAAAACAACCGGGTCACGCTCAGATTCGGAGTCGGCATCATGATCCGTCCCTCCGCTGGAAAGCGCCTGCGTCAACTGCTGGCCGATCATCCTCTCATGGTGCCCGGGGTCTTCAACCCGCTCGTGGCCAAGATCGCCGAGCGGATCGGATTCGAGGCAGTCTACCTGTCCGGCGGAGCGCTCTCTGCGGGGAGCGGCGTTCCCGACATCGGTCTGCTTACCCTGACAGAGTTCGTTGCCGCTGCTCGTGATCTTGTGCAGGCGACCACATTGCCTGTCATTTCCGATGCCGACACGGGCTTCGGCTCGACTGTGAATGTCGAGCGCACGGTGCGTCTGTTCGAGGATGCAGGAGTAGCGGCGATTCATTTGGAAGATCAGCAACTGCCCAAGCGATGCGGCCACCTGTCCGGGAAAAGTCTGGTTCCCGCCGAAGAAATGGCGGCGAAGATCCGTGCCGCGGTTGCCGTCCGTTCCGATCCGGATTTCGTCCTCATCGCCCGGACCGATGCTCGTGGTGTGACCGGCTTCGAAGACGCGGTGCGAAGGGCCAGGCTGTATCTCGATGCCGGGGCCGACGTGATTTTCGTCGAGGCTTTGGAATCCGAGGCCGAATTCGCTCAGTTTGCTCAGGAGATTTCAGCGCCGCTCATGGCCAACATGACCGAGTTCGGCAAAAGCCCCTTGATCGATTTTGCCAAACTGGCCGCGATGGGCTATCGCCTTGTGATCTACCCGCTGACCGCTTTCCGCATCGCCCTTGCCGCCGCACGAACCGCGTTGCAAACTCTCCACAGCCAAGGCCATCAACGCTCCCTGATTGGACAGATGATGACCCGGCAGGAACTGTACGATCTCCTTGGCTACTCGGACTACGAAGAGCGTGACCGCCGGTACTTCCAGTAATTCCAACGCAAGACGACGGAGCAGAAAGGACCGCCATGAGCAGCACGACTTCGGAAATCTATTCTCCGGGATTGGAAGGCGTAATCGCCGGAGAAACCGCCATCTCGACCGTGACCGGCGGCCTTCGCTACCGCGGGTATCCGATCGGGGAGCTGGCCGAGAAAACGACGTTCGAGGAAGTCGCTTACCTGCTCCTTCACGGCGAGTTGCCGCGGCGGGCCGAACTGGAAGCGTTCCAGCAGCGGATCGTTGGTTCCAGAACTTTGCCTCCAGTCCTGATTACGCTTTTGCGGTCATTGCCGCCAGGAACACCGGCGATGGATGCGCTTCGCACGGCCATCAGTGTGCTGGCCCATTACGACCCGGAAACCCAGGACAACTCTCACGCGGCCAACGTCCGCAAGGCGGAACGGCTTCTCGGTCAGATTCCGGTAGCCATTGCCGAGCATTTCCGAGCGGCCCGCGGTCTGCCTTCCGTGGCTTCGCGTCCAAATCTCAGCCATGCAGCCAATTTCCTGTGGATGCTGCGGGGAACCGAGCCGGACCCGGTTCATGTGCGGGCTTTGGATGTGTCGTTGATCCTCTACGCCGAGCATGAGTTTAACGCCTCGACGTTCACCGCTCGGGTGATCGTCTCGACGCTGGCCGACCTCCATTCGGCGATCGTCGGGGCGACGGGAGCACTCAAGGGGCCTCTGCACGGCGGAGCGAACGAGAAAGTCATGGACGTGTTGCTCGAGATCGACTCACCGCAGAACGTTCGGCCCTGGCTCCAGAAGGCCTTTGCCAACAAGGTCCGCATCATGGGGTTCGGCCACCGGGTGTACAAGACCGGCGACGTGCGGGCCAAGATCCTCAAGCAATATGCCCGCCAACTGGCCGAGGCCACCAGACAGACGCACTTCGAGAGCATGGCCGAGGAGATCGAGCAGATCATGGAACAGGAAAAAAACCTGATGCCGAACCTCGATTGGCCAGCCGGTCGGCTTTATCACTACATGGGGTTGGAGATTCCCCTGTACACACCGATCTTCGTCATGTCCCGCGTGGCTGGATGGAGCGCGCATGTCATCGAGCAGTTGGACAACAATCGCCTGATCCGTCCCCGGGCACGGTACATCGGGCCGGAGCTACGATCGGTCGTGCCCCTGGAGCAACGCGGTTAAGCAGCTGGTGGGGAAAATCAGCCGTCCTGGAAGCCGATCCGCGGCTTGAACTGGATGGCCAAAAAACGCCGTGAACCGTATCTAAGCGTTGACGATCTCCTGTGCCCTTTCCGAAAGGATGGGACAATCATGACTATTGGCTACGACCGTCCGCTCTACGTCCTTCCCTTTGATCACCGAGGGTCTTTTCAGGCCAAGATGTTTGGCTGGAAAGGTGATCTGACCCCGGAGCAGACCGCTGAAATCTCCGCCGCCAAGCAAGTGATCTACGACGCCTTTAAGCATGCCCTGGCGGCCGGGGTTCCGGCAGACAAGTCGGGCATCCTGGTGGATGAACAGTTCGGCTTGGCCATTCTGGAAGACGCTCGCAAGCGCGGCTACATCACCGCCTGCCCAGCCGAGAAGAGCGGACAGGACGAATTCGATTTCGAGTACGGCGAGGACTTCGCCAAGCACATCGAGAAAGTGCAACCGACCTTCTGCAAAGTGCTGGTGCGTTACAATCCCGAAGGCGACGCCGCTCTGAATCAACGCCAGGCGGCCCGGTTGAAGCGGTTGTCCGATTACCTGCATTCGACGAACCGGCGGTTCATGTTCGAGTTGCTGGTACCGGCGACCAAGGCCCAGCTGGAGCAATTCGGCTCAGATGCCAAGGCATATGACCGGGAACTGCGGCCCCGCCTGATGGTTCAGGCCATTCATCAACTCCAGGACGCCGGGATCGAGCCGGACGTGTGGAAGATCGAGGGATTGGATTCCCGGGCCGATTGCCTGCGTGTCGTTGAAGCCGCCCAGCGTAACGGTCGCAGCAAGGTGGGCTGCATCATTCTGGGCCGCGGCGAGGATGACAAGAAGGTTTACCAGTGGCTGGAGATCGCTGCCCCGGTCAAGGGCTTCATTGGTTTTGCCGTGGGCCGAACAACGTTCTGGGATCCGCTGGTTGATCTGCGGGCCGGGAAGATCAGCCGCGACGAAGCCGTGAAACGCATTTCGGCCAAGTTCCAGGAATGGGTCGCCGTCTTTGAGAAAGCTCGAACGGCGAACTAGCGCTGGATGTCGTACGCCTTGATCTTCCGGTCCAGGGTCGAGCGTTCGATGCCAAGAATGGCTGCGGCTTGGCTCTTGTTCCAATCCGTGTGTCGCAGTGTGGCAGCGATATGTTCTTTTTCCACCTCTTCCAGGGACCGAGGAACGTAGGCGGGAGAGACGGCTTCTCGGGCACCGGTCAATTCCAGGCCAGAAAGCCAGATGTCCGGAGCATCAAGCATCGGCCCCTTTCCCAAGGCGACGGCCCGCTCGATGACGTTGCGTAGCTCGCGGACGTTGCCCGGCCAATCGTAGTGCGTCATCTTTTCGAGGGCCGCTTGAGTGAAGCCCTTGAGACGCCTGCCGGTTTCTTCCAGAAAGCGCCGGAGGAAAAACTCTGCCAGGACCGGGATGTCGGAGCGTCTTTCCCGCAGAGGCGGGACGCGGATTTCGATGACCTGCAAGCGGAAGTAGAGATCGCGGCGGAACTGTCCGGCATTGACGGCCTCTTCAAGCGGTCGGTTGGTGGCGGCGACGACACGCACATTGACCCGGATCGGCTCCGAGCCGCCGACTCGCTCGTAAGGATGGCCTTCCAGCACGCGGAGCAGCTTAGCCTGTGCGCTGGGATTCATCTCCCCAATTTCGTCGAGAAAGATCGTGCCGTTGTGGGCAGCCTCGAACTTACCGATTTTGCGTTGCGTCGCCCCGGTGAAGGCCCCTTTCTCATGCCCAAACAATTCGCTCTCCAGCAGGCTTTCAGCTAAAGCGGCACAGTTCAGGCAGACAAACGGCCCGTCTCGGCGGGGACTTGCCAAGTGGATGGCTCGGGCGACCAGTTCTTTGCCAACGCCGCTTTCCCCACGAATAAGAACCGTGGCGTTCGTCGGGGCTACTTGGGCGATTTGGTTCTTGATCTCCTCCAGGGCCGGGCTTTGGCCCACAAGTTGGACCTCGGCAGCGACCTGGGCCTTGAGCCGCTGGTTCTCTTCCAAAAGAAATGCCTGACGACGCAACGACTGCCAAGCCACCGCCATCGTCTTGCTGATGGCGACCACGAGTTCGAGGTCTTCCGATCCGAGACTTTTAAACGGGTCTGTGCAGTAAAGGTACAGCAACGCCGTCACGGCCTGGCCGCTTTTGACCGGAGCGCAGATGAAACTCGACACTTCCGTGGAACTGCCGTTGCCTCGTCGGTGGTGCCTCAACCGCTGGGAGTCCTCGGCAAGTATGCCTTCTCCCGAGGCAATGACGTCCCGCAGCATCGTTTCCGGTGCTTCGCGGTACTGTTCATGGCTAAGGCGGGACTGATAGGCCAGCAGCCGGCTCTCTCCGTCCTGGACTTCCAGAACAGCCGCCGTGTCCGCCGGGGTTGCTTCCAGTAACCCACTTAGGACCACCTGAATCAACTGCTCGTTCGTCGAGGCCGAACCCATGTTCAAGGCCAGACGATACAAAAGCGATAAGTCCTGACTGATGCGATTGCGAACGGCGGCACCGACGGAGTCGTCGTCCGCGGCCGGCACTTGGAAGTCGTAGCGAGTCTGACCCAGACGTTTCCGAATGGCGATCCCCGACGAACGCGGGCTGGTTTCCGCCGGAGCATGGGGAAGCTGGTCCAGGCTCTCCACGAACCAGAAGCGACATCGCCCCAGACCGATTTCATCCAAGGGGTGCAATTCCACGGGGCCTTGGATGAGTTCGTCGTTGACGCGGGTCCCGTTTAAACTCCCGAGATCGCGCAAAATCCACTTGCCGTCGCTGCTAGCCACTTCGGCGTGTTGCCGGCTGCACAGGTCGTCATTGAGAACGATGTCATTCGTGTTTGCCCTTCCCAGCACATAGCGTTTGCCGGGATGGAGGACGAAAACGTTCCCGGCACCGTCATCGCGACGTACAACGAGAAAGGCCTTTCGGTCGCTGGACATGGACTAGGTCCGTGGGCAACGAGTCTTCGAGTCATTCCCATTGTACGATATTCAACATCCGCGTGTCAGACCTTGCCGATGGGGCGTAGAGGGCCAGCAGCGTCATGGGAGCGGAGTCACATCGGAAGCAAGCTCAACGATCTGTCGTGTGTGCCGTGGTCACGGTGAGCGATACGCGCTCCGAAAACGACGATCAAAGCGGGGCCATCATTCGGCAACTGCTCTCGGATGCTGGGCTTACGGTTGCAGCCTATTGCATTCTCAAAGACGAGCCGGACCAGATTCGAGCCTTCCTTCAGGAAACCGCGAATGCCTCCCAGGTCCAAGCGGTTCTGCTCAACGGGGGAACGGGCATTTCCCGCCGGGATTCGACCTTCGAGGCCATGAGTGGTTTGTTGGAAAAGCGGCTCGACGGGTTTGGCGAACTGTTTCGGATGCTCAGTTGGTATGAAATCGGAGCGGCGGCCATGCTCTCGCGGGCCATCGCTGGAGTGTACCGAGGTCTGGTGATCTTCGCCATGCCCGGATCTCCCAACGCCGTCCGTCTGGCCATGGAGAAACTGATCCTTCCAGAACTTGCCCACGTCGTCTGGGAACTCCGGAAACAGTCTGCCTAAGATACGCATTGAAGGCAGAGCATTTGTTTGAAGCTAAAGCTAGGGGGGCTCCGACCGCCGGTCAGAAGCAACCAAGCGATAGGGTTGTTTTTGTTGATAGAGTCGCAATCGCTTCTCCATTTCCGCCTTGCGTTCCGTGGGCAGGTTTGGCAGACGGAGGGCGGCGGTCTGATAGGCGAGGGCTGCGTCGAAGTCGCCGCATTCGGCGGAAGCCGCGGCGGCGGCTTCGAGCAAGTTCTCATCCGGTTGCTTTTCGATGGCCTTCAGTGCTCGCAGGGCCATTTCGGCTTGGAAGCGAGCCAAGGAGCCATTTCGGCGAACGTCGTCGGGATGCGTCGCCAACAGCCAGGCTCCCTGGGCCATCGCCGTGGGCCAATCCGGGGCTTTTTCCAGACCACGGCGGAAAACGACATCGGCCTCCAAATCCCTGCCTTGCTTCGCCAAGGCCCAGGCCAAATAGAATTCGCCGTTGATGTCTTCGGGATGGGTTTCAAGGAGGCCACGCAGTTCCCGTTCCGCTTCGGAGTACCGCTTGTCCATCAAATAAGCGCGAGCCAGGAGCCGACGCACCTCGAAATGCTGGGGCTGGAGCCGCACCGCCTGTTCCAGGGCCGCAGCTGCTCCCTGCCAATCTTGCCTCCGCTGCCGAACCGTGCCCAGGTTCCAATAGCCCACCATGAAACCGGGATGGGCCGCCACCGCCCGCAGCAGATGCGTCTCGGC
>JANWWR010000083.1 GCA_025055835.1 Gemmatales bacterium | reverse complement strand
AAGATAGATGGGCAAATCGGGGAGCATATGATCGAGGCTTCGGTACAGCAAACCCTTGGGCGGCTCAGCGTGCTGCGGCATGGGCATGAGGGCCGGGGCCAAGCCACTTCGAACAAGATTTAGAGCCGAGAGGATGTGACCGACGCGGAGCTGGCATCGCAGCTTTTCCGAGAATCTGTGCTGCTCCAAAACCTCTCGCACCTGCACGAACCAGGCATTGTCTTCCAAAGGCAAAATCAGGGGATATTCGGTCAGGGCGTGCAAAGTCATTCTTCGACGCCGTGCGAGGGGGTGGTCCTTGGCCGTGATCAGGGTGGCGATCCGCCGCCCGAGTTGCTCACGGTGGAACACGGCGGGATCGGCGATGAGCAGCATGTCGGCTGGCACAACGGCCAGGTCGGCGTCCCCGCGGGTCAGCCAGTCAAGGACCGGCTGGCCGTGCTGGCTTTGCAGCCGCAGCGTCACATCAGGGTAAGCACGATGAAACTTGACCACCGGCTCGATGAGTTCCTCCGCCAAAAGAGCCGGTGTGGCGATCAGGGTCAGAGTCCGGGGGAGGGCTTGGCGTCGTTCGTGGAACGTGGTCCATAAGGAATCCACGTTGCCCAGCACGGTATGGGCCTGTTCCCAAAGCAGACGGCCCTCTTCAGTTAGCTGCAACGTTCGCCCACGTCGCTCCAGAAGGAGAACTCCGGCCAGGCGTTCTAAAGCCCGCACCTGTTGCCAGACAGCTGGTTGCGATAGTTGCAGGGAGCGGGCGGCCCCAGCGAAGGAGCCTTGGCGAACGCACTCACAGAAGGCGCGTAGCTGTGTAAAGCTGATCTCCTTGTAACGGTCCATGACCCTCTCCCGTTGGGGTACATCTCTAAGCAAATCGAATGAATCCATTCCGAAAATCAAGTAAGGAAATAGTAGCGGCAAGTGCGTCCAACCAGGTAGGGTTGAGTTAATTAATCACCAGAACACGCCCGGATCGTCCCAGACGGAGGAACTGAAGCATGTTTGAGATGCTTTTTCCCCGAGTGACTCCGACGTGCGGCGGCTTGCGACGGCGCGACTTTCTGCGACTTAGTCTGTGGGGACTGACGGGGTTGGCATCAGCCCGAATCGGGCAGACCAGTTCCCAGGCTGCTCATTCTTTGCCAAAAGACACTTCAGTGATTTGGCTGTGGCTGGGTGGTGGACCGAGCCAGATTGAGACGTTCGATCCGAAGATGGATGCCCCGATCGAGTTTCGCAGCACCACGGGCGAGGTGAAGACGACCCTTCCCGGGATCACGTTCGGCGGCACATTCCCGAAGTTGGCGGCCCGAGCCCACCGGGTTGCGGTAGTGCGAAGCTTTTCGCACAGCAACAGCGGGCACGGCGGCGGCACTCATTGGGTCAATACCGGCATCGACTTCACCGGCTTTGACAACGGCCAGCCGCAGGCGGCCCCTTCGCTTGGCTCGCGTATCGCCTTCCGGCGCGGTTTGAACCACCCGCGCACCGGCATGCCTTCGTACATCAAGCTGGGTGGAAACATCCGGGCCGACCAACCGGCTTACCTCGGCCGAGCCTATGCGCCCTTCGATCCCCAAGGAGCCGGGGAAAATCTCCTGCTGCGGATGTCGGCCGATATGCTGAACGACCGGCGTGCCTTGATCCGCCAATTCGACCAACTTCGTCGCACCCTTGACGAGAACCTTCTGGGCGACGGGTTGGACCAGTATCAGCAACAAGCCCTGCAATTCCTGACGGGCGATGCCGCCAAGGCTTTCGACGTCTCCCGGGAAAGCCTTCAACTTCGTGAGAAGTACGGCAGCGGCACGTCTCCGTATTCTCCAGCCCGTGTGGGCGAATGCCTTTTGCTGGCCCGGCGACTGTGCGAAGCGGGGGCGAGTGTCGTCAATATCGGCTACGGCGGCTGGGACCACCACAACGTCAACGGTACGCCGCCGGTCAAGGAAGGCTTCGAGCAGTGCAGCCCGCCGCTGGACCAAGCCCTCGCCGCCTTTATCGACGACTTGTACGACCGAGGCCTGGAAAAGAAGATTCTGCTCGTGATGACCGGGGAGTTCGGCCGCAATCCGCGCATCGACACTCGCTTTCCGGGGGGACGCGATCACTGGGCCCCGCTGACGCCCCTCCTGTTGATTGGTGGCGGCCTGAAGATGGGCCAAGTCGTCGGCAAATCCACCCCGCGAGCAGAACAGCCGGCATCAGAGCCTTATTCCCCGGCGGATCTGTTCGCCACGATCTTTCATGTGCTCGGCATTGACGGGGAGATGGAGCCACCTGCTCTTCGCCAGGGAGATCGCCCAGTGGTCGAAAACCAGCGGTTGGGTGGTCGGCCGATTGCCGAGCTTGTTTGACGCCTGGATCTCGTCGCTTCGCTGTTAATCGGTGCAAGCCCGCAGCAGATCAAAGACGATAGTCTTTATCGCACCCTGTCTTACCGGTTCAACAATGCGTCCTTGCCTTGTCAATTTCTGGGTCCTGATTCTCGTCGCGAACAACATCGTCGTCGGTTCACTTCATGCCGATGCTCAACCACGCCCGGCAATCGACCTGATGGGCGAATGGTTCCTGCTGCCGGTTGCCGACGTTCAACGCCTTGGCAACCCGCCTTCCCCGCCAAGCAGATTTTCTGAAACCCCAGGGCCAGACGATTGGCGGAGAATGACCTTCCCGGGCCGTTGGCACGACGGCAAGGCCGTCGCCGC
>JANWWR010000050.1 GCA_025055835.1 Gemmatales bacterium | reverse complement strand
TTGGCCCGCAAGGTTTGTGCAGTCGCAGCATCCTGAAGAAGAAGCGAAACCGAAAGTCCACCGCCTGTCGAAACTGGAGAACATGCAAAGTTCTGGGCAAAAGACAGCCGACCTAGTTAATGGCGAGTTCTGGGAAGGTTGGCCAAACTCAACCACCGCCGGTATGCCTTCCCGACCTGCCACGAATGCGGTTCCCCCAACAACGCAACCATCCCCGAGGAGACGTTCGCGATGTCCCGTTCCCGCTTCAGTCTGGTCATGGGTCTGTTGGCAGTGATGACGATCTGGGGCTGCGCTCAGAACGGCATGTCGCCATCGGCGGCGGCCAAGGCGGCACGTTTGCAGGAGGAAGTGCAGAGTCTGACCAGCCAGCGCGATCAGTTGCGGCACGATTTGCGGGCCGTCCAGGCGGAGAAGGATCGGCTGGCGGCGGAGGTCGAAAAGCTGCGGCTCGTGGTCAAGGAACGCGATCAGCTCAAGCACGATCTCGAGGCCGTCACCGCTGAACGGGACGCCAGCATCGCCCATCTGGAGAGCATCCGTCGCGGCGTCAAGGCGTTGATGGAGCAGGTGGAGGCGGCCCTGCCCGGATGCGGCCCGGTGCTGGGCAAGTCAGAGAAACCCGCGGGCCAGGCTTCGTGACAACCGTTGACTTCGCCACAGTTTGCCCAGGTTTCCTTCCGGCCCGCCGCGTTGCAGTCGGCGGGCCTTTGCGTTTACAATGCCATGAAGAATGGCATTGCGGGGCGGAGTGCGAGAGGAGGCCGAATGCGGCTGGTACTGGCGGGAAGTGGACTGATGCTCGCGGCGTTGTCGGCCCTGGCGGTGCCGATCCCGGTGCCGGAAAAGCCCGCCGATAACAAGCCCCGGGAGAGCGTGCCCCTGGGGGAAGCCCATACCTATGCCCGCATTGTCAAACTCGCCATTGAACGGATCACTCAGGAATACGTCCGACCGATCCCCGAGGAACGCCTGGCCGCTGCGGCCCTGACCGCGCTGGCCGATGCCGCCGGCGTCGCCTTGCCCCCTTATCTGCTTCCTGACCCCGAAAAGGCCCTGCGGGTGCGAGACATCGACAACGAACTGGTGCGGGTGCGGCAACACGTCGGCAACACGCCGGAACTACGCGGCGACAACGCCATTCGCATCAGTCTTCAAGGAGTGATGAAGCTCCTGGATCCGCCCTTCTCCGCCTACTTGACGGCAGAGGAAGTGGCCCGCGATGGGTTTCTATCCGGGGAAAGTGTCGGCGTCGGTATGACGTTCGAGGAGCGGACAGGACCGGGGCCGCTCATTGTGCGTTCGGTGGTGCTGGGCGGACCGGCTCAGCGAGCGGGATTGCGTCCGGATGATCGCATCCTCGACGTGGACGGGCAAAGCACGGTTGGCCTGTCGGCTGCGGAGGTGTCCCGCCGATTGTCCAAGTCGGAAGGAAGCCGGGTCAGCGTGTCGTACCAGCGGCCCGGTTCATCGGAGATCAGAAAGGCCGACCTGATCGTTTCCCGCGTCCGGACTCCGACCGTGACGGGGGTCCACCGGTTGACGGATCAGACGTGGGACTACATGCTCGATCGCGCCCACCGCATCGCGTTGATCCGGCTGGGTCCGCTGACTTCGCGGCAGTATGTCGGCAGCGAGGAACCGCCAGACACCGCCGAGGAAGTCGCCCGAGCGCTGGAGCAGTTGCGGGAAGAAGGGGTCAAGGGGATCGTGCTGGATTTGCGGGAGTGTCCCGGGGGCAGTCTGATCGGGGCAATTCGGGTCGCTACTTTGTTCGTCGGTCAGGTTGTGATCGCCACGGTGGAATATCGGGACCCGAACAAGTCGCGGCCTTATTCGGGTCAGGAACCGGCGGTTTGTCCGGAGACGCCGCTGGTGGTGTTGATCGGCCCGGACACGTCCGGCGGCGGTGAGCTGGTAGCGGCGGCGCTTCAGGACGCCGGTCGTGCCCGCATCGCTGGGCAGCGTTCCCGCGGCAAGGCCAGCGTGCAGAACCAGGCGGAGAACATCGGCGGCGGACATTTCCTGCGGTTGTCGAGTGGTTTCTTCATCCGCCCCAGCGGCAAGAACCTGCATCGCTTCGCGGACAGCAAGCCCGACGACGATTGGGGCGTGCAGCCCGATCCCGATCTGGAAGTGCGCACCTCCCTGGCCCTCCGGCGGCAGATTCGCCTCTATCGGCTGTTGCATGATCTGCGTCCGCCGGATTCCCGAGCCGCCCTGCCGCTCGACGACGTGCAGAAGGACCCGGTGTTGTACGCGGCCTGGCAGGATCTCGTCCGTCGCCTACAGTAACTGCCGGGGAACCCCCCTCGGGATTCGCCACTCGTCCGCAACCGTCTGAGGCGTCGCCTTCCATGACTGCCCGCACTGTCCGCTGTGTCTGTCCCCACGATTGCCCCGACACCTGCGGCATGGTCGTCACGGTCGAAGATGGCCAAGCCGTCCGGCTCCGCGGCGATCCCGATCACCCCTTCACCCGTGGCTTTCTGTGCATGAAGGTGACCCGCTACCTGGAACGGGTCTATCATCCCGAACGCCTTCTGCATCCACTCCACCGCGTCGGCCGCAAGGGCGAAGGACGCTTCGAACGAATCTCCTGGGATGAGGCCTTGGATGCCATCGCCCGGCGTTTTCGAGAAATCGCGGCATCGGCTTACGGACCGCAAGCCATTCTGCCGTACAGTTACGCCGGCACGATGGGCAAACTCCAGGGCAGCAGCCTCGACCGCCGCTTCTTCCATCGCCTGGGTGCGTCGCTTCTGGACCGGACCATTTGTGCCACGGCCGGTTCCGTCGGCTGCGACATCACGCTGGGCACCCGCGCCGCCCTGGATCCCGAAGCCGTCGTTCACGCCCGCTACGTCATCAACTGGGGATCGAACACCCGCGTCACCAACATGCACCTGTGGGCGATCATGCACCAGGCCCGCAAACGGGGCGCGAAGCTGGTCGCCATCGACCCCTACCGCAGCATCACGGCTCGAGCCAGCGACTGGTGGATCCCGATCCGACCGGGCACCGACGCCGCCCTGGCCCTGGGTCTCATGCACATCCTCTGGCGGGATGGCCTGACGGACGAGGATTTCCTGAATCGCTACTGTCTCGGCACGGAGCCGCTGCGACAGCGCGTGATGAGCGAATATCCGCCACGCCGCGTTGCCCAGATCACCGGCATTCCTGAAAGCGACATCGAAAAACTGGCCGCGGAATACGGACGGACCCGACCGGCACTGATTCGCCTGAACTACGGCTTGCAGCGGCACGCCGGGGGCGGCATGGCCGTGCGAACCATCACTTGCCTGCCCGCCTTGACCGGCGATTGGCGGTATCCGGGCGGTGGGGCGTTTCTCAGCACCAGCAAGCTGTACGGCTTCAACTCGGCGGCGTTGGAACGGCCCGATCTGATTCCTCCGGGCACCCGCACGATCAACATGGTGCAACTGGCCGAGGCGTTGCTGGGAGAACTGCCCGGCCCGCCTGTGCTGGCCTTGTACGTGTACAACTCCAATCCGGCGGCGGTCTGTCCCGATCAGGCCCGCGTCCTGGCCGGTCTGCGGCGGGAAGACCTGTTCACCGTCGTTCACGAGCAATTCCTCACCGACACCTGCGACTACGCCGACATTGTTCTTCCGGCGACGACGCAACTGGAGCACTTCGACATCCACGGTTCCTACGGACATCTATTCGTGCAAGTCAATGAACCAGCCATCGCTCCCCCAGGGGAGGCGAAATCGAACAACGAGGTCTTTCGGCTCTTGGCCCGACGGTTGGGCTTCGAGCCGGAGTTGTTCGAAGTGAGCGACGAGGAACTGGCCCGCCAGGCGTTACAACCGGCCCAAGGCCAAGGTGCCGACGGACCGATGTCCGGCATTACCCTGGAACGCTTGAAGAAGGAAGGCCCGATCCGGCTCAACTATCCGCCGGATTACGCTCCCTTCGCTCGGGGCAACTTTTCGACGCCGTCGGGCAAGTGCGAGTTCTACAGCGAGACGGCAGCGAAGCTGGGATTGGATCCGCTGCCGACCTACATTCCACCCGCGGAAGATCCGCAGACCCGGCCCGAACTGGCCCGGCATTATCCGCTTCAGATGGTCAGTCCCCCCCATCCGTCGTTTCTCAATTCCACGTTCGTCAACGTGGCCAGCCTGCGGGCCATCGAGAAGGAGCCGAGCGTGGAGATTCACCCGACCGACGCCGGGCCGCGCGGCATCGCATCCGGGCAGCTGGTCGAGGTGTTCAACGACCGGGGCCGGTTCCGGGCGCGGGCCGTCGTGGCCGAGTCCGTCAAGCCCGGCGTTGTCGTTTCCCAGGGCATCTGGTGGAACAAGTACACCAGCGACGGCGTCAACTGCAACGTCACCACGAGCACGCGGCTGACCGACCTGGGCGGCGGGGCGACGTTCTTCGACAACCTCGTGGATGTGCGACCCGTGGAATAGGGAAGGCGACGATCACCAGCGGATCCAACGCAACATGCCGAGGACCAGCAGCCCGCCGAGGAAGCCCACCAGAATGAACCCCAGGACGAGCAGCCACGTCATCCAGCTGCTCTCCCGGCGCGGCGTGTAAACGGGACCGAGATCGATGGCCGGCGCTCGGTAGGCCGGACCCATGTACGGCGTGTCAGCATCAGCCGTGACCGAGCCGGATACGCCGACCGTACTTTGGACGGGAACCGGCGGATCGCTGCGGGGCCGACTCAGTTTCGGCGTCGGCAACGCCGCCGGACGGATGATGAGATCGCGAAACTCCGGCCGGTTTTTCAGAGGCTCGAAGGGGCCCTGCCGGGACAACGACACACTGATGTTTTCCGCGTCTCCCAGCAAACCGTCCTTGAGGCACTTGCGGACGTTCGACAGCGACCCTTTGACGACGTGCCGATAGCCGTACTCGTCCTCATACTGCAAGTACCACAAATCGCCCTGATTCTGCTGCTGAACGACGATGCTTTTGCGGGTGCTGCGGCCGGTGAGGTCTTCGACAAACTCCCGGCAGGTGGCCGGTCGCTGAGCAGGGTCCGCGCTCATGGCCCGTCGAATGGCCCAGTCGGTGCGTTCACTCAGCGAGGGAACCAGCTCGCGGGGACTGGGGTAGTCGTTGTCCCGCTTCTTCATCCAGACTTCGAGCGGACTGGTGGAGCGGAAGGGCAATTCGCCGGTGACGGCCATGTAAAGCGTGGCCCCCAGCGAATAGATGTCGCAGCGGGCGTCGGCGCTTTTGGCATCGCAGAACTGCTCGGGAGCCATGAAGTAGGGCGTGCCCAAACCGCGGCCGGTGCGGGTCAGGTTCACGTCGCTGTCCAACTCCCGCACCAGCCCCAGATCGGCGAGCTTGGCGGTGCCGTCGGCGGTCAGGAGGATGTTGTCCGGCTTGACGTCGCGATGCACCAGTTTCGCTTTGTGGGCCTTGTGCAGGCCCTGGGCTACCTGGGCGATGATGCGGATGGCGTCCGTCTCGGGGAGTCGGCCCACGCGATCCAGTCGTTTGCCCAGACTTTCGCCATCGACGTACTCCATGACCAGATAGGGTGTCGTCCCCTCGTAGCCGAATTCCAGAGCGCGGACGATGTTCGGATGATCGAGGGCGTGGGCAGCCCGCCATTCCTTCTCGAAACGCTTAAGCAAAGTGGTATTGTGGGCTAACGACGGCGGAACGATCTTGACGGCGACGATGGCTCCGGTTTCGCGGTGGCGGGCTTTATAGACCGAGCCCATACCGCCGTCGGCGATCTTGCTCAGCAACTCGTAGTTGCCGACGAACTTGGGAGTACCGCGTGACGTATCCAGGGGCATTGGGCCTTTCCCCCGCGTCCTCCCGTGGGACGTTCCGGCGTATCCGAGACGATCTGCCCTGATCAACCCGGACGCGATGGTTGTTCGGCACGCCGTTCCCCGCGCGCAACGCAACAGTTTTGCCAATTGTACCTTGACTTGGAAGCGAATGCTCAAGATTTTTGCTCTCGCCTGAACTGGTGAACTGGCCAGCGGAAATCAGTACACTCTGGAACAGTCGATCGTAAGCAGGTACGATCAAGACCGAACGTCGTCCCCCGGATTTCCTATCGCATCGGAGGTTCGCCCATGACTCGGTTCGTCGTCGGAGTTTTGACCGCGGCGGTTGTGTTGGTTGTCCACTTCGGGGCAGTCTTGCAGGCCCAGCAGGGCGTCGGCTTTCTCGGCAAGTCGTTGGCCGATTGGGGCCGCGACCTGACCAGCAGCGACCCCGCGGTGCGGCGAGCAGCGGCTTTCGCCATTGGCAACAAAGGTCCCGAGGCCCAGGGCTGGGCGTCTCGGCTCAGCGCCCTGCTCGATGATCCCGACCCCACGGTGCGAGACGCCGCCGCGTTCGCCTTGGGCAAGATCGGGCCGCCGGCCAGTTTGTCCGCCCAAAAGAAACTGGAGAGTCTCTTGGCCAAGGACCCGTCCGCCTATGTGAGACGATCCGCGGCCTATGCCCTCGGTCGCCTGGGTCCGAACGGGGCCTCATCCGCGGGTGCCTTGGCCCAAGCCCTGAAGGATGCCGAGCCAAGCGTCCGTCAGAATGCCGCTTATGCTCTGGGGGAACTCGGCCCCGACGTCCTGCTTTTTCACAACGCCAAGCTAGCCGATCTCCTGCGAGACCCGGATCCTCTGGTTCGCCGTGATGCCGCCGTTGCCCTGGGCCGAGGAGGACCGGCCTCCGCCGCCGCGGTGCCCCAACTTATCGCCGCGCTTAGCGATGCCGACACCGGGGTACGGCTCAATGCTGCCATCGCTCTAGGAAACATCGGACCTGCGGCTGCCCAAGCCATCCCTGCTCTGACCCGCATGATCCGGGAACGAGCCAACGATCGGGACGTCTGGCGGGAAGCGGTGGTTGCTCTTCCCAAGATCGGACCTGGCAACGCGGGGGAAATCATCCCCGGAATGCGACCCGCTCTGAACCATCCCGATCCCGCCGTCCGCAAGTCAGCCGCCTTATCCTTCTTCCAGCATGCGGACTCGGAAGCGGCCCGCGCTTCCCTTATGGACATGATCCCGCTGCTGAAGGATGATGATGTCGAGGTACGGCGAGCCGCAGCAGCCTTCTTCTCCAATGCCTTAAAACATCCCGATCCCGCTTTTGATCCCGTCTGGCAGCCGCTGCTGGAAGCAATTCA
>JANWWR010000039.1 GCA_025055835.1 Gemmatales bacterium | reverse complement strand
CGGGAGAAAGGCCGCGTCATCGTCCTGCCGCCCGAAGGCAGCTATCACTGTACGGTGATCGTCGAGATTCATGACACGGCGATGAGTCTGGAAACGGTCCTTGACGAAATCGCGCGGCTTCAAAAACAAGCCAAGCCGATTGTTCATCCCAAGCCGGTCGCCGATCTGAGTCCCGCGGCAAGCGGGAAATAGGCAGGCGTCAGGCGAACAGCGGTATGATCGGATGACCGTCGGGAACGAGAACCAGAGGCCGATCCAGCGGGTCGCGTAATTCCAGGTCGGGCGGCACTCCGAGAGCGTGGTAGATGGTGGCGATGATGTCGGCGGCCGTGACCGGGTCCGTCTTCGGATAGGCCCCGTGCTTGTCGCTGGCTCCGAAGACGAAGCCGCGTTTCATGCCACCCCCAGCGAAAAGGACCGTGTAGCAGAACTCCCAGTGGTCCCGGCCGGCGTTGCCGTTCACCTTCGGCGTTCGGCCGATTTCTCCCATCGCCACGACCAGCGTTCGTTCCAGCATCCCTCGAACTTCAAGGTCGTCCAGAAGCGCGGTGAAACCGAGATCGAATTGCGGCAGCAGCTCGTTCTTCAGTTTGGCAAAGTTATTCCCGTGGGTGTCCCAGGTGGCGTTGGCGTCGGGAGCCCAGGAGATGCATACGAGGCGTGTCCCCGCTTCGATCAAACGGCGAGCCAGCAGAAGGCTTTGTCCGTAGATGTTGCGGCCATAACGGTCCCGCAGTGGGGCCGGTTCGCTGTCGAGTTTGAAGGCTCGTTGGGCCTGCGGAGAACTGACGAGATCGAACGCCTTGGCCCACAGCGCGTCCATCTGCCGATCCTGAATGCCGACGATCTGACCAGAAGCCTGCAACGCCCCCATGAGATCCCGCCGCCCCTGCAAACGCTGAGCGGTGGCATCCGGGACCAGATCGAGGGCGGGAATTTGCAAGCTATCCGGACGGCCTCCGGGCAGAACGAGAAGCGGATCGTGACCCTTGCCAAGCCAACCGGCGAGGAAACCCGGCTGGGGCGGCCCTCCGGCTCCTTCGGCGGTCAGATGAGGAAGGAGAACGTAGGGCGGAACCGCGCCGCTGGGCGGTCGCTGCCGACCGACGACCGATCCGATGGCCGGATAATCGGTCCGGGACGCCCCCATCAGCCCCGCTCGGATGTTGCTGCGGATGCCCGTCAGGGCCGTGTACACCGCCGGGGCGTGGGCTACCTGATCGTGGTGCACAGAGCGAACCAGCGTCAGCCGATTAAGCCGCTGTGCGAGACGCGGCAGATGCTCGCACACCGGCACGCCGGGAATCGTACTCGGGATCGGCTTGAATTCGCTTCGCATCTCGCTGGGCAGGTCGGGCTTCATGTCCCAGGTGTCGAGGTGGCTCGGTCCGCCATTGAGGAAGACCAGAATGCAGGCATCGGCGTGAGCCGAAGCCTGGCTTTTTCGCTGAGCGTCAGCTTTGAGCAGGGACGCCACGGAAAGCTGAAGCAGACCGATGCCTCCGATCTGGAGCATGTTTCGGCGGGTAACGCCGACCGGACCTCGGCAATGCGGCGGGTGGTGCATCGTTGGTTCTCCGGCACCGAGTCGAGGAAGGAAAGAGCAGGGTCTTGTTAAACCCCGGCAGGGCTATCTCCGTCTTCGTGAATATCGCAAATCGCTAGCTGGATGGCAAGCAGAAAGCCCCGATCGCAAAAGCAAGACCCTGACGGGGCGAGTCGCTGGGGCGGGGCGAAGGGGCGAAAGTGTCGGTAAATTGTTGTGGTGTTGCCCGGCAGGTGAGTTATACTGCACAAGACGGATCGCGGTCGCGCCCCGGCCTCTCCATTGGTTATCCAGGCGGCGTGCCGGTCCGGGCCGGTCATCCCGCTGCCAGTGGTGCGACGCGGTCCCCATCTCACGCGGAAGGGGTGCCGGGTCATGATTCGCACGGGTTTTCTCGCCATTGTCAGCTTGGGTACTTGCTTTATCGTTCACACACAACCCGCGGAGGCTCAACAGCGGGCCACCAACGAGCGGATTGAACAGGCCGTGGCTCGGGGCGTCAGCTACCTGCGTTCCCGACCGTGGAACTACAACGAGCCGGACAAGCCGTCCAACAACTTCGATTACGACGTCGGGGCAGCCGCCCTGATCGGCCTGGCTCTGTTGGAAAGCGGCGTCTCGCCCAAGGATCCCATTTTGCTCAGTAGCGCCCGGGCCATCCGCTCCGCTGCTCCCAAGCTCAAAAAGACCTACGCCATCAGCCTCGTGATTCTGTTCCTCGACCGCTACGGCGGCTCGGAAGAATCGGCCATCATCCGCGACCTGGCATGCCGGCTGGCGGCGGGCCAGGACAACACCTCGTGGGGCTGGACTTACGACTGCCCGCAGGTCAAGGACACGTTGGCCATTCTGAACTGGCTTCGGACCAATCAGAAAAAGACCGAGTTTGGCAAGTATCTGCCCACCGGAACAGCGTGCAACTCCAACACGCAATTCGCGATCATGGCCTTGTGGGTTGCCAAGCGGCACAATGTCCCGACGGACTACGTCCTTGCCCGGGCCGAGGCCCGTTTCCGCCAGACCCAGCACAGCGACGGCGGGTGGGGCTATCGCCATGACACGGAAGGCTCCTCGCCGGCGATGACCTGCGCCGGCTTGCTCGGCCTGGCGGTGGGTCACGGCAATCGTTTGGCCAAGCTCCAAAGCGGCGGCAAACTGGTCGCCGATGAGGACAAACTTAAAACCGCGCCCCAGGGGAGAAACGATCTGCGCACCGACATCCAGTTGGATAAAGCCAAGGACTATTTGGCCAAACAACTGAAGCGTAAGCCCCATGAGATCGGTCACTGGCCCTACTTCCTGTGGTCGTTGGAGCGCGTCTGCGTCGTTTTCGGCATCAACGAACTGGACGGCGTCAATTGGTACGAATGGGGCTGGAAGTCGCTCGTGGAGCGGCAGCGCGACGACGGCAGTTGGGATGGCAATTACCCCCCGCAGGTCAACACCGCCTTCGCCCTGCTGTTCCTCAACAAGGTCAATCTGAGCCGCGATCTGTCGAGTATCGCCCAATCGGAGCCGGAAGTGGATCGGCCTCGGGAAGACCCCAATAAGCTCATCCGCGAATACGCCGTCGCCGATGAGACCCGACGCCAGGAAATCCTCAAGATACTTGAAGTGACCAAGGATCCGAGCGGCTCCTACACGCAGGCTTTGATTGACGCCTTGCCGCTGTTGTCCGAGGACCTCAAGGAACCAGTGCGGATGACCCTGGTGAAACGGCTGGCGCGTCAGTCGGTCAATTCCCTGCGGAGTCGTCTCGCTGAGAACGACGCCGAAGTGCGCCTGGCCGTGGTCCGCGCCGTCGCTCTCAAGCAAGCCCGGGACCTGGTTCCTGACCTCGTGGAGCTTTTGCCCAAGGCGGACAACAACCTGGCCGACGCCATCGCCAAGACGCTGCAAGGTCTGACTGGCCAGGACCACGGCCGCAACGTCCAAGCCTGGCGCGACTACCTGGCCAAGCAGAAACAGTGACAGCCTGACGTCACACATCCAATCCAAGCCGCTGTCCGAAGCATCCGGGGCGAGGAGTTGTCGCTCCGCGCTTCCCTCTTGCTTTGCAATACCCTCGGAACTACTCTCACCCTTTCAGGACCGTCGGGCTTCGGGAACGAGGAGTTGCCGACATGAATGCACCAGGGTTCGCTGCGGATCCGTGGTTCCAGTCGTTGTTCGCCGAGCGGATCGGCGGAGCGAATTACGGCAAGGGCACCGCGATCTACAAGTTCG
>JANWWR010000026.1 GCA_025055835.1 Gemmatales bacterium | reverse complement strand
GCGGGCTTGGCCATCGAACATCTAGCCCTGCACTGGAACTGGGTCTGCTCTGTGCTGACGACGAAGATCCTGCGGCGTCCCAAGCTCGATCAGGCACGCCAGACGGTCTACGGGGTGGCCACGTTCGTGATGCTTCTGGTCTTGGCACAGGCGCTGATCATTGCGGCCATGCTGTCCGCCCGGCCCCCGTAGGCCAGCGCGCAATAAAAAAACCCGGCGTCCAAACCGGGTGGAGGGAAAGCTGTCTGCTTATGGTCCTGGAGCCTCCTCCGTACCTATCTTCTTGCCTCCCAACCTGCCGCGTCGTGCCTTTCGGTCGAACCGAGGAAGGTCGGGGTCGAGGTCGCGGACAGGGCCACAAGCCCCAACCAGTAAGCCCTCCACTTTAGAAGGCACAACCCCGATAGGCAGTGCGCTTCGCGTCGCTGACTGTCCATCGCAGGTGCCGGCTGCTACAGCAGTCAGGGGCTTCGGGCTTACCCGCCCTTCCCTCCATAATATTAGATCGTCGTCCGGTCCCAGCGGATTCTCCGGATCGCCGCGGTTCTGCACGGCCCCGGCGCTTCCATTGCTTGTCACAAGGCTTTGTTATGAAACCAGTTGTAGAAAAGGAATCACAGTCCGTTGAGGTTCGAACGAGAAAGCCGGAGGATAATGGCGAGGTCCGCTTCCTTCGCGGTCCGCAGACGCGGCGTTTCGAACTGTTCAACGCTCTGGGGATCTTCTGGGAATTGATTCGGGGATTCCGCACCTTTCACTTTCTCGGGCCGTGTGTCACGGTCTTCGGCTCGGCCCGTTTCGGCGAGGCCAATCCGCACTACAGCCTGGGCCGGGAGGTCGGGGCACGCCTGGCTCGGGCGGGCTTCACGGTCATGACCGGCGGGGGACCCGGCCTGATGGAAGCGGCCAATCGCGGCGCCAAGGAAGCAGGCGGCCTGTCCGTCGGCTGCAACATCCAACTACCCCAGGAGCAGTTGCCCAATCCCTACCTCGACCATTGGATCACGTTCAATCACTTCTTCGTTCGCAAGCTCATGCTGGTCAAGTACTCCTACGCCTTCATCGCCTTGCCGGGCGGGTTCGGCACGCTGGATGAAATCTTCGAGGTGGCCACGCTCATTCAGACCGAGAAAATCAAGCAGTTTCCCCTCGTCCTGATGGGCACCGCGTTCTGGCAGCCGCTCATGGACTTTCTCCGCGACCGGCTGGTAGCCTACGGCATGATTGATCAGAAGGACTACGACCGGGTGATCGTCACAGACTCGGCAGAACAAGCGGTTCAATCCATCACCGACGTGGCCATGAAAGAATTCGGACTGACCTACGGTCCCCGGATCAAGCGGCGCTGGTTCCTGTGGGAGTGAAGCGATCTTCAACGCAGGCTGCCAGGCCGGTGGGTTCTCTGGGAAGGGTCAGACGCGGAGGACGGACCGTCCTGGCGCTGTTCGTCGGGCCGGGGACGTTCGCTGGAGGAGGCGAAAAACTGGCGCCGACACGCAGGACAGACGCCGTGCGTTTGGTTCTGCTGGTCCCGCGACGGGGCTTGATCCAGTTCACATCCGCACCAGGCACACATCCGCTTCATGGCCGACTCGCTTTCTGAGAATCTTGCAGAGCAAATGTCGTACCCGTTGCCTGGGATTAATTTGCCTCAGCCTTTATCGGCATTCTCCAAGGAAAAAGCCAAGTGCCTGTGCGGAATTGCCCAAAGCGTGCGGAACGGATGCAGACCGGAGTGAGGCTCGTTAGAATGATCTCCATTCGTGGTCCAAAACCAGAAATACCGACGGCAAGTCCGAACAGGAGGCGGAGCCGCTTCTTGCGCGGGTTCTGAATCAGGCCGACAAGGGATAACATGGCACCCAGGACACCGACGACCAAGCCACCCACCTTGGAACAACAAACCAGCGCTCGCTGGCAGGCCCTGCTCGCCGCTGCCGTGGATGGCGTGGTCAGCATCGATGAGCGCGGCCTGATCCAGACGTTCAATCCCGCGGCCGAGCGGATGTTCGGCTACCAGGCGGAGGAGGTGATCGGGCAAAACGTCTCGATCCTGATGCCGTCACCGTACCGCGAGGAACACGACAAGTACATTGCCCGCTATCTGGCCACGGGGGAGAAGCACATCATTGGTATCGGTCGGGAAATCGTCGCCCAGCGGCGAGACGGCACGGTCTTTCCCGTGGAACTGTCGGTGGCCGAGGCCCGGGTCGATGGCGAGCGGCTGTTTGTTGGCGTCATCCGCGACATCACGGAACGGAAGCAGGCCGAGGCCGAACTTCGCCGTAGTCACGAAGAACTTCAGCGACTCGTGGCCGAATTGCGGGACAAAAACGAGGAGATTCGAGCAATCACGCAGCAACTGTGGCACGCGGCCAAGCTCGCCAGTCTGGGGGAGATGGCGGCGAGCATTGCCCACGAACTAAATAATCCGCTGGCTACCAACCTCCTGCGGCTGGAGAACATCCTGGAACGATTGCCCGAGGACGATCCCCATCGCCGGTCGCTGGAGATCGTGCAGCAGGAGACGCGGCGGATGAGCAAGCTTGTCAGCGAGTTGCTGCAATTTGCCCGCCGGGGTCGGGAGCGCCTGGGGGTTGTCGAGGTCAACCGTGAATTGGAACACATCGTCGAACTGGTGCAGCACCTGCTGCGCAAGCGGGGCATCGAGGTGGTTTGGGATCTGGAACCGTCCCTGCCACCGATCCATGCCGATATTCAAAAGCTCCAGCAGGTCTTTCTGAATCTTCTGACCAACGCCGCCGACGCCATGCCCAAGGGCGGTCGGCTGACGCTGCGGACACGGCGAGGGCATCTTCCCGGGCATGTTCCCGCAGTGAGCATCGAGATCTGCGATACCGGCATCGGCATTGCCGCCGAGCATCTCGGGCGCGTTTTCGATCCGTTCTTCACCACCAAGGCGGAGGGCCAGGGAACCGGGCTTGGCTTGCCGATCTGCCGCCGCATCGTCGAAGAGCACTGTGGCACGATCACGCTGGAGAGCGAGGTCGGTCGGGGGACCAGGGTGGAAGTCACCCTGCCGCTACGGCAACCCGAGGACAAACCCTGCTGCGGCAAGGCCGAACGTCAGGGAGGTGCAGCCCATGTCTGAACCGCGTGGACGACTTTTGATCGTGGACGATGAAGCCGAACTGACGCAAGCTCTGTGCGAATCGCTTAACGAACGAGGCTATGCGGCGATCGGTGCCACGAGCGGACCGGAAGGGCTGAAACTGCTGGAAAAGCAGCATTTCGACCTCCTCTTGTGCGATCTGATGATGCCGGGCATGGACGGACTTCAGGTGCTCAAAGCGGCCCTGGAACTGGATCCCGGTCTGGTGGGCATCATCATGACCGGGCAAGGGAGCATCCCCACGGCCGTGGAGGCGATGCGCCTGGGAGCGTTTGATTACGTCCTCAAGCCGTTCGAGCTGCGGAACCTCTTGCCGATTCTGGAACGGGCCTTGGAAACCCGGCGGCTGCGGACGGAAAACGTCCGGCTGCGGCACTACGTCGAACGGCTGACCTTTGAATCACCACGCTACCGGTTGATCGGCTCCAGTCCGGCGATGAAGCGGGTCATGCAGTTGATCGAGAAGGTGGCCCCGACCGACGCCACGGTGTTGATTCGCGGAGCCAGTGGCACCGGCAAGGAGCTGGCGGCCCGCGCCATCCACTTCAACAGCCCCCGTCGGAACAAGCCGCTGGTCACGATCAACTGTGCGGCCTTGCAGGAAACTCTGCTGGAAAGCGAACTGTTCGGCCACGAGAAAGGGGCGTTCACCGGAGCGGTCCACGCCAAGCCGGGACTGTTCGAGGTGGCCGAGGGAGGCACGTTGTTCATTGACGAAGTCGCCGAGATGTCTCCGGCGGTGCAAGCCAAATTGCTGCGGGTGCTGGAGGACGGGCATTTCCGCCGGGTCGGAGGCATCCGGGAATATCGAGCCGACGCTCGCATCCTCGTCGCCACCAACAAGCCCCTGGAAGAGGAGCAGAAAGCCGGGCGTTTTCGGGAAGATTTGTTCTACCGGCTCAACGTGGTCTGCATCGAGATGCCGCCGCTGCGGGAACGGCGGGAGGACATTCCCGAACTCGTCGAGCATTTCCTGAGCAGTCGGCAGATTGGCCCGGTCCGCTTCCGCATTCACCCGGACGCCATGCAAGCCCTGCTGAAGTACGACTGGCCCGGAAACGTGCGGGAACTGGCCAACGTCCTGGAGCGGGCCCAGATTCTCGCGGAGAACCACCTCATCACGCTCAATGATCTTCCGGAAGCGGTTCGTTCCCCCGGTTGCCGATCCGGTATCGGTGACGCTTCGCAGACATTCGACCTGGCGGAACTGGAACGGCGAACCGTGGCTGCTGCCTTGGCCCATGCCCGAGGAAACAAGCTCCAGGCGGCCCGGTTGCTGGGCGTCAGCCGACGAGCGTTGTATCGGCTGATCGCCAAGTACGGCTTGGAAAATGCGGCCTCGCCGGAGCGATCCGCCGGGAGCTAGACAAACGTCGTCAGCCGCTGGGCAGTTCGCCACGCAGCTTCTTCATGCGGACTTTCAAGCCGCTCAGGGACGAGCGGACGACCGAGATCTCCCGATCTTCCGGCAGATGGATGGTGGCCTGTTCGACGTGGGCCACAAGCCGTTCCAGGATGTCGGCCTGATACTGGAGCACTTCGATCAGCTCATCCACCACGGAAGCGAGTTCATCAACCTTCATGGCGTAATCCTCGGTCGGCGATCTGCCCGGCCCGGACAGCCAACGACGCTCGGGCACCGTATCAGCCGTTCTTACCCTTATCGGGCGCGGACGGCTTTTCGGCAAGGCGCTGGGGCGGAATGACCTCGGATTCGCCGCTCTCCTCGTAGCCGACGTGACCCTCGGTGATCAGCGGATCGACATGGACCCCTTCCGGGACAATGCCGGTGATGTCCACTCGGCCGACCGCTTCCGCGTAAGGTCCGGTTCCCGCGGCTTGACCGGGCGGCAAGGCGGGAGCCGACGCTTCCGTTGCCTCGGGCGTCGCTGGAGCGGGAGTCGGTTGTTGTTCCTTGCGTTCTTCGCTGGACATGGGGGCGTCCTCCTGTGCGACGAACTATGCCCGGGAGAACCGTCATTCCCACAAAGAACGGATCTCCGCCGGCAGGCAGCGTTTGATGCCCTCCACTTCCCCGTGGGTGATGTGCTTGGCCATCACTTGAAAAACGACCCGGGTGACTTTTTCCGGATCCACGTCGGGATCGTTACGAAAAGCATCGGCGACATGGGCAAGGAACTGCTCCTTGTGACGTTCCTTGAGCGGCTTGCCGTGGGGATGCCAGCCTTCGTAGAAGATACCGCGAATCAAAAGCGGGAGCTGGGCGGACAGCGCGGCGGTTTCGTCCACGGTGAGTCGGTCCCGCAAAGCGTGGAGGACGGCCCGGAGAGCGTGGTAGGCCCGGTGTTGATCCTTCCAGCCCATGCGCTCCAGAATCTCGTTGAGCCAGATGTTGGTGGTCTGGATCGTGCTTTCCAGCGGGGCAAGACTGGTCTGGGTCATGGCAACCATCCTTTCGTCCTGGGGTTAAACAATCGGGGCCGAAGCCGCCTCCGACAAGCCGCTGATGGGACCTGCTCCGCGGAGACCAAATCAGCAGGACGCACATCACGGCCTGTCGAGAGGCGACCCCAGCCCCGAGACAATCAGGCGTTCTTGACGGCGATCTTGCGGCCGCGCCCTTCCTTGGTCTTCGGCAGGGTCACGGTCAGGATGCCGTTGTGGTACTTGGCCTCGATCTTGTCCTTGTCCACGCCAGGCGGCAGGCTGATGCACTCATAGCACTCGACCTGCTCGCGGAACGACCGCTCTTTCTCCTTCGACTCGGTCTTGTGACTGGCCCGCAGAATGAGCCGGTCGCCGCTGACGCTGATGTCGAAATCCTTGGGCTCGAAGCCAGGAGCCTCGGCCTTGACGACGTAGGCGTCTTCTTTGTCCTCGAAATCCATGCCCCAGCGCCACCGGCTTTCCCAGTCCGTCGTCATCAGCGGGAAGCCCCGTCCGAGACGATCGAACAACTCCTCGAAGTCCTCGTGCAGACGTCGCATCAGGCTCGGGAAGTCTTGCGGCTTGGTCAGAGCACCGCCACCGTTGCCTGCCGGTTCAGCCGTTTTTTTTCGCCACGGCCAGGGAATCAAGCTTGCCATGGGTGAACCTCCTTCGTTGCTTGTTCTTGGGACCTACCTTGATCGTGAATCCCTCAGCGATCCCCGTTCCGATTCGGCTCAGCCGGTCAACCGGCCTGCACCGTGATCTTCCGCGGCTTGGCCCGCTCCTGCTTCGGCAGGTGGACCGTCAGGACGCCATTGCGATACTCAGCGGTGATCTTCTCGACGTCGATCTCCGGCTGAACGGTGAACGACCGGTAGAAGTCACCGATGCCGTACTCCTGTTGCAGATACGCTGCGGACGGTCCCCGGGGAGCCACCTTGCCGTGCAGCGTCAGTTGCCCCTTCTCGAAGCGGATGTCGAAGTCCTGCGGCTTCACGCCGGGCATGTCGCAGGAGAAGACGATCTCTTCTTCGGTCTCGTAGATGTCCGTGCGGGGCGTGTAGTAGGTGCCGCCGCGCGTGGCTTCCGTGGTCATCAGTTCGTTGCTTTCTTTCCGCGTCGGAGCATTGCTGGATTTCATGGCTGGTCTCCTTCCTACGCCGATGCGGACTCGATCTCACTCCGCCTTGACGACAATCTTCCGGGGCCGAGCCTCCGCCCCCTTGGCCATCTTGATCGTCAATACGCCGTTCTCCAGTCGGGCCTCGACCTTGGCGGGGTCCACGGGCACCGGCAACTCCAGGATCCGCTCAAAGGCCCCGAAGGCCCGTTCGCGGCGGTGCCATTCGGCCTTCTCCGGCCCGGTCGGCTTGCGTTCGCCCTTGATGGTCAACTGGTTGGTGCCGGTGACGGTGATTTCCAGATTGTCCATGCTCACGCCGGGCAGTTCCGCCTCGGCATAGACGAATTCCTCATCCTCCCAGACGTTGACCGGCGGATAGGCGGCGGCAAACGGCAGGGCCGCGGTCGGCAACTCGAAGCCCCACCGGCCGAAGATCCGATCCATTTCCCGCTGCAATCTCCGCATTTCCCGCTGAAGTTCCTGGAACGGTTCCCAGCGCATCAGTGGCGTCATGGCTTGCTCCTTTCCGTTCGCGATCCCAATGCGCTCGATGGCACCCTTTTACATCCCACCCATGTTTTCAACAGACCTCGATTTCATTGGCTCGGATCGGCATGCCGGTCGCCTCCATGACGGCGTGCTGAGCCAGTTGCTTGGCGTAATAGGTGCGTGCTCGTCCCTGAAGCACCAGGCCGTCGTCGTGGACGACGATGCGGAAGTCGAGCAACTGCCCGCCGACCCGTGCCTGCACGTGCGTTTCCAGGTCGCAGGGCGAAACGTCGCGGCGTGGCGTTTCGCGTTTTTCCAGGGTATCCGTGTTCACGGTCGCACCTCGCTGCAAGTCAGAGATCAGATACCCTCGGCGATGGAAGCCGGTCGCGGCTGCGATTTGACCGTCAGCACGGGGCATTTGGCCTTGCGGACGACCTCCTCGGCGACGCTGCCCATGAGCATCCGGGTCAATCCGGTGCGGCCATGAGTGCCCATGACGATCAGATCGGCGGCGACTTCGTCGGCTATCCGCAGGATTTCCGGAGCGGCCTCGCCCTCGACGAGGCGATACTCGGCTTCCACGGGTGGCTCCGCGGCATAGACCTGCCGCAACCGCTCCTTGATCTTTTCGGGATGCGGCGTCGGCTCCGGCGGCAACACGCCCTCGCCGAAGACGACGATCATCGGCGGGGCGACGTGCAGCACAACCAGCCGGGCTTTGTAATCCCGAGCCAGCGCCTTAGCCACCTGGAAGGCGTCGTCGGACGACGCCGAGAAGTCGGTCGGAACCAGGATTCGCTCGACGCTGAACATGGCTTCCTCCTCCGACCGGTTGCCTCCAGCGCTGCCGAGGTCGGGCTTGTGCCCGGCGAGTCACCTCGTCTTCCGACTTCCCGACTTAGTCGGCTTGGCAGTCCATCTACAGTGATTGCAAGCCTCGTGCCGCTCGTCACGGATTCTGGCCGATGCTTAGGCCGTCGAGAAAAACCCTGGTTTTTTGGGCATGGCAAACTGGAATGGACTTCTCCGAAACCGCTTAGCAGCTAAGAAACTCTGTGCGAATCGGCACAGCGCGTGCGGTCTGAGCCAGAGGAATCAACGGGAGAGCGAGTCGTCGTCATCCGAGTCTTGAAGACCGCAGCGTTGAGCCGATGTCCGTGCCAAAGTGACAGAATCCTCGGGCATTGCACGGCCGCTTTGGCGAATTTCTTGTCAGCGGGTCGGCTCTCACTGCGGTTTCTTGAACAGGTCGAGGAAGCGGTCTTCGTATTCCTTGAACAAACCCAGGCGGTCCAGTTCGCGTTTGAGGTCAAAAGCCTTGCGTCGGTCGCGGGCCGCTTCGGCAAAAAGTTCCTCGATGCGCTGGCGATCCGCCGGAGCGACTCCGTCCGGTTCTCGATACAGTTCTGGAATAAACTCCTCTTCCTCCGTTGAACCGTAATACTGTTGCTGGTAAGCCCTTTCCACCCGGGCGTAGATTTCGCCAAGCGGTTTTTCAGAAGCCCGGGCCTGTTCCGCGAGATCGGTCAGGTCGAGGTCGAAGCCGGTGATCGTTGTGAAGACTTCGAGTATGGCCAGGGAAGCCTTGGGAAACGGAAGCTCAGCCAAGAAGTGCGGAATCTCGCCCAACAGGCAGGAACCGCGCAGCCCCATCTCCGCGGCGACGCTGAGCAGCACGCCATTCAGGCCGCCGATCTGGCCGTCTTCCAGCACTTGCAGTTCCAGCCGCTTGATTTCATCCAGACCCGCCTGGTCCGTAGCGGCCCCGAAGACGCGGGAACGTTGTTCCGGTCGCATTTTCGTGGCCATGGCGGCGAAGGTGAAGACCCGCTCCACGCCAAGTTCCTTGACGTGAGAGATGAGTTGCCGGCAAAAGGTGTATTTGCCGATGGGCGGTTGAGCCTCACCGACGAAGACAACCAGATCGTGCCGCTTTTCCGGGTCCTTCCATACGAACAAACGGTTCCGCGGTTGGCGGCTTGGCTGAATGATTCCGCCTCTGACTTCGACCTGATCCAGGTCGAACAGACCGCTGGCTTCCAGCTCGGCGAACAGGGTCATCCCCAGCTTGGCAAGCAAATAGACGCCGGCATTAATGGCCACCTGTCCCATACCGGGCCATACGGCAACAAACCACGGATGATGAAGCTGAAGGGTCTGAGACATGCTTGCACGATACCTTTCCGGGCAGAATTGAGAGCCCCTTGCGAGTCATTGCACTTCCATTCTACGCAGAAAGTCGAGGGCTTGTTGCACGGCGTCCTCAACCGGACCTTCGGTGGAAATGATCTGCGTGACGGGCCGAAGCGCCTCACCGGGCGGCTGCCATTGGGGTGCCAGAAGTTCATAGACCTGCCAATCGGCATCGGAAGCATCCCCCCGACGTCCCGCCAGGCGCTTGCTGATTGTTTCCGGCGAAGCCTGGCAGATCAGCAGCAAGCCGGGAACCGCCCACTGCCGGGCCAGGTTGAGAAAACGATGCCGGCGTCCCTCGCCAAGAAAGACGGCGTCCACGATGACCCGCCTTCCCTCGAACAGCAGCCGCCGGGAACGCTCGAGGCACTCGGCGTAGGTGCGTTCGCTCCACTCGGGAGCGTAGATGCCTTCGCCGAAAGCCGCCCGGCCCGACTCCGTGGGTGCCAGACCGGCCAGTTCCTTGCGGACGACGTCGGTGCGGATCAGTTCGCAGCCGGCTCGCTCGGCCAGATGGCGCGCCAACGTCGATTTGCCGCTGCCGGGCAATCCGCCGACCAGGATCAGGCACGGCCGACGCTGGGGCGTTTCCACGATGCCCAGGGCCAAAAGCCAATGCCGCTGAGCCTTGAGCCGGGCCTTCTCCCGGTCTTCCGGCGGCACCTCCGGTTCGAGGGCCTTCATGCCTTCGACCTTGCCCCGAACGGCGGCCCGGTAGGCGGTGTACAACCGCAGGAGCTGTCGGCCCTCCTCGTCGCCGGACGCTCCGAAGTAGGCCTCGGCAAATGCTCGGGCCAGGTCAGGACGACCGTGAGCCAGCAGGTCCATGTGCAGAAAGGCCATGTCCGCAATCGGATCGGCATAACGGAAACGGTCGTTGAACTCGATGCAATCCACGATGACCAGATCGTCCGGGGGCGGCCGATCCGGAAACAGGTAAACGTGATCCAGGTGCAGGTCGCCGTGGGTGTCCCGCGGCAGGCCGTGTTCGGCTCGGCTTTCGATGACGGGCCGCAGGCATTGCAGTTCCTGTTCCGTCAAAGTGCGGACCCGCTGAAACACGGTCGCACTGACCGTAACGCCGATGTGTCCCTGGGTCGCATCGAAGTTGTCGAGGATGTTCCGCGAGACGACCTCGAAGCGGCCGAAGCGAGCGATTTCCAGCCCGGTGGCAGCGTCGCGGTGAAACTCGGCCACTCGTCGGGCCAGATTCTCGACCTCGGAAATGCCGATCTCGCCGCGGAGCAGTCGGCTTTGCAGGGTGGCCTCGTCGGGCAGACGCCGCATCTTGACTGCCCACTCGACCGGCTCTCCTGCCGCTTCCCAGCGGAGCACGCCATCCACCTCGGTTACCGGAACGACGCCGAGATACACAGCGGGAGCCAATCGGCGATTGAGCCGCACCTCGGCCTCGCAATCCTGACGGCGTTTTTCCAGGGTGCTGAAATCGAGGAAACCGAGGTTGACCGGCTTTTTGATCTTGTAGGCGAACTCGCCGGCGAGAAAGACCACGGACGCGTGGGTCTGCCGCACCTCGACCTTTTCAGCAGGAAACGGAAAAGCGCTCGGCTGGCTCAGCCCAGCGATGAGACGATCCAATTCCACGATTTCGGCTCTCCTTGCGATGCGGAAGCGATGTCCCTGGGTATGGTTGGACCAGCGATTGTGCCGGTGGACAATTTCCGCGCAGTCTTCCCGTGGTTATCATGCTAAGGTCCGAACGGAAGGCCAACCGATGGCATGGCGGTGATTTACGCCTGACTCGTCGGATGCCCGGTCTTCCCTCGACGATGCACCGTGAACGCCAGCGCCGAGGAAACCCGTATGTTTGGAGCACGCTGGACCCTGTTTCGCCTTCTCGGAATCCCCATCAACATCGACGCCAGCTGGCTGGTCATCCTCGCCCTCCTGACGTGGACGCTCAGCAGCCTGTTCAGCGAGGTGGTGGAGGGATTGCCGCCGTGGACCTATTGGCTCATGGGGGTCGTCTCAGCCTTGGCGTTTTTCGGCTGCATCCTGCTGCACGAGCTTGGGCATTCCGTGGTGGCCAAGGCGATGGGCATTCCGATTCGCGGCATCACCTTGTTCATGTTCGGCGGCGTGGCTGAACTGGAGGAGGAGCCGCGCTCGGCAATGGGCGAATTCCTCATGGCCATCGCTGGTCCGGCCGTCAGCGCCGTGTTGTTCCTGTGGTTCCTGTTCACGTCGCTGCTACCTCTACCCAGCGAAATGCGTTTTCCGTTGATGTACCTGGCGTGGATCAACCTGGCGGTGTTGATCTTCAACATGATCCCGGCTTTCCCGCTGGACGGCGGGCGAGTGCTGCGTTCGATCCTGTGGGGGGTCATGGATAATCTCCGACGGGCCACCTACGTCGCCTCTCTGTTGGGGCGAGGGTTCGCTTGGCTGTTTATCGGCATAGGCGTGTTCGAACTGTTCGCCGGCTATTGGTTGCAGGGCATCTGGCTCGGTCTGATCGGCCTGTTCCTGAACAACGCCGCCCTGGCAAGCTACCAGAGTGTCTATGTGCGACAAATCCTGGGAGGCGAGCCTGTAGCCCGCTTCATGACCCGGGAACCGATCGTCGTCCCGCCCGACATCGACCTTCGCCGCCTGGTCGAGGACTACATGTATCGCTACCACCGCAAGATGTTCCCGGTTGCCGCCAACGGACGGTTGCAGGGCGTCATCAGCACGCAGGAACTGGCTCGGATTCCGCGGGAGGAATGGGACATTCGCACGGTCGGCGAGGTAATGAGGCAAGACTTGGAGAATTGCAGCATTCCCCCGACCGCCGACGCTCTCCAGGCCCTCAGCCGAATGCAACATCACGGTTGCAGCCGACTGCTCGTCGTCGATTCCCAGGGCAACCTGGTCGGCGTGGTTTCCCTGAAGGACCTGCTTCGCTTCCTGGATTTGAAACTCGAATTGGAAAACGCAGGTAACGGTTTCGGCGGCTGAGATTCCGGCGACGCCTTGCTGCTTGCCGTGCTTCGGAAACTCGCCTAAAACACGACCAGACCAACCCACCGGGACCGTGTTGGGACTCCTCTTGATGCTCCTGCCGCAGACACGCCGAAAGTTGGGGCTTTACTTGTCCCGGGCAGGAATCATTCTGTTCGCCGTCAGTCACCTGCTGGCCACTCTTGGCGTCCCGCTTCCCGCCAATGCGTTCAAAGACCTCAGCGTTCCATTCCCCTGCCAAAACAATCCTTGCGGATGCCGAACGGCTCAGGAGTGCTGGCTGCACTGCCATTGCCACACCCTGGAACAACGCCTGGCCTGGGCGAAAAAGCATGGCGTCGAACCACCGAGCTACTTGCAGGACCGCCTCGCTCGGGGCTGGGACACGCGGAAGAAAAGCCAGCGACGGACCGGCACGGACAACGGCTGTTCCCTGTGTCAGGATTCGCCAAATCCGCTCCCCCAGGGGCCGTCCTGCTGCTCGTCCTCGCCCTGTGCCTCGTGCTGCGAACCAGAAGACAAAAAGCACCCAACGAAGTGCCAATGGTTCGCCGCACTGGCTGAGTTGCATTGCCAGGGCCTGAGCTTGTGGTGGGCCTGGACCGGAGCCTCGCTCCCGCCGCCGTTGCCGATCTGCTGGTCTGTTGAACAACCCCTGTGCGGATTCGTGACGACGTTGGATACGCGTTTCAGCCAACGCTCGGATCGTCCTCCTCTTCCTCCGCCACGAGCACATCTATCGTCGGTCCAGCCACTAGCCTGACGTAATTCCCGAGCTATTCGCGCTCCCCGTCCGTGTTCTGGATGCCGGAGAGGGATTGCGCGGCCATCGTTGGTTGTTGACGGGTGCTTCACAGGAGGATTTCAGCATGAAAACCCGCCAAGGATTCACGTTGATCGAGCTGCTCGTGGTCATCGCCATCATCGCCGTGTTGATGGCCCTGCTGTTGCCTGCGGTGCAGAAGGTCCGCGAGGCAGCCAACAAGATGCTCTGTGCCAGCAACCTGAGGCAACTGGGCATCGCCGCCCACAATTTCCACAACGACTACAACCGTCTTCCGCCCGGCTACTACGGCCCGATTCCGGCCAACGGGAATCCCAATCCGATCAACCCGGCACGGGGTCCGTGGATCGGTGTGTTGGTCGAGTTGCTTCCGTATCTCGAACTGGACAATTTGCAAAAGCAACTGTGCAGCACGGCTCAGACCTGGCCGCCAGTCACCCCCACGCCGCCGTTCGGCTCGCCGCCGCTGCGACTTGATCTGAACGTCGAGATGAACGCCTGGTGGACCGTGCTGGGCAACGTCCAGCCCAACACCGCTCAAGCCAGGATCAAAATCTTTAAGTGCCCTTCCGACAACGTCGATGAACCTGTGACCTGGGCCGACCAGATTACGCTGCACGTCACGGATGGCCGAATCACGCACACCCATTTCTTCGCCGGCTTGCAGATTCAATTCGGCCGGACGAACTACGTCGGCGTGGCGGGCTGCGCCGGGGACTTCCCGACAGAGGGAGCGATCTATCCGGCCTATGCCCAATACGTCGGCATGCTTTACAACCGCTCGCAACTGACGCTGGGGCAGGTAGCAGCCCAGGACGGCACCAGCAACACGTTGATGTTTGGCGAAGGTCTTGGCGGCAGCGGCCTGGTCCGAGCCACCGCCTGGGCCTGGATGGGCTGCGGAGCGATGGGCACCGGCTACGGGCTAGGCCGTGGCAATCTGCCGTCCATCGGCGGAAGATTCCCGCCGCCCTTGGGCAGCGTGCCCGATCCAGACAACTACGGGGCCGCCTGGTACCGCTTCAGTTCCCGCCATCCCAGCGGCGTCCAGTTCTGCTTCGGCGACGGCTCGGTGCGGACTATCCGGTTCGGGAACACGGTCGTTCCCGACCTGTCCAACAACGGAAGGAACAACTCGGACTGGTCCGTGCTTCAGCAGTTGGCGGGCCGCAAGGACGGCGGCAACCAGGACACCAGCGCGATTCTGGACTGAGAGGAGATGATGCCGTGCGAAAGGCGATGCTGCTGTTAAGCCTGACACTCGTGATTCTTTGCGGCTGCGGCGGAGGAAAAAGCTCCGAACCGGGCAAGGTTGAGGTGCGCTCCACCGAGGAGCTCGGCAAGGTTGGAATCTCCACCGCCCCGGCCCCGATTAAGCCGAAGTGACATGGGATTGTCACGGATTGCGATTCGATGAGCGCGTTGCGAACCGGGAGGGTTGTCGCCCGGCGAATAGCCCCCTGTCGCCCTCCCGGTTCCTTTTTCCTTGTCAATTTCCCGACCAGTGCAGGATTTCGCCCTTGCCCAGGGCCACCAGGTCGCCGCACCAGCGGACGTACTGCCCCGACAGGTGCCGGTCCTCGATCGGGAAATCCCATCTTTTCAGGGTCCGCAGGTAGATGTCGAGGAACTGCGGACGGTACACGCAGGAGCGGCGAAAAGTCGGCAACAGACTCGGCATCTCAACGGAACCGAGAACGATGCTGCCGCGTTTCATGCCCGCTCCGGTGCGGATGCCCACCGAGCCGAGGATGCAGATCGTCCCGGCGATCATGTCCACGCCGGCGAAGTCGGCCACGCTCCCGGCCACGGCGATGAGACCGCGACGCATCGTGCCGCCGACCTCGTTCCCGGCATTGCCGTGGATCAGGATCACGCCGCCTCTCATGCCTCGCCGACTGCCGCGGTAGGCCGCTCCGACCAGGTGCCCCGCATTTCCCCGGACCCGGATCATGCCGCCGCGCATCTCGGCCCCCACCCAGTCGCCAGCGTCGCCGTGGACCTCGATGCTGCCACCAACCATCTCCGCTCCCAGGTGCATGCCAACGGAGCCTTCGACGACGATGCTGCCCCGCTGCATGCCGGCTCCGATCAGCTTCACCCGCCGACAATCGCCGACGACGCGGATATGCTCATCGGAGGCGTCGCCCTGGACCTCGAAGAATTCCCCTAACAGCTCCTGGCGATTGCCATGTTGCACAAGGAGCCGGGCGATCTCCGCGGCGGACTTGCCCGCCAAATGATCGGGCCGAATCACCTCGGCCTCGATGGGAATGTTCGTGTCGCTCCGATAGGTCAGGGTCAACATGGCAAGCATTATACCGTTCGGCGGAACAGTTGCAGGACCGCTCCGCGACGTCGAGCCACTACGCCATCGGGCAGATGCACCGTGCCCTCGGTTCGATCAAGAAGCCGGGTGAGAGACTGCACATGGCGTTGGCTTAATCTTCCTCGCGGCCAATGCTCCCGATCCCAGATTTGACAGAACAGTTCACCCAGATCCGTCGGCGTGAGTTGCTTCAGTTCGGCAACGTCGAGGACGATCACCTCTCCCGCTCGGGGTTTTTCCGCTTTTGCCAAGCAGGCTTCGACCCGTTTCTGCTGATCGCGAAGCAGTTGCCGGGATTCTTCGGCGAGTCGTCCCAGAGCGGCCACCGGATCGCCAGGGAAACCGCGCTCGACGAACGGTAGCAGTTCGTGCCGCAGCCAGGTGCGGGTGAAACGCGGATCGCGATTGCTGCTGTCTTCCCGATAGGGCAGTCCGCGTTTTTGCAGATAGGCGAGAACCTCGCTTCGTCGGACCCGCAGCATGGGCCGAATGACTTCGACGCCTTCCGCGAGATTGCGCCGGGCAGCGATGCCCCGCAGGCCCCTCAAACCCGTTCCCCGGAGAACGTGAAACAGCACGGTTTCCGCCTGGTCGTTCAGGGTGTGCCCGGTCGCCACCAGGGATATTCCGTGCCGACGGGCGGTTTCGGCCAGCCACTGATAACGGACGGAGCGGGCATGGGCTTCGAGATTGCGATGGCTTCGGGCCGCTTCCTCGGCGACATTTCGCCGCTCGACGTGCAAGGTCACGCCAAGCCGTTGACATAGAGATGTCACGAACTGCTCATCGGCATCGCTCTCGGCTCCCCGGAGCTGATGGTTGAGGTGAGCGGCGGCTACCGGGCCGATCTCTCGAAGGACATCCAGCAGCGCCGTGCTGTCCGGCCCGCCGGACACGGCAACCAGGATCGGTCGACCGCTCAGTCCTTCGCGGTCGAGGAAGTCCTGCACCGCGTCTGGCAAGCGTGATCCTTTGCGGAAAGTCATTGGCCTTCGCCATCCGACGCTAAGAATTCCCAACACGCCCCCTTGGTTCCGCCCAAACCTCGCTGGTAATATACAACAGGTCAGTATTCCGAACTGATCCATTTGCTTTCGAACCAGGCCGACAGGTGCTTCATGGCCAAAGCGATTCGGAAGGAGGATTGGATCGCGGCTCATCCCCCGCCCCCAGTACCGGAGCCTCGCTTTGGCAGCCGCGACCAGCCGATGACCGTCAGCGAATTGACGGAGTGCATCCGCGACGTGCTCAGCGGCGTCTTCGCCGAGGTCTGGGTGGTCGGTGAAATCGCCAACTTCAAGCGGCATCAGAATGGCCACTTGTATTTCACGCTGCGGGACAACCAATGCCCGCTGCCGGCCGTGCTTTGGGCCAGTCGGCTGACGCGGCTGCGCTTCGAGTTGCAGGATGGTCTCGAAGTCATCTGCCGGGGCAAACTCGACGTCTATCCCCCGCACGGCAAGTATCAGATGCTTGTTGAGGAGATCATGCCCCGGGGCCTGGGTGCCCTGGAATTGGCCTTCAAGCAGCTCAAGGAGAAGCTGGAGAAGCGCGGCTGGCTTGATCCAGCCCGCAAGAAACCCTTGCCCCGTTTTCCTCGCCGCGTCGCTTTGGTCACGAGTCCGACTGGAGCGGTCATCCGTGACATGGTGCGGATTATCCGTCGCCGCTGGCCCCCGGCTCAGATCATCCTCTGTGCCGTGTCCGTGCAGGGGGATCGGGCCGTGCCGGAGATCATTGAGGCCATCCAGCGGCTCAATCGCTTGCGGTGTGCCGACGTCATGATCGTCGGTCGCGGCGGCGGCAGCACGGAAGATTTGTGGGTGTTCAACGATGAGAAGCTGGCCGAAGCGATCTTCCACTCGGACATTCCGGTTGTCAGCGCCGTCGGCCACGAAACGGATTTCACCATCGCCGACTTTGTCGCCGACCGCCGAGCCGCCACGCCCAGCGAGGCCGCCGAGATGGTCGTCCCGGATCGCCGCGAGGTGCTGGAAACTCTGAAAAAACAGCTTCGGCGGATGACGGCCCGGATGACCGAACGAGTCCGCCATGCCGAGCAGATTCTGAAGGGCCTGGCCAATCGCCGTGTCTTCCGCTCGCCGTTCGACATGATCCATGACCGCGCTCAGCGGCTCGACGAGCTCAGCGACCGGCTGGAGCGGGCGGTGATTCAGATGGTCAAGCAGAGCGAACAACGGCTACTGGCCTTGGCCGCTCGATTGGAAGGACTCAGCCCCCTGAAAGTGCTCAGCCGCGGTTACAGCATCACCCAACGGGAAGGGGATCCGAAACTGCTCCGGTCGGCGTCTGAAGTCCGCGTCGGGGATCGGCTCGTTACCCGCCTGGCCGAAGGCCAAGTGGTCAGCCGGGTCGAATCGGCCGAGGTTTTGCAGCATGAACCCCTTCCGCTTCCCGGATCGCAAGGTGCGTCATGAAAAAATCGTCCGTGCCACAATCCAAGTCGTTTGAAGAAGCCCTGGCCGAGTTGGAACAATGCGTTCAGCGGCTCGAAGACGGGCAGATATCCTTGGAAGAAGCCCTCCGTTGCTACGAAAACGGCATTTCGCTTTTCAATCATTGCAACGACCTTCTCAACAAGGCCCGCGAACGAATCCTGCAATTGACCGGAGAGGATGAGCAAGGCAACCCGGTGATGCGACCGTTCAAGGAACCGGAGGAGTGAACCGACGTCGGTTTCGGGTTTGCGTCTATGCCCCTGCGATGGCAGCAGCGAAGCTCCCGGCGTATGATTTTCGGTAGTTCCTTGAGTAGGCATCCATGAACATCGTCTATCTCGACAACGCGGCCACCAGCTTTCCCAAGCCGGAGAGCGTGTACCTGACTCTCGACCGCTTTGCACGCACCGCTCTGGCCAATCCGGGGCGGGCCGGGCACAAGATGGCCCTGGAGGCGGAACACGAACTCGACACCGGCAGGCACCTGCTCAACCAACTGTTCCACGGCGTCGCCCCGGAGCGTTTCATCTTCACGCTTAACTGTACCGACGCCCTCAACATGGCCCTCAAGGGCGTGCTGCGGGAAGGCGATCACGTCATCACCACCGACCTGGAACACAATTCCGTCAGCCGACCGTTGCGGGCAATGGAACTGGCGGGCTTCATCAGCCTTACGCGAATCGCCTCGGATCGCGACGGCCTGACCGATCCCGACGCTGTCGCCAAAGCCATCGGCAGCAGGACCCGCCTGATCGCCATGACCCACGCCAGCAACGTCCTGGGCACGATCCAGCCGGTGGCCGAGATCGGACGGATCGCTCGGCAGCACGATGTGCTTTTCCTCGTGGATGCCGCTCAAACCGCGGGTACGGTGCCGATCGACGTGCAGACCATGCACATCGACCTGCTGGCGTTTCCAGGCCACAAGGGGCTGTTCGGTCCGACCGGGACCGGGGCTTTGTACGTCGGTCCACGGGCCAAACTGCGGCCGTGGCGGGAAGGCGGCACCGGCGGGGACTCCTCCAGTCCGACGCAACCGACCGAGCTGCCGTATTATCTCGAAGGCGGAACGCCGAACGTCCTCGGCGTCGCCGGGCTAAACGCTGGCATTCGCTTCGTCATGGAGCGCGGCCCGGAGGAACTGCGACGGCATGAAGTTGCCTTGACCGATCAGTTGGCCAAAGGTCTGAGCGACTTGGGCTGTCGAGTTTTCGGCTGCCGCGATCCGCAGCGGTGCGTGGGAACCTTGAGCTTCAAGAGCGAAACCCTGGCCGCCGGAGACCTGGCAGCGATTCTCGACAGCGAGTTTCGCATTGCCATCCGGCCCGGTCTGCACTGCGCTCCGTACGTCCACAAGGCCCAGGGCACGTTCCCGGACGGCACCGTGCGAGTCAGCCCAGGACCGTTCAACACCTCCGCCGACATCGAATACCTGCTTAGCGCCTTGAGACAGATCCTCGGTTAATCATTGGTCCCTGTGCGGAATCGGAGAAGAAATGCACGATCAGCCCCGTGAGCCAATAGCGCCTCAACCGCCTGTCGAATCCGTCGCGCCTCTCGAAGCGATAGCCGTCCCTGAGCCGATGGAGATACCGGACCTGAGACCGCGGCCTCCGGGTCCGGGCTTGCCGATGGCCTTCGTGTGGTCCTTGGCTTTTCTTGGCATCCAGTTCGTGGTGGTGCTGTTTATAGCGATGGCGATTACGATGGGCTTCGTCCTGACCAAAGGTTCGGCGGGGCTTAGAGCCGGGCAGGAGGCGCTGAAAGAGCCGGTAGCCATGCTGATCCTGGGGACGGTCTCGGTGCTGGCCGCTGTGCTGGTCATCACCGGCCTGGCGTTGCGGGGTCGCTTTCGCCGGGCGTTGGCGATCCGCCTGCCGACGTTGACCCACGTCGTCCTGGTCTGTCTGCTGGCACCTCCGCTTTATCTTTTGGTGCTCCAGGTCGCGGTGCTGGCCATGCAGGTGATGCCGGAAATTGGCCTGCTGGAGGAATTGGAGGAAACCGTCACGAGCGCGCCGTATGACATAGTGCTTCTGGCCGGAGCGGTCATCCCTGGGGTCAGCGAGGAAATCTTTTGCCGTGGATTCCTTGGCCGCGGCCTGGTGGCCCGCTGGGGCGTCGTTCCGGGCATCCTGCTGACGTCGCTGTTTTTCGGACTGATTCACGTCGAGCCGGTGCAGATCTGCTACGCGGCGTTCATCGGCGTCGTGCTGCACGTCGTCTTTCTGACTTCTAAATCGCTTCTGGCTCCGATGCTCCTGCACGCTCTGAACAACGCCATCGCCTTTTCGCCGACGGCGCTGGGGGAGACGCTTCCGCAATTGTCCCAGGTCATGAATCGGTGGGAGGAAAACGGCGCACTGCCGCCGGCGGTCCTGATCTCCACCGTGTTCGCGGTGGTGACTCTGCTTGTGCTTTTTTGGCAAACGCAGGTCCGCTGGTTCCGTAGCGACGGCGAAGCGTGGGACCCCGGCTACGTCACGGCGGAGATTCCCCCGAAGCAGGTACAGCCGCAGGCCCGATCTTCCTCCCCAAAACTCTGGGCCTTTTTGTTAGCGGCAGCGGCTTACCTCGGCTTCGTGGTCGTCATGCTGCATCAGTTCGACTTGCTGCCGGGTTTGTGAACTGGCCACGAACTAGTCACGGGTCAAATGACATAATCGTCGGGAGGCGGCTCGGGCGGAGGCTTGCCGTTGCCACAAATGCCCGGCGTATTGTAGTTGAAATAGTTGTCCCACAGGTGATCCAGCTTGCGGAGCACTTCCGAAGGCTTGTGCGCTCGCATCCGACCATCGGCTAAACGTTCGACCATGCCGAACCGGATGGCCTTCTCCAGGGCGTCGTCGATCTCGAAGTCCACCTTGATCCCGGCCGTTGTCGCCAGGAATTCCTCGACGCGGCGATCCAGCGTTTCCATGTCCCATCCTTCCGGCGGGGCTTGCCGCCAAAGGAGATAGTAGGCCAGCATCGCCTCGCGGAACTCCTGCTCCTCGGCTTCATCGAGCAGACGGAACAGCGCGCCACAGTTATTGTCCAGCGTGTGGAAGTAGAGGTTTTCGGTCAAAACCAGTTGATACCGCCGACGGGTGTTCTGATATCCGGAAAAGGTCCGCCAGCCGTAGCCGATCGTGCCCCCGGCCAGGGTCGCCAGCAGAACGAGACTGGAGATGCTGGACAGGCTCGTCAGCAGTTTCAATCCTGCGGCTCCGAGGCTGAAGACCTTGTAGCCGGTGACAGTCAGCCCGGTCGCCACCGGCACGGCCACCTTGCCCTGGTCCAGCCGGGTCATGCGGACCCGAGAGCCGGGCAGCAGCATCTCCAGGTCCATGCGGGGGATGTCCTTGAAAATCTTGATGAAGACGTTGTCCGTATCCACGTAGGAGGGCAGGTGCGGATGCGGCTTCATCCGCAGAATGATGACGAGGCGGCGATAGACGGGCACTTCGTATTCTTCGACGCGCGTCCACGGCCAGATTCCTCGCTGCCGTTTGCGTTTGATCGTCGTGGCTCCGCGGGCAAAGATTTCCAGCTTGTCGAACATGGAAAAGTCCACGTCGATCCGCAGGCCCCACTGGGTCCCTTCCTTGATGGCCTTTTCGATGTCCTGCCGACTCAGCCGCGTGAAGTTCGCGCGTTCCAGAAGCCAGATGAACCGCTGAATCAAATCCTCGAGATGCTGGAGCTTTTCCTGCCGATTCAGGGGCACGAGCGGATGCGTCTCGGTATCGGGATCGAACGGAGCATAGGCGGTTTTCAGGTCTTCCAGTTTGACGTGGTACTCGTAGTGAATGATCGCTTCGAGAATGCGGGCGACTTGCCGAAGTTGCTGCGCCTCGGGAGTCTCCGAGCCGAGATCATGGCACAGGTGATCGAGCAGGTCGCATTTGCGGATCGGGATGAAATGTTCAGGGTCGGTGTGATCGCTCATGCAGGACCCCCGTGATGCGCGTGGCTGAGTCTGGGCGGATGACACAGCGTCGGCGGAGTCCGGCCGCGCGGCCGACCCGTGACGTTCCGCTGGCTCCCGTTTCGATTCTACGCAGCGTTTTGCTTGCCGATTCAGACACTGCACCAAATCTTCATCGGCCCGGACATTACTGTCCCTGTCGTCCGGTCTCGCCGACCGGACCTCCGTGCCTCTCGATGCCGATGGTGACGTCTCTCGGCCAAACCGTCAACGCGGCTTAGGTACGAGGCGAATCTCCCGCAGGTCGATGAGGGCGCTGCGGATCGGCCCGGCGGACCTGGCAAAAAGACGATGTTCCCCTGCTTCGAGGTTCAGTGTGCCGATCGTCGCTTTGCGATAGTTCTCCCATTCGCCGGTGCCCTGCACCTTGAATTCGATCCGCTGATCGGCAATCTGAAGCAAGAGCCGATCCCCAGCGCTGCCGTCATGGCAGGCGTACTCCAAGGTCACTTCATAGCGGCCCGGCTTCACTCCCTGGAGAACCCATTCCGCCAGGTCGTCCTCGCTGGTCCAGTAGCCGAGATTGCCGAACTGCTCTTCAAACACCAGCGACCGGCCGTAGATGAAGCAGTTCCGGGCGGTGAGGCGAATGGAACCGTCGCCGCCTGGCCGAACCGGCTCGGGCTTGTTGCCAGCGAACGTCTTCGGCTGGCGCGGTGGGAAGGACGCGCTGAGGAAAGCGAGCAGATCGGCCATGTCGCCAGGCGGGATGTCCTTCTCCAGTCCTTCGGGCATGACCGATTTGCCCGTACTCTGCAAATCTTCCAGATCCGTTCGCAGCAGGGTCTGCGGTTTGCCTTCGCTGCCGATCAGGGTGATGCTCGTGGCCGTTTCGTTGGCCAGAAGTCCGGTCAGGGTTCGGCCGTCACGGGTCAAGGCGACGTAATTGATGTATCGCGCCTCGACGGCCCGATTCGGGTCAAGAATCGCCGTCAGAAGGTACTCCGGCGACTTGTCGTTGAGCGCACCAAGATTGGGTCCAACGTCATGACCGACGTTGCCAACCTTGTGACACGCCGAACAGTGCCTGGTGAACACCGCCTGCCCCCGAGTAGGGTCCCCGGATGCTTTTAACACAGGCCGATAGTCTTCGATTACCTTGCGGCGGTCGCTGGAGATGCTGCCCTCGAAGACTCGCAACGCCCGGTTGCGGATGGCTTCCTGGGGATGATCGAGAAGCCGTTGACGACGGGCCGCGTCGATGTCGAAGGGCACGATCTGCTTCTGTTCCACGGCGGAGAGCAAGGGATCGAGCCATTCGGGCCGACTCAGCAGGAGATCGAGAACCTGCGCACGAAGCGAGGGACTGTACGCCTTCCAGCCACGCAGCAGCAGGCGCGGCGTGTCGTCGGCGATGAGCCGACCGAGCGTGGCGGCGGCGGCTGACTGCAATGCGGGAGGCGTCTGCGGCGTCAACAGCAAGGCCAGCAATTCGCGGTCCTCCGCCTGCCGATCGGGACCTCGGCCCAGCAGCCGCACCGCAGCCAGCCGCTCCACTTCTTCCCGCTGGGCATCGGCGGCAATCTGCCGAGCGGCGTCGAACAGCGGCTTGAGGCGCGGCAAAGCGGTCTGGTAAATGGTCTCGTCTTCCTTGGCAAGGTTCATCAGGCCGGAGCGCTTCTGCTCCATCTGGTCCAGGAAGCCGGCCAAAGCGGCAAACTGCCACGGGGCAAATCGGCCGTTCTGAGCCTGAGCGACGGCATCGAGCATCCGGGCAGCGGCGTTGCGGTTCCCCAATGCTGAAGCCAGACGCAGCAGGCTTTCAAGTTCCTCGGGCCGATGTCGCAGAGTTTCGATGAGGACGCCTTCGATGTTGCTGGCCTTGACCGAACTCAGCACGGCAGCGCGGAAATGGGCATCGTCCCCGGCGCGAACCAGCAGTGTTCCCAGCACCGCCCCGACCCGAGGATCGTCCCAATCGCCGAGAACGTAGGCCAATTCCATGCGGACGAGGGCATCAGGATCGTCCTGCCGGGCCAGGAGGCGATGCAAAAACGCCTCATCGAGTTCAGGCCGGGGACGGCTGAGCCTGACGGCCTGACGGCGGACGCCAGGATGCGGATCTTCGAGCCGTGACAGCAGGGTGTCACGATCCAGAGCATCGAGCATTTCCAGCGACCAAAGGGAAGCAGCCCGGGTTTCGGCACGAGGACAATTCCGGGCCAGATGTCGGAGCGGCTCGACGGCGGCCGGGTCATTCCGCCATGCCAGAAGCATCTGCACCATGTCTCGTTGCCAGCCGCTTGGGGTGTCCAGAGCAGCGACGAGCTGAACCGTGTCGAGTCGGTCCAGCCGGGGAATCGGTCGGGGCTTCTTGTGCAGCGGATAGACGCGGTAGATGCGGCCCATGTCGCTCCCGGCGCGGAGATCGAGCCGTTCCTGCCATTCCTTCGGAATCCATTCGGGATGTTCGATGACGTGGCGGTACATGTCGGCGATCCACAGCGCGCCGTCGGGGCCGATACGAATCATGGTCGGTCGAAACCAGTTATCCGTGGAGGCCAGAAATTCGGACCGCTCCTCGTCCGGAGCACGTCGGCCCAGGAAGGTGACGCCGCGCGGCGAAAGCACCAGCCGGCTGACGAGATTATGCACCGGTTCGCTGATGAACACGTTGCCGGCATAGTGCGGTCCGAACAGGTCGTCCCGATAGATGATCGGACTGCACGCCGAGGTGAAGCGGTTGGCCGTGTGGAAATCGTTGAAGCGGGGCAGCAGTCGACTGATCGGATAAACCGGGGATTGTCCCGGTGACGTGGGTACGTCAATCCGTGGTGTCGGCGGAGCGATGTGCGGATTGCGTCGCAGGCGGCCGTCGTCGAGGACGAAGTGCCACAGCGGATTGGCGTTGTTTCCGCCGAACCAGTTGCCCCAGTCGTCGGTGCAGCGGCCGAACTGGGTCATGCCGGTGACGGCCTCGAACTCGCCGGTGTCGGGTTTGAAGCGAAAGTCCCGGCCGGAGATGTTGACGGTTGGCCCTCGCTGACGCTTCGGGTTTTTGATCACTCCGCCGCTGTCGCCGTTGGCCCCGTACACCCACCCATCCATGCCCCACATCAGTCCGTTGACTCGATGTTGCTGGTTCCCCTGAACGAAGCCGGTGAACAACACCTCGCGCTTGTCCGCCTGGCCGTCGCCGTCCGTGTCCTCGGCATAGAAGATGTCTGGAGCACAGGTCACAAGCACGCCGTTCCGCCACGGCAGCACGCTCGTGGGAAAATCCAGGTCGGTCAGGAATGTCACTGCCTTGTCATACCTGCCATCGCCGTCGGCATCCTCCAGCACCTTGACGCTGCCCCGCTGCCCGCCGAGCGGATAGTCGGTCATCTCGACGACCCACAGCCGACCGTCCGGCCCCCAGGCAAAAGCGATGGGATCGCGGACGAGCGGCTCGGCGGCGACCAGTTCAGCGACGAAACCGGGCTTCGGCTGGAGGCAGCGAAGCGATTGCTGCGGCGACTTCGGTCCAGGCTGCACGTCGCGGAGCAGTTCATCGAAGGTGCGGCGATCCATGTGGTCGCGGAGGAGCGTCGTCCGTTCATTCTGCCACCACAGCGTCCGGTCCCGGACAAAGAAGCCGTTATTGGTGCCGTTCAGGGCGATGGGCGGAATGCCCGGGTCGTCCGGCTTTCGGGCCGAGTACACGATTTCTTTCCACGTTTTCTTGTCCGGGTCAAAGAGCCAGACGCCGTAGCGTTGTTCGTTGGAAAGCACGACATCCAGGTGGCCGTCATGGTCGAGATCAATGAGCCGCGCTCCGGTGTCCCGGCCTTGCTCATCCCGAAGAGCGACGCCTTTCGGCAAAGCAACGGGCGGCGACGGGAACGGTTCCGGCACCGGCACGCGGATCGGTTCCAGTCGGCCGTCGCCATCGCGGTCCACCAGGCGGATGCCCGCGTCGCTGCCATCGGGATTTCGGAGCGAAGCCCCCTTGAGAAAGTTGCGGTTCAGGCGATCCAGGGCCTCGCGGAACGTGAGAAACTTTACCTTCCGACCGTGCTTGGACACCGCATAGTCAATCAAGTCAACGATCTGCTCGTTCTTGATCCAGCCGTGCGGATGGAAGACCAGACAGAAGACGCCCTGCTTGATGACGGTGCAATCCAAGGCAGCCTGCCAGTCGCGGATGGTGATGGGATTGTTCGGCTTGTGGAGGTGCTGGGCCTGCCAGTCGCTCGGCACCATGCACGGGAACTCCCAGCAGACCCGGCCGATGACGTAAGGGTACGGGTAGTCCTCGATGAGGTTGACGAAGGACCGGTCGCGGGGCAGGTACTTGCGGAAGCGCTCGGAGCCATCGGCATCCAGCACGAGTTCCCGCGGCAGATCGGGATCGTTGGCGGTGAAAAGGTGGAAAACGCTGGTGTCGATGTGGAGGAAACGGCCGTTCCCGGTGGTATTGTTGAAGATTTCGGCGTACATCCGGGGCGAGTTGGTGTTGAGGGAATCGCAGCAGGGAGTGCGGAACGCAACTGGCGCGTTGTGCGGGATGGAGAACATCAGGTCCACGCAGCGGTCGTAGGTTCGCTTGGCCTTGGCAAGGTCTCCGTCGCGGAGGATGGGGCAGGGATGGTCATAGGTGTGACACTCGATGCTGACGCCTTCCTGAAGCCACTTCTGCAAATGCGGCTCATTCGGCTCGACGGCGCAGGTCATGATGCTGACCGGTGCTCGACCGTCGATCCGCTTGAGACGTTCGAGAATGGGCCGCAGATACGCCTCCCAGGGCTGATGGCCGCGCATGTCGTCGATGCCGAGGATGACCACCGCCTCGACGCCCTCTTCGCCGACCCACATCGGCGTGGTCAACTTCGGATAGCCGCGGTGGACGTAATACGGGTCCACGTCGAAACCGCGGGCCTCCGGGGTCGGCTCCGCTCCGGGAGCCGATGTCGTTTGGGCCAGCAGCCCGAGCAAACCGCAAAGCAGCCAACACCGCATTGACATCGCGATTGCCCCCCTGTAGGAGAGTTTCGAGCGAAACTCAGATTAACCGCTAGGATGGAAAGGGAGCAAGCGGTTGTCGCACCACAGGCCCGTGAAATGCGGAGGACGCATGGTTCCTTTGGCAAGCCGACTGATCGCCGGATTTGTTGGATGCCTCCTGGTCCTTGCCCTGTCCAGCGCAATGGCAGGCGACGAGCCGCTTCCGAAGCACTGGCTCCAGGCGACGGCCTACGCCATTCCGAAGGAAACGACGAATCAAGGCAGCGGATACTTCAGCATCGTTTGCGGCAAGAACGGTCGGCTCTACATCGGTACGGCCAAGTATGGCGTCAACGCCTACCTCGTCGAGTTCGACCCGACGACGAAGCAGATGAAAGTCGTGGTGGATGCTCACAAGGAAATCGGCACCACGGCCACGGGCTTCGCCGCCCAGTCCAAGATTCACACCCGCAATTTCGTCGGTCCCAGTGGCAAGATTTACTTCGGCACGAAACAGGGTTACCCGGAAAAGGACGAGAAGCGGACCGATTATCCGGGCGGCTACCCGATGGTGTACGACCCGAGCACGGGCAGGACGAAGGTCTATCCGATTCCCATCCCGCATCAGGGAATCATCAGTTTCGTGGCGGACGAGAGCCGGAACCTGGGCTACGTCTCGACGTGCAGCGACGAACGGCCCATCGAAAGCAGCCATTTTCTCGTCCTCGATCTGGCGACGGGTCAATACACGGACCTGCTCGACACCCGGCACATGTATGCCTTCATCGTGCTGGACCACCGAGGGCGGGCCTACCATCCGATCCTCGGCGGCGAGATTGCCCGTTATGACCCCGACAAGAAACGGCTGGAACGGCTGCGGCAGACCATTGACGGCCAGCCGCCTTCCTCAGAATCCCGCCTGGCCGATCCAAACAGCCATCCGCTCAATTGGGACGTGTCTTCGGACGGCAAGACGCTTTACTGCGTGCCGATGAGCACCAACCAACTCTACGCCTACGATCTGACTGGCGACGGCGAGGTGCTGCCGGGCAGGAGTCTGGGTCCGCTCATTCCCGGGGCGAAAAGCACCGATTGCCGGGCATTGTGCGTCGGGCCGAGCGGCGACGTCTGGGCTGCGGTCACGGAGCGGAAGTACGGCATTGATTTGGGCCATCTCGTGCATTATCGGCCCGGCGACCCAGCTCCCCGCGATCTCGGTCCCATCGCCATTCGCAACCCGGACTACACGGAATTCAAGGACGCTTCCGGCAAGGAACTGCCCTGGCACCACGGCATCGCTCGGCTGGCGGACGGCACGGTGACCACCAAGTATGTGTTGCTGGGCATCTGCGAAGACACCAGCGGCCATGTCAACATCCTGAGCCTGGCTCCTTTCACCCTGTTGCGGATCGAGAGGCCGAAACCCTGACTGTCCGAGACTGGCAAGAGGTCAAGAGAGCCTCGCTTGGCGTTGCGGAATTCCTTTGGCTCGGCTAGAGTTTGACAATGGCCTGACACAATGGACAATGACACTTGGAAAGCCGCCTTGGGTTCGCCTGCCGAAGCCACCATCGCCGCGGGGGAACGCGCGGCCGCACCGCTGCGGATTGTCTTTGCCAGCTCCGAGGCGACGCCGTTCGCCAAGACCGGCGGCCTGGGCGACGTCGTTGGAGCGTTGCCCCGCGCCCTGGCCGAACGGGGGCATCAGTGCGTCGTCTTCGTTCCCCTCTACAACTGCGCTCGCCAGGCTGGCGTGCCCCTTGAGCCAACGAAGCATCACGTCAGTGTTCCTATCGGAAACGAAACGCATCTCGGGCGGCTGTGGCGAAGCCGACTTCCCCGCTCGGAAGTGACCGTGTATCTCATCGAGCAGGAGCGGTTCTTCTCCCGGGATGACCCGGCGGAAGGGAAGGGCCTGTATCAGTATCGGCTTCCCGGCGGCAAGATGCGGGACTACGAGGACAACTTCTCGCGGTTCCTGTTTTTCAGCCGAGCCGTTCTCGAAGCGATTCCAGTCCTCGACCTGTGGCCCGACGTCCTCCATTGCAATGACTGGCAGACCGGGCTGATTCCGGTCTATCTGCGGGAGTTGTACAGCCAGCGCGACCCCCGTTTTCAGGCAATCCGCTGCGTATTCACCATCCACAATCTCGCCTATCAAGGGGTCTTCTGGCATTGGGACATGATGCTCACGGGGCTGGATTGGAAACTGTTCAACTGGCGGCAACTGGAGTTCTACGGCAAGCTCAATCTGCTCAAGGGCGGCATCGTCTTCGCCGATCTGGTCAGCACCGTCAGTCCGACCTACGCCCGGGAAATCCAGACGCCGGAACACGGCTGTGGACTCGATGACGTATTGCGGCATCACCGCGAGAAGCTGGTCGGCATCATCAACGGCGTGGATTACGATTCCTGGAACCCGGAAACCGATCCGTTTCTGCCGGCCCGCTACTCCGTCGAAACGGTCGCGGCGGGGAAGGCGAAGTGCAAAACGGCTTTGCAGGTACGGCTCGGCCTGCCGGTGAGGACCCAGGTGCCGCTCATCGGCATGGTCACCCGGCTGGTGGAGCAAAAAGGCCTCGACTTGCTGGCGATGGCGGCTCCGCAGATGCTGGAAGAGGACGTGCAACTGGTCGTTCTGGGAACAGGGGAAGCGGTCTATCATGAGATGTTGAAGCGATTGGTGCATCGCTGGCCGAACCGCGTCGCCGCCGTGCTCAAGTTCGACGAGGCTTTGGCCCATCAGATCGAAGGCGGAGCGGATATGTTCCTGATGCCCAGCCGCTTCGAGCCGGCGGGGCTTAACCAGTTGTACAGCCTCAAATACGGGACGGTGCCAATCGTCCGCAAGACCGGCGGGTTGAACGACACCGTGACCGACGTCACGCCGCAGACACTGGCCGCGGGGACGGCGACGGGCTTCGTGTTCAAAGACTACACGGCCTCCTCCCTGGTCCAGACAGTGCGGCGGGCGATCCACACGTATCACGACGAGCCGACCTGGAGGCAGATTCAGCGCACGGGCATGCTGCAAGACTGGTCATGGCGGCGGCGAGCGATTGAATACGAGCAACTGTATCTGCGGTTGCGGAGGTAGGACATGGGCGAGGTGGCCCTGGCGTTCGTCTGGCACCAGCATCAGCCATACTACCCGGACGACATCGCCCGGGAGAATCCGATGCCCTGGGTGCGTCTGCACGGCGTCAAGGACTACTGGGGCATGGCCATGCATCTCCGCGAGGTGCCGGAGATGCACTGCACGATCAACCTCGTGCCCAGCCTCGTCCATCAGCTTCAGGACTACACCGAACGCAACGCCAGCGATCACTTTCTGAATCTCTCCCGCATCCCCGCCAACAGCCTGACGCGGGAACAGGCCATGTTCATCCTCGACAACTTCTTCATGGCCAACCCTGAGCGGATGATCCGGCCCTATCCCCGCTACGCGGAACTTTATGTTCGCCGCAATCTCGGCCGCAGCTCCGCTCCTGAAGCCTTGCGGCGTTTCCAGGAGCGCGACCTCCGCGACTTGCAGGTGTGGTTCAATCTCACCTGGATTCATCCGCTGGCGGTTCAACGCGATCCCGCGCTGCAGGAACTGGTCGCCAAGGGCAAGTTCTTCACCGAGGAAGACAAGCGGCTGGTGCTGGACAAGCATTTCGAGTTGATGCGGCAGGTCATTCCGCTGCACCGGGAACTGATGGAACGCGGCCAGGTGGAGCTGACCACCACGCCGTACTACCATCCGATCTTGCCCCTGCTTCTGGACAAGCGGGTGGCTCGGGAGGCGACGCCGGATATTCGGCTGCCGCGTTATCAGCTCGGCTATCCCGAGGACGCCGAGTTCCACGTCGCCGAGGCCATCGCCCAGCACAAGGCGGTCTTCGGCCAGGCTCCCGTCGGCATGTGGCCGGCGGAGGGGTCGGTCTGCCAGATCATGATCCCGCTGATAGCCCGCCACGGCATCCAATGGATCGCCACCGACGAGGAAATCCTGAGCCGGTCCACGCACGGCTTCGTCGGCCGGGACAGCCGCGGGCACGTCCGCAATCCCGAGCAGATGTATTGTCCGTACCGCGTGGAGGAAGCCGGGCATCAACTCAGCGTGATCTTCCGCGACCATGCCCTGAGCGACTTGATCGGCTTCCATTATCAGCGGAGCGACGGCAAGGCGGCGGCGGAGGACTTCATCGGCAAGGTGTCGGCCATCGGTCGGGCGGTCGGCGGCAATCAGCCGGCGCTGGTCAGCGTCATTTTGGACGGGGAAAACTGCTGGGAACACTATCACGGCGGCGGCGTCGAGTTCCTAAGGGAGCTGTACCACCTGGCGACGCATACCCGCGGTATCAAGCCGATGAAGGTCAGCGAGTACCTGGAAAAGTATCCACCGCGGACAAGGCTGACGCATCTGTTCGCTGGAAGCTGGATCAATCACAACTTCGAAATCTGGATCGGCCACGAAGAGGACAATCAGGCCTGGGACCTGCTGCACCAGACGCGGGAACATCTCGTGCAGCGGCAGGCTCAGGGCCTGGTTTCGCCGGAACGAGCCGCTTTGGCGTGGCGGGAAATCTACGTCGCCGAGGGCAGCGACTGGTTCTGGTGGTACGGCCCGCAACACTCCAGCCCGCAGGACGGACTGTTCGACTATTTGTTCCGCAAGCATCTGCAAAACGTCTATGTGCTTCTTGGCGAACTGCCTCCTCCGCACCTCGGCCGACCGATCAACAAACGCACCGCCGCCCGGGCCATCCACACGCAGCCGACCTCATTTCTCGACGTCAAGCCTGACGGCCGACGCCGACCCATCGAATGGATGGGGGCCGGTCACTACGTCGCTCAGAACGAGCGCGGCACTATGGCGATGGTGACGCTGGGACCCATCCGCGAAATCTTCTTCGGTTTCACGCCGGAGCGGCTGCTGATCCGGGTGGACTTCGACGGTCCCGCCAAATCGGCCCTGGCTCCGTTCGACAAACTCATCGTCGGCTTCGTGGATCCGGCAGGCTACGAGCTGCGGATCCACGATCCGGGTAAAAGTTCGCAGACCGTGGAACTCGTCCGCCAGGGGCAGACGATTCCCTGTCCTCACATCGAAGTCGGCGTGGATCAGATCGTCGCGGTCAGCCTTCCCTTCGATTGCCTCGGCGTCAAAGTCAATGAGCCGCTGCATTTCTTCGTGGAACTCATGGAAGGCAATCAGAGCCGCGACCGCGCTCCCCGCGATGCCTGCATCAGCCTCACCCGACCGACTCCCGAATTCGAGCAGATCATGTGGGACGTGTGAACCGCACTCCCAACCTTGGAAAAAATGGGACGGGACGAAGCAGAGGTCTGCCTCGTCCCGCCGCCAGTCACCGTCGCCTTTTCCTGGCAATCACTTCATCGCTTTCTTGACCTCGTCTTCCAACGCGGCCGGTTCGACGTTGCGGTTGATAACCTTGCCATCCCGACCGACCAGGAAGATGTTCGGGAAGATGATCAGGCCGTAATGCTGAGCGACCGGCCCTTCCAACCCGCCAGGAGCGTAAAGCTGGTAGCCGACCGGGTTGTGCTGCCGCAGAAAGGCCTCGGCCCGGGCCTGGTCGTCGTCCACGCTGATGGCGACGATTTCCAGTCCCTGGCTGCGGTAGGTCTGGGCCAGCTGCTTGAGCTTGGCGAAGTCGGCGGGAGCGGACTGGCACCAGTCAGCCCAGTAGTACACGACGACGACCTTGCCGCGGAGTTTATCCATCGAGAACGGCACGCCGTTGAGGCTGGTGACCTGCCCGCCGATCTCCCACGGCTTCCCTTCGAGCGTCATGCGGCGGAGTGCTCCGGCGGCCTTGACAGCCTGGGGCGAGGAACCGTGCGTCCGCACCAGCTGTTCGTACCACTTCTGGGCGTCCTGTTCCTTGCCCTGGAACTCGGAAATCATGCCCAGTTGCAGGAGGGCATCGGCGGCGTCGTCGGCCTTGGGATAGGCGGCGACGAAGCGAGCCAGACGTTCGACGTGCCGGGATTGCGTATCGAGCATCGCCTTGGCATTCTTGGCCTCGGAGACGGCTCGGGAGTAGTCGCTGGTCAGTTCGCGGAAGGCGACGTAGGCGGCCACGTCGGAGCCGGGCCGATCCTTGGCGGTCTTCTCGGCCAGTTTCAGGAGCCGATCATAGGCCCGCGAATCGCTCGACGGGCTGGCCTGGACGGCAGTGCTGAGGCTGTCCGCCAGTTGCTTGATCCACTGGCCGGCCTCGGCCTCGGAAAGCCGAGCGACGATCTGCTCCAGGAGGTCGGCCCGCTGGAGATGGTAATTCGCCACGGCGGGATTGACACCCATGCCGGCGTAGGAAGGAGCGGACTTGTCGAGTTCGGCAACCCGCTTGAGCATTTCCTGCACCATCGGATCGCTGGGCACGGGAGCGGTGCCGCCGGCAATGCTGTCCGCCGGAGCGGCCTCCTGATCGCCGAGAACTGGGGCGTCGATAAGCTTCCACGCTTCGCCGACGAGGATCATCTCACCCAGCTGGATCATGTCCGCCTTGTTACCGGTTTCGATCAGGACCAAGGCCCGGTAGTGCATGAGGATGTCCCGCTTGGCTCCGGTGGCGTCGGCGGGCAGTCGGCTCGGGGCCGCGGTTTCCACGTGCAGCCAGCGGGTGTTCTCGTTCAGATGGGACAACTTCCCGCAGGTGGCCTGGAATTTGGCCGGGGTCTGCTTCTGCACGGCCGTAATCCGCTGAATCTCGGCGGCAGGCAGGCCGAGAGCTTTGAGATCGTCCTCCGAAACCAACAGCGCCTGAAGGGTCTTGAAGTCCCGCGCCGTCAGGGCTTTGACGACTTCCTGGCTGAGTTCTTCTACGGAGATGGCTTGCCAAGTGTCGATGATGCCGTCTTTCTCATCACGGTCGATACCGATCTTCATGCCGCCGGAGTTGAGCCACATGTAGGTATCGCGGTTGCCGTTGAAGTTGGTGTCCAGTTCCCGATAGACCTCGACGCCGTCCTTGTAGTACGACCATTGATCGGGAACCCGGTCGCCGTTGGTGTCGAAGAACTTGCGAAGCAGTCGGCCGTTGGGGTCACGAAGCACCCAACCGCTCGTCCCCTTGGCCGAGCCTTGCATCAGTTCGACCTTGCACGAGGCTTTCTCGGCGGCGGTCGGCGTGCTGATGACGACGCCCCGCTGATACGGCCGGAACGCCAGCATATCGTCCACGCTGGGAGGCGCTGCCAGGACCGGAACTCCCCAGGCGACAGCCACCAGACCGGCGAGCAGCCCTTTGGTCCCATGCGATTTCGCCATTCCAGGACTCCTTTCCACGGCATGTTCGGAGCGGTCCCTACCTGCGTTAACATCGGCACAATGCGAGGACCAAGTGCAATGCTTAGCCGAGGAACCTCCGAGCCGACCGCCCTACCGCCCGCAAGGTCTTCGCAGTCTGCCCCGAGGACGCGGCTTCCATCACGCAGTAGATGCGATGTGACGCCAATCTGGTTCAGGTCAGAGGAAGGACATGCACCAGGGCCAGAAGCAGCACGATACCGGAAATGCCCATGACCACCAGGGTGACGGTCCACGACTTGAGCGTTTCTTCCTCGGTCAGTCCGCCCATCTTGCACACGACCCAGAAGCCGCTGTCGTTCATCCACGAGCCGACCTTCGAACCGCACCCGATGGCCATGACCAGATAGACCGGATGGTAGCCGAGGTATTCCGCCATGCCCAGGCCGGTCCGCTCCATGCCGGCGGTGACGATCGGCATGATGATGCCCGCCGTGGTAATCATGGAGACGGTGCCGGAACCCTGGGCAATCTTGAACAGCACCGCGATGCCCCAGGCCAGAGCGAGGATGACCAGACCGCCGCCTTCGCTCGGCGTCAGAGCTTGCAGGCTCTCTCCCATGCCCACGGCCCGCAGCATGAAGCCGAACGAGCCGCCCGCGCTGGTGATGAGGAGAATCATGCCCGCCTCTTCTAAAGCCGCCGCGGTGAAGACGGCCAACTGATGCCGATTCATCCGCTTCTGCCGGGCCACGAGCAACATCGCCACCCCCGCCGACAGCAGCAACGCCATGTTCGGATTGCCGAGGAACTCCAGCACGCTGCTGATGCCCATGCGAGCGCCGAAGACCTCCACCATCGGTTCGCCGTCAGTCAGCACCTTGGCCAGCGCGGCATTCACGGTGGCGGCGGTGATAAGCACGACGGGCAGCAGGATCGGCGTCAACGACGCAGCCAGGGACGGCAATTCGTGGTCGGGGCGATTGGCCGTTCGCTCCAGTTCTTCCAAGGAGACGCTGCCGACCTGACGCAGCGGCGTCGGCCAGCGACGATTGGCCCAGGCTGCGTAGGCATAGCCGATCAAGCTTAGCGGCGCGCCGACCAGGATGCCCACAACGATCACGAGGCCGAGATCCACGTTAAGGATTTCCGCCATGCCGATCGGTCCCGGCGTCGGCGGAACAAGCGAATGGGTGATCGCCCCTCCGGCTCCGATGGCGGTGACATAGAGCAGATAATCCTTGCCGGTCCGCAGCCGCAAGGCCTTGGCCAACGGCACCAACAGCAGAAACACCGTGTCGAAAAACACCGGAATGGACAGCACGAAGCCGCTGGCCAGCAAGGCCAGCCCCCCGGCCCTCGGCCCGAAAAGCCGCACGAAAAAGCGGACGATGCGATCCGCTGCTCCGCTCTCCATCAACGCCTTGCCGACGATGCTGGCAAAAGCGATGACCAGGCCGATTTTGCCCATGAGATCGCCGAAGGCGTAGGCGACCATCTTCGGGGCATTGAGCAGGGCCAGGCGCGGCGGCTGCGAGGGTCGATCGCCTCGGGAATGGGCCACGGCCTCATCAGCCAGCTTTTCCACCTTTGCGGCGGCCTCCGTCAGGTTTCGGGAGTTGAGTCCGTCATTGATCGGCTTGGCCAGTTTTTCGTAGGCATCCATTTCCGCTGTCTGGAGCACGACCCGCGGCGAGAGCAGACCAACCAGCAGGGCGGCGGTAATGAGGGCGAGGAAGGCGTTGATCCGCAAGTAGATGATGAGGGTGAAAATGGTGGCGATGCCCAGAACCAGGAGCACGAGCGGATAGGGATCAAATTCCGGCATGGCTTACCCCTCGCACCGGTTGCATCAGTCGGCCCATCATACCGCATTAGTCCGCGTTTCCTAGCCACCCTTCCCGGTTGGCCCCGCCCGTGGCTGTTAACGTCGAGGGGGATGCACGGTTAGGATGTTGAAGAACAAACTGCCCTGGCCTCACGGGCTTTGATCAACGGGAAGGGAACATGTCCTGGCGACGCTGGGTTATCGGATTGTTACTCGCAATGGCCGTCGGCTGCGGCAAGCCGAGTCCACGGGTGGTGCTGTATTGTGCTCAGGATCTGGAGTATGCCACCGAGATCCTGGCCGACTTTGAGCGGGAGAGCGGCATCAAGGTGGATGTACGTGCCGACACCGAGGCGAACAAGTCCGTCAGCCTCTATGAAGCGATCGTGCAGGAGAAGCGGCATCCCCGCTGCGATGTGTTCTGGAACAACGAGCCGGTCAACATGGTCCGTTTGGAAAGGCAGGGCCTTTTGCAACCAACACCGACCTCGGCAGCCGACCCGTTTCCCGCCTGGGCCAGGGGACCGAACAACGCCTGGTACGCTTTCGCCGCCCGGGCCCGCATCCTGATTGTCAACAACCGACTGTCCGCCGAGGAGATGCCCCAAGGCATCCTGGAATTGACTGCTCCGAAATGGAAGGGCCGCGTGGCGATGGCCAAGCCGCAGTACGGCACGACGGCGACCCAAGCGGCGTGTCTGTTCCAGGTGCTGGGCAAGGAAAAAGCCCAGCAGTTCTACACGGAGCTTCGGCCCAACGTCACGCTGCTGCCGGGGAACAAGGACGTGGCCATCGCCGTGTCCGAGGGCCGCTTCGACGTCGGCCTGACCGACACGGACGACGCCATCATCGAAATCCGCAACGGCCGACCCGTCCGCATCCTCTATCCCGATCAGCAAACCATCGGCACCCTGTTTCTGCCCAACACGTTGGCGATCATCAAGGGCAGCCCCAACCCGGAATCGGCCCGCAAGCTGCTCGACTACCTGCTTAGCCCCGCCGTTGAAAAACGGCTGGCGGAAGGCCGCAGCGCCCAGATTCCGCTCAATCCCAACGTGCAGGCGAATCTCCCGATCGAACCGCCGTCTCGCCTCAAGGCAATGGAGGTGGATTTCGCCCAGGCGGCGGAGTTGTGGGAGGAGGTGCAGACGTTCCTTCGCAAGGAATACGGGCAGTAGAGCGTCGGCAGAGTCCCCTTGGGCGAAAGAACTTTTACGGGCCGCGCGGCCCATAGTCTCGGAAGCCCAGGCTGCTTCGGCACCGGCGGCAGGTCCGTCCCTTCGAGTCGGTCAAAGCGGGCCGATCTATTGCGGATGGTCAGCCCGGGATGGCGATAGCAAGGTCAGGATGGAGATGCTTTGCGAGGCCCCGTCGGGAGGATGTGCGATGCTGCGTCGTAGTTGGCCGATTCTGGTGTCCGGGCTGATGGCCCTTGCCGCCTGGCTGGCGGGGTCTTCGACCGCTTCCGCCGAGGATCCGATGCGGCTGTACCACTGGCCGTTCCGGTACACGCCGCCGACCTACTGGCCGAACCTGTACCGCTGGCCCGATCCGCGGCTGTCTTTCCAGCCGCCTCCGCCGTACATGGCCTACCCGCTCCAGCGGGACAATTGGTATCGCTACGAAATTCTGGAAAACCGTCGGTATCACCGCGGCTTCCACTTTTTCCTGGATCAGTTCTAAGCCGGTCAGTCTGCCGAACCGCTCCCGTTCCGAGTCCCGGCAGCGTGCGGCCCTGAGATCCGACTCCGTCTCAGGGCCGTTTTTTATCGGCGCGGTGCCGCTTCCGACACGCCAGGGGCAGCACCTGCGGGGATTTCCGCAGCGGACGACACGGGGGACGCAGCCGCTTCCGAAGGCTTCTTCGGCTGCGTGTTGCGATTGCCGTTGGCGAAGGCGGGGCGGCGGAAGCGGGCTTCCAGGCCTTCCCAGTCGATGTCGAGCGTGCCGCCGGTCGCCTCGTGTTGCTTCTCCCAGTTGATGAGCAGATCCAGGCAGGCGTGGTCGATGTAGGACAACTCCTCGAAATGGACGTGCAGATGGGAGTTGGGCGGAACCTGCTCCAGCGCTGCGGCCAGCTTGGGCAACTGCATGAACGTCGCCGCTCCCCGCAGGTGCATGATCGTTCGCTGGCTGACGGAGTCTCGCGTCACGGCAATTTCGAGCGTGGAGAATGTCCAGGCCAATTTGATGACGGCCAGAATGATGCCGATGACCACTCCGGTCAGCAGATCGGTAGCGACGATGAACACGACCGTGGCGATGTAGATAGCGACTTCGCTCCAGCCGTACTCGGCCAAGGTCGGGATGATTTTCAAGTTGATCAGTTTGTAGCCGGTGTACACGAGCAGGGCGGCCAAGGCTGCGGTCGGAATGTAACTGAGCACTTGCGGCAGGAACGCCACGAACAGCAGCAGCCAGACGCCGTGAAGAACCGCCGACAGCCGCGTCTTGGCTCCGGCATCCACGTTGGCTGCACTGCGAACGATCACGCCAGTCATCGGTAGAGCGCCGATCAGCCCGCAGATCATGTTGCCAACGCCTTGAGCCGCCAACTCCCGGTCGTAGTTCGTCCGCGGCCCCTGATGCATCTTGTCCACGGCAGTGGCACACAAAAGCGTCTCGGCACTGGCGATGAAAGCTAAGGACACGGCGGAAATGGCCATCTTCTGCCAATGGGCCAGGTCTTCCCAGGTGGGCAGCACTGGTAGCTGAATGGCATCGAAAAAGTTTTCGGGCACTTGCACCTTGTTGATCGGCAGATTAAGAACGGTTGCGACCACCGTGGCGATGACCACGGCGATCAACGCCGCTGGGATCAGGCGGATCCTTTTCGGCAGCAGATTCCATCCGATGATAACGAGGATCGTCAGAATGCCGATGCGGGCTGCCGTTTCGTGCTGCACCTCGCCTGTCGGCACGATGCCCTTATAAATCGCTTCCGGAAAAGAGATAAGGTTCATCAAGCCCGAACCCTTCGGAGAGTCATCGAGCATGATGTGAAATTGGCTGGCGAAGATCAGCACGCCGATGCCGGACAGCATTCCATAGATCACCGCCGGGGAAACCGCACGAAACCACGGGCCAACCCGGATCAGCCCTGCCGCCAGCTGGATCGCTCCCGCCGCGAAGAACAGCACGCCGACCTTCTCCCAGCCGTACTCCTGGATCATCTCGTAAACGATCACTGTCAGCCCGGCGGCGGGTCCGCTCACCTGCAACTGGCTGCCGCCTAAAAGCCCCACCACGATGCCGCCGACGATCCCGGTCATCAGTCCCGCCGCGGCCGCCTTGTCCGGGGGCACTCCCGAGGCAATGGCGATTCCCATGCACAACGGCAGGGCCACCAGGAAGACCACGATGGAGGCCAACAAGTCGTTCGGCAACGTCTTCAGGTAGCTGTTCCAGGAGGTCATGGTTGGTCGTCCTCTGGGACGCATCCCTGCTCGCGGCTTGGCTGGCAAATGCCCTCCTGGCGGACACAGCCAAAGACAATCAGATGCTCAGGTCACTTCGCAGAATGCCTGCGGGGATCTCGTGCGGCTCTTCGGCCAGTGGCAGAAACTGCCCCTTGTCGGCGTCGTAGGCGAAGATCTGGCCGGTTTCGATCCTGTACACCCACCCATGCAGTTTGAGCTTGCCGGAGGCGAGTCGGGCGGCCACGACCGGATAGGTCCGCAGGTTCTCAATCTGCACCAGGACGTTCTCCTGGATGGCGGCATTGAGCTGGTGGTCCTCGGGAAGCTCGTGGTACTTCTCGCGGACAATCTGCCGGGTGGCCTCGGCGTGCCTCAGCCAGTTTTTCAGCAGGGGCATCTCTTCCAGTTTTTCCGGATGGAGCAGGCCCTTCATCGCTCCGCAGTGCGTGTGGCCGCAAACGATGATGTCGTCAATGTTCAGTCCCATCACCGCGAACTCGATGGTCGCCCCCTCGCCGCCGTTGGCTGCCCCGTAGGGAGGCACGATGTTGCCCGCGTTCCGCAGGATGAACAGGTCGCCCGGCTCGGTCTGCGTGATCAGGTTGGGGTTGATCCGCGAGTCGGAGCAGGTGATAAACAGCGCCTGCGGATGCTGGCCGTCGGCCAGCCGTTCGAACACTTCCCGATGCTTGGCGAAGATGTCCGACTGGAAACGATGCGCCCCGGCAACCAGTTTTTGCAGCATGGTTTCCGCTCCTCACGGCGCTGCTTGCGAACTCAATCTGCCACGGTTGGAGAAGCACTCTGCCGGCGGACACGGGCTGAACGCAGGTAGCTTGCAGGTCGTGCTATGGTTCAGCCATTTTTCGAGCCACGAGGCGGAACGACGGGCGCGGTTGCCAATAAGCGGCGACCGCGGTGTGGCATTAACAGCGTAACAGCCCACCAAAGCCGTTGTGGCGGGACGGGCGGGCAATTCCCAAAGGAACCAGAGGTGTGTTGGCTGGTCGGGCAAGGACTTCAGAGTGAGAGCACTCGGCGGATGGACGAGAGCCTGGTTGGGCCTTTTCGCTGCCGATCCTGCTCACGCTTACCGTGAACTTGTGCTCATCCTCTTCCTCTTGAGCGGGGGAAATTGGCGACAGGGGGCAACGGCTCGCTCCGTTGGGCGAACCAATCAGCGTCTCGTCCAGCGAGCCGAAACTGAGCAGCAGCGACAGAACTATCAGGGCTACCTGCTTGCCCATCCGCTCACCATGTTTTGGCCGCCTCGTTCCGGGAGAAAGGCTCCGGGGCTGTTCATGATTACCGACCTAGAGTGTAAACGAAGGTCGGAGGCTTGAAAAGAACCTAGCAGCGGCTTTATGCGGTTGCAGGAAAAACCCTTAGATTCGTCAGGCTTTTTGGCGGGAGATCGGCGGATCAGTTCTCAATTGCTCACAAGCCGGCCTACTTGGCGGCCATGGGCTGCTTGGAGTGGGTCAACGTCCTGGCCCAGTCGCTGGGTTTCCGCAGGGGCCAGCGGCTCGTTGGCGGCTCCAGGGCGGCGCGCGGTTTGAGGAGGTCCCAGTCTGGAGAAACTGACGCGGGTTTGCGGACCTGGCTGACCGGTCGGGGCATCGGAGCCTGTTGCGGTTGCTCGTCTTCAATGGGGACCAGAGCGGTAACTCGGCTGCTGACTTCGAGCAACTCCTCGGCCAGACGCCGCAGCGTTTCCGGGTGGGACGGCGAATCGAAGTGCCACTTGTCCGGGTAGCGGATGTTCTCGACGCCAGCGATGTCATAGCCCTTCCAGATGTAACCGCTGCACAGGACGTGCAGCACCTTCCCAACGTTGGCAGGGCGGTTGCGGTCCTCGTCTTCCAGCGTGTTCCCGCCAAGATAGACCATCAAGTCAATGAAGACGCCCTCGTCGGCCAGGTTGTTGGCCATGTTGCGGACGACATTGGCCCCGGCACTGAACCCGACCAGTACGAAGCGGGCTTGTTCGTCCACCGAGCGAATCTCCAGGATTTCCTTCTCAAAATGCGGACCATGATACACCTGGCCGTAATAGGTCCGGGTGTAGCCGAGGTCGTGGACGAACTTCCGCAGGCCGCTCAGGTTGGCGTAGTCGAGCGGATCCAGGCCGTGGACGAAGAAGACGTACACATGGTCCTGGGCGGCGCGGGGCGGAGTCGGCGGCGGAGCGACGGCCCAGTCCTGAGGCGGACGGATGGGATGAAAACCGCTCAGGCAGCCCATGACGGAGAACACGCCGGTAGCCAGTAGCAGGAAGCCTGAACGACGTTTCCAGGTTGGCGAGCGGTTCGCATCCATGCGGTGCCGATCCTTCCCGAGCAATGCTGCGATGCTTCGGGAAGTGACATCGGAAAGCCGCGTCAGCCTGCTGAAAGCTCCGCCGCAACAGCCAGCAGGAATACCGCGGAAGCCGAAGGGAACCGCAGAAGATTCCGCACAACCGGAGCGTCAACGCATGCGAAGATGGTCGGAAACACCGGCTGCTCGGTAAATCTCGACCGTTTGCCGAAAGGCATTGGCATCGGCTCCGATGATCTCCAGGGGCATCGGAGCCAGTAAACCGAGCGCATCCGGCACATCGAGATAGCGCAGCACGTTGAGAAAGATCGGACCCTGTCGATGGGAACTTGTCGGCTCCACGAGCGTGACCGCTTCGATGGCCGGCTCGAACAAGGCTGCGTAAGCCGCAACAACGCCGGCCTGCCCTCTTCCGGCGACCTGGACACGCAGAGAATCCTCATCGTTCTCATGTAACCAGCGAGCAACGGCCCGGACATCCCAGACCCGGCCCGCGTCCACTGTCGTTCCCACGAGAGCATGGGCACGTTCGACATAGTTCGGGGGCGATTTCGGCGTCCAGCGGAACGAGCCGCCGCCTCGGGGACTCAGGATCACAGCGGCATCGTCTTTCCCGATCAGGGACTTGGCCCACTCGGGAAGCTGGTCCTCCGCCTCGTCGGGATTGAGCACGATGAGCCACTGGCGTTTTGGCTTCTCGGGTCGTGGGACGATCCGCGTCGCTGTCACGAGCATCCCCGGTTCCGTCGTCAACACCACACGGTTGCCAGTGTTGGCGCGAAGCACCTCGGCGGCTCGTGCCCCTTCCGGCCAGGAGAAAACTTTTTCCTCCACAAGGTCGAGCAGCTTTTCCCGCCAAGTGCGGAACTCGTTCCCGGACTTGGGGATCTCAGGACGATGCAACGGCACGAAGACTTCGTCCACGCGGCCGTTGACGGCGTCTTTGGGCAGGTCCTGGTCTTCGGGGAAGACTCGCAGGTCAGGGCCGGGGATGGGTGGCACGGGTGGCTCGCTGACTTCGCGGTTGTCGTTCTTCAGGTGCCGATTGATCCAGCGATAAGCCATCAGCCGCAGTTCCACGCCATCCACATGGCCCCCGGGCACCACGCCGACATCGAAACGCTTGGCCACGTCCTTGTCGTACATGGCGTAGAGCCGTTCCAGCCGTGCCCGGATGCGGTCATTGCCATCCATCGGGAAAATCGTGTCATGCCCGGAATTGAGAAACAGCAGAGGACGGGGGGCAATGAGCGCCAGGATGGTCGTCCATTCCCAGCCGTACTTGTTGACGAGGAACATGCAGTCGCAGTGGCCGTTGATCACCTTGTCGGCGACGTAGCATTCCAAATCAGAATGTCCGCTGACGGGCACGGCCACTTTGACCCGTTCATCGGCGGCACTGATCCACACGGTAGCCGCTCCGCCGCCGCTGCGTCCCGTGACGGCGAGACGTTCGGGATCGACCTCGGGACGGCTTTCGAGATAATCCAAGGCCCGGATGCCGTTCCAGCACTCGACTCCCGCTGGCGTGTAGCCAACCGCCTGCCACCACCATCGGCCTTCGCGGTAAGTACCGTGATGCACGCCGGGAATCTCGCCCAGCTGCAACGTGTCGAGTATGAGGCAGACGTAGCCGTTCCGGGCGAACCAGATACCGTGCTGCTGATACGCCGTCTTGTTGCCGTCCCGTCCCTTATTGGAATGACCGCACAGGTACAGTACCGCGGGAAGCTTCCCCTCGACTTGGCGAGGCCGATAAAGATTGCCCGTGACGTACAAGCCCGGACGAGTTTGAAAGTGCAACTTTTCGACAACAAAATCGTCCCGCTCCAGGATGCCGGTGACGGTAGCGTGCAGGGGCGTCTTTTCCGGCAGGGGCCACAGGCCGAGCATTTCGAGATACTGCCGGTGCAAGCGGGGCCGACGGGCCGTCCATTCTTCCCAGCTCGTCGCCCCGTCAAGGAAACGCTGACTGATCCGGGCCGTTTGCAGGGACAGGTAATGGTGGAATAACTCATCCCCAGGTGCGGTTTGCCCCCAGCTGGCACTGGCCGCCAACAGCTGTAGGCCAACTAGGGCAAGAACGGTTCGCGAAATCATCGCCGTGGCTCCTCCCCGGATCACTGCAACTCATTGTCCCCGACGCCGATCGGCATCGTTAAGGGCAGCGGGACAAGCCGCTCTGGGCAGGGCTTGCTTTGCCTGCGTATAATAGCGTCGGTTTGCCGAGGAAACACGCCCCAACCTGGGAGGGACCCCAATGCTTGTCCTCACCCGCAAGATCGGCGAGAGCATCATCATCGCCGACAACATCCGTGTCACCGTGGTGGACATCCGAGGAAGTCAGGTGCGACTGGGCTTCACTGCTCCGGAGAGCGTTCGCATTCAGCGGCAGGAAATCTGCTTCGATCCGCCGGTCGTGATGCCGAATCCGTCTCAGCCGCCTGACCCGGCCGCCACCAAGTGACGACGTCGCCGCCGCCGAGCGGTCTTCACGAGCCGACGCCGACCTCTACTCGACTAGGCTGGTAAGATCGGCCTTTCCAATCCGATTTCCCACCCATCAGCTGGCGGAACAGAGCGAACCATTGGATCGCTAGGAGCACGGCCACGCCGAGCGGATGCAGAATCGCTCCCATGAGCGACTGACGGAAGCGAAAGACGCCGAGCCACCGCGGCAGCCAAGCCATGCCGACGGCCAGCCAGGACAACACCGCAGCCGTCGTCGTGAGCCAGGGCGACAGACCGGCCAGCACAAACGGCAGAATCTGGCCCCCGAACAGAAGCACCGTGGCCGGGCCGATGATCGACGGAGCCGCCAATCCCTCCGTGGCGTTCTTCGCCAGACCCCGCCACAATTCGGACGCTCCCCGGTACATGCGGCACGCGGCCAAGTCGGTGATGTCGCACAAATCGGTTCGGAAACCGGCTTGCCGAAACACCCGGGGCAGTCGAAGACCGTCGTGCAGCGTCTCCCGAATCGCCGCGTGACCACCCGATGCCTCGTAGGCCGACCGCCTGGCAAGAAACAGCTGACCACAACCGGCCGCATACGCCGGATGAGTGCTTTTACGCATCCGCTCCAACGGCAGAAAGCCGAGCAGCACGAAATGAATCAGCGGAATGACCAGCTTTTCCAAAATCGTGCCTGTTTCTTGGCGCGGAATGCCACTGAGCAGGTCCGATTCACTGAGTTCCAACTGCCTAACTAAGCGGACTAGAGCGTCCGGGGTAAGCCGCACGTCGGCGTCCAGAAACAGCAACAGGGGCCGCGTCGCCTCGCCAGCGAGCACGGCACAGGCATGTTGCTTGCCATTCCAGCCCGGGGGTAAGGGTGGACCGCTGAGCAGTTTCACTCGGGCATCGCGCCTCGCCAGTTCGGAGACGATGGCGGCCGTGCGGTCCTCGGAATCGTCGTCGAGAACCAGAACCTCGAAATCGGGGTAGCGGTTGGTCAGGACCGATTCCACGGCGGCTCGGATGCTTCGCTCCTCGTTGCGGGCCGGGATCAGCACAGAGACACCCGGCCAAGTGTCATTCTGCCCCGGCCGCTCATTCTTCGGACAGGGCCGGTACAGCCTCAGGTTCCGAATGAAAAGCAGAGCGGGCAGGGCCGCCAGGGTCAGGGCAAGGAGCGAAACACTAAGGCCAATCATGGCTGCCTCGACGATCCGAATAACCCCACAATTCGGGAACGTGCTTTCCGCCAGAGATCATAGAAGAACGACACTCCTTGCCGACCTTCCAGCAGAATGAGAAACGCCTCCGGGTTCCGGCTCCGGGCAGCCTCCGCCAGTTCATCCAGATTCCGTTCCAGTTCCGTTTCGATCCGCCGTGTCCAGTCCTGCGGTGACATCGGAATGTCACAGCGAATCGGCTCTCCGAACCGGGCCAACGCCTCGGGAAGACGTTGCTCCCAGAATGTCAGTTCCAGGGCCAGCGGCAGGACCACGGCATGAGGACACCGAGCAAGCAGATGGCCGAGCCCCGCTTCGATGCGGATCGGGCGATCCCGCACGTCCACGAATCGGCCCTGCGGCGTGACCCAGAGCATGGAGCGCGGCTGGTTGAGAATTGCCTGCCCAGTCCGCAGAAACACCCGCGCTCCCGGGACGCTGCGCGGCTGGACGCCGAAGAAGCCCAGCTTGCCAAAGAAGCGATATTGCTCCAACGACGCGGAGTCGATGGGCGCGTAATGGACGCGGTTGGGAAACAGATCACTGAGCACCAGGCATATCAGCGGGTCCCACCAGGAAGGATGGTTGAGCACGACAACCACCGGTCCGTCGGGTAAGCGTTCGCATGAAGTTGACAAGCATATGTCACTTGGCTGAAGCGCTTTCAAAGCTTCCGGCAGAAATCCGCGACGATCCAGCCGGATCGCGGTGAAGTGCCTGAGGAGATACCAGTACACATAACGACGAAAGGCGGCGATCAGCCAGAGCGACCGCCGGGGCAGGAGCGAGTCAAAGTCGGTTTCACGCCAGGGCCGTTGAATCGTGGACATGGGTAGCCACTGCCGGGGTGTGAAGCGAGGTTGCGATGCGAGCATCTTCGGCCACGCCGTCCCGATCCAGGGCGTCCGCCGCGATCCAGCCGGACATCAGGGCCATCGGCATGCCCGGTCCCGGGTGAGCCGACCCGCCTGCCAGGTAGAGACCCGGAACGAGCCGGCTGCGGTTGTTGGGCTTGAATGCGCCGAGGAATCGCCCGTGACTGGCCAAGCCGTAGATGGCCCCCTGAAGGACGCGGTAACGCCGATGAATATCCTCCGGGGTCAACACACTCTCGTACGCGATCCGATCTTCCAAATCCAAGAGACCGCCGGTGCGGGACAGCTTGTCGAAGATTACTCGCCGGTAGCGCGGCAACATTGTCTTCCAATCGTGATGCGGCCGCAAGTACGGAGTATGGACGAGCACATAGAGGGCCTCTCCGCCAGGAGGAGCGACCTGCGGTTCCGTTCGGGCCGGCGCACAGACATAGCATGTCGGATCCTCGGCAGGCTCCCCACGACGATAGATGGCGTCGAACTCCTCATGCGGATCGCGGGAGAAGACAAAGTTATGGTGCAACAAATGGTCGTAGCGCTGGCGAAGGCCGAGGAAAAGTACGACGCCGGAGCAGGCCGGTTCGTGATGCCGCTGCCGCTCAAAGGCTGATGCCGCCTTGCCGCCCAGTAGCTCTTTGAAGGTTCGAACGCAGTCCATGTTCGAGACCAAGGCAGAGACGCCGATCCGCTCACCCCGGTCGGTTTCCACTCCGCTGACCCGACCGGTCGAGTCAGTGAGAATCCGGCGGACACCCGTTTCGGTTCGCACCTCGACGCCCAAATCACGAGCCAATCGTTCCAGCGCCTCAGGGACGGCTCGGGTTCCGCCGCGCGGATACCAGACGCCTTCGCTGGTCTGCATGTGCGCGATGCCGCAGAGCACCGCCGGCGACGCCTCCGGACTGCTGCCGACGTATTGCGTGAAATGGTCGAGCATCTGGGCCACACGGGCATCCCGAACATGCCCGCGAATGACACCTGCCACGGTCCGCCCCATGCGAAGAGCCAGGACGTCCCGCAGCGTGTTGACTCGAAACGTACCCCGGGCATCGAAAACATCGCCCAGACCACCCACCGGCCTCCAGAAGAAATAGCGGTCGGAAATGGCGTGCAACTGGCGAGACAAATCCATGAATCGGCGGTAGCCTTGGTCGCTGGAAGTCTCGGGGGAGAATTGCCGTAGCCGCTTGGTCATGCGGTCCACATCGGCTTCAAGGTCGAGCACGGACCCATCATCGAAGAAACATCGCCACTGCGGGTCCAGCGGGATGAGTTCGAGTTCCTCCCGGATGTCTTTACCTGCCTCGGCGAAAATGCGGGCCAGAACGGAGGGCAGGGTCAGGATTGTCGGCCCCATGTCAAAGCGGAAGCCGTTGGCGTGCAGCACTGCCGCCTTGCCCCCGAGATACGGATTGCTCTCGAACAGCACCACGCGATAACCCCGCGCGGCCAAGACACACGCCGCCGCCAGTCCGCCCAGACCGCCGCCGATGATTCCGATGGGTTTGGCCATTTACTCTTACCTCGTGCTCAGACTGCCCTGCCACCGCCGAAAGCCTTCAACAACCCGTCAAAACCGCTTGTGGAGAAGCCGTCGCCGATTGGTTCTCCTGAAAACTTTCTGCCGGATCCAGCCCCAAATCTTGAAGCAAAAGTCGGGAGGAAATCTTGGCCGACTCGAAGATCACCGGCAGCCCGCTGCCCGGATGGGTGCCACCGCCGACCAGATACACGCCTTCCAAATCCTCAAACCGATTGCGCGGCCGAAGGTGGAGCATCTGACCGAGGGTGTGAGCCAGGTTGAAGGTGGCTCCACGATAGATCTGATGGTCGTGTTCCCAATCGGCCGGCGTCACGATCCGCTCGAAGCGAATGCGTCGCTCGACATTCTCCAGGCCGAGCTTCCTCAGTTGACGCAGGACGAGATTCCGGAAGGGGTGCCGTTCCCGGGACCAGTCCACGTTGGGATGCTGGTGGGTCACCGGCACCAGGACGTACAAGGTGCTCATGCCCCGTGGAGCCAGGGTCGGATCGGTGACGCAGGGGTTTTGCACATAAAACGACGGATCTTTGCTGAGAACGTGATCCACTTCGATGTTTCGCAGATTCGTCTTGTAATCTGCGGACAGGTAGATGGTGTGGTGCGCGAGGCCGTCGCACTCGCCGTCCAGGCCGAGATAGAGCATGAAGGTCGAGCAGGAGTACCGCTTCCGTTCCAGTTTTTCATCCCGCCAGCGGTTTCGCAGCTGGTTCGGAACCAGTTTTCGCATGGCCTGGGCGAAGTCAGCGTTGATGATGAGGGCATCGGTCCGATAGTGCCCCTTCGCGGTGCGGACGCCAACGGCTCGTCGGCCACGAAACTCGATGCCCGTGACCTCCTCGCCGAGGTGAATCTGGACACCCAGGTCCTCCGCCGCGTCGGCCATCGCCTGGGACACCGCTCCGCAGCCGCCGATGGGGTGATAGACACCGTGGCCGTATTCGAGGTAGGCCAGGATCGAAAACAGACTCGGGCACTGGAACGGCGACATGCCCAGATACTTCGACTGGAACGAGAACGCCAGCCGGACTCGCTCATCGTCGAAGTAGCGACGCAGTTCGCTGTCCAGAGACAGCCACGGACGCAAGCGTGGCACCAGCTTCAGCAGCCGCCACGAGAGCACATCCCGCCAGCCGAGAAATGGCGATTCCAGACAGGGGCGGAAGCGTTCGAGTTTGTCGGCGTTATCGGCCAGGAAGCGGCGAAAATTAGCGGCGTCGTGCCGATTGAGACGGGCAATCTCCTGCTCCATCCGATCCACGTCCGGAGTCGCCTGCAATTCGCCGCCAGCACCGAAGACCAGGCGGTACTGCGGGTCAAGCCGAATGAGGTCCACTTCCTGGCGCAAGTCCCGGCCGACGCTGCGGAAAATCCCCTCCAGAACCTGGGGATAGAGAAAGAACGTCGGACCGAGGTCGAAGCGGAAGCCGTCCACCGTGAACGTGGAGGTCCGCCCTCCGACAAACGGTTGCCGCTCCAGGATCCGAACCCGCAAGCCGGCTTTCGCCAGCAACAAGGCGCTGGCCAACCCGCCGGGGCCAGCGCCGATGACGACCACGTCCTTCGCCACGAGGTTAAACCTCCACATTTGCAAGCGATTCAATCAGCGAAATCGCCTGCATCTATAGACCGCTTAGGGAGATTTTCCACTTGGCGAAGCGGTATTGTGCGGAAGACAGGAAGGCCCCGCCGGGGGCGTAAAAGTGGGAAAGCCAAGGCTTCGGAGAAGCCGGTGTTGGTGCCAGCGGACTACTCGCCGCCCCGGACGCGCTGAATGGATTGCGGCGTACCGCTGGGAGCCGCGGGCGGACCGACGCGGGCAAGATTGACCGATTGGTAATTGTTGGGCCGGGCGAAGGTCTGCGGTGTCGGCACGAGACTGTTGATCCGAGCGCCATCGAGCTTGAACTGCATTTCCAATCGCTGACTGGGACAGCGAAGCGTGATCTTCCGCGGAATCGCGAAGCCGCCCACGTTCTGATACTCCGTCACGTCCGCGGACCAGATTTCCGACCCGTCGGTAGTCCGCAACTGATGAGCGATGATGCGACCGCCATTGGGACCGGAAAGGGCCACGGTCGTGATCCGCTGAAGCTTCTGTCCCTGTGGTCCCGTGGTTTCGCTCACGAGTTCCAGACGCTGGTTGCCCATGCGAACCTGATACTGCTCCGCGGGATCGAGTTCCTGAATGCACAGGGCCTCGGCGACCCAATCGGGATGGATAGGCAAAGCCAGTCCCCGAGCGTGGGGCAGGTCGTCATGGGCACAGTAATATTGCAGCTTGTCCCCTTCGTTGAACCAGAACCAGAACTCGCGGTCGTTGGAACCCACATCGGCGTAGGTCGTGTTCAGAGCCGAGGCCATGAGGCGAAAGTTTCGCGGCTTCTGGTAGGCCATCAGGCCGTTGACGCCGAAGGTCTGCACCCCCTGCTTGGCCTGGATGCTGACGCGATCAAACTCCAGCGACTGGATGCCCCGGCACTGCTGGTTGAGGTGGGCGACGACCTGCTCGGCTCGTGGCGTCGTGGCGGGAGCGGCCATGCGTCCGTTACCCGGCCGGGAGAATGGTCCCGAGGCGCAGCCGACCGCGACCGTCAGCAGGAACATCCCGACCAGGCCTGTGCGATGCATATATCGCCTCTTCTTTCGCGCCCATGCAGGCATGATCGCTTCATGCCACGCCGAGCAGTTTTTCGACTTCCTGTTCCACGTCCATGAGCTCCTGTTCCGTAAGCTGCGGGTTGACGACCCGATGGCACGTCCGAGTTCGCACATCGCGGAGTACGAGGACTTCCTGTCCGTCCTTAATTTCCACGTCCTCGAACTTGAGCCGTTTCCGCCTCATGAGCAGCAGGGCGACAATGTAGCGGAAGCGGAGCTTCTGCGGCTCGGGATCCTCAGCCAGACGCTCGAAGCAGGCGGTAAGCACTTCGTCGTCAACGATGACACGTCGGGACTGCTCCTTGTCCGGCACCCGGCTGAGCCAGAAGCTAAAAGCATCGGGCGGCGGTCCTTGCCAGGCTTCAACGCTCAAGTCCTCCCGGACCCATTTTCCTTCCCGGTCATACAGCACGCTGTAAAACCGCTCTCCGGGTTGGAGTTCCCGTCCCGTGCGGGAGCATCGCCGACTGCTGCTTTGAATCTGGTAAGCGATCATCACCATCCTGAAACGATTTCGCCAAGTCCGTCATGATAGTATTCGGCAACCGATCCGGGATTCAAGCCGCTGGTCGAGGACTTGCGAGAAGCGTTGTGACGAATCTGCCGGCGGTAGCGGTTCCGCAGCCCCGAGAAGACACGGAGGACAGGTCAGGGAGCGCTGACGCGGACGGTTGGCAGGCTTTTGCGAAGGGCCTCCGCCAGGGCTGGTGGGATTTCCGGTCCCCAGCCGGTGAAGGCGGCCCGCACTATCCCCTCGGCATCAACGACGACGAAGCGCGGCGTGGCCTCGACCTCGTAGGAGTTCTTGAGCGACTTGCCGGGGCAGACGGGAAAACGGACCTGCATCCGCTCGATGGTCTCCGTCGTCTTGGCAACGTCGTCCGACATGGCGAAACCGAGGACGACCAGTTCCTTGTCGCCGTGCCGGTCGGCCAGGTCCTGGACGAAGCGGAAAAACAACCGACAGGATTCGGCTCCCGGAAGGAAAAACACCATGAGGACGGCGCGTCCCTGGCATTTCCGCAGGGAGACAGCTTCCCCGGTTTTGACATCATGCACAAGGAAATCGGGAGCCGCCTTACCGATGGCGAATCGGCTGGCGGGTTGCGGACCGACGACCGCCGGGGGAAGACGGTTTTCGCTGGCGTCCAGGGCGAAGCGTTTGACCCGCTCCAGGGCTTCCCGGTACGGCGTGGCCGGGTGTTTCTCGGCAAACTGTTCCACACGGGAGGCGAGTTGCTTGAGGGCGGCGGAGTTCTGGGCCGCACGGGGAAGCAGGCTGCGGATGCTCTCCTCGAATTGCCGGATGGCCAGGATTTCCCTGCGGCGGTCTTCCAGGAACTGCCCTTCGTAGCGGAGACTGCTTTCGAGATCGAATTGCGTCGACAGGCGATACGTCGGATCGCGATGAGCCGGTTCTCGCACTTCCACGGTGCGTACGATCCGCTGAGCGACACCAAGGCGGGGGGTGATCCAGATGGTTTCCGTTCTTCGCCAACCCGCCTTGTCCGCCCGAGGGTTGTTCCACTCCGGGGATTGTTGTTCCAGCTGCAATTTCACGCAACTGAGATTGCCCAAGGATTCCGGGCCGAGCACCTTGACGGTCAGAGGCGGCTGCCGGGCCTGTTCGATGGTCCAGGTCTGGCCGATGGTCACGGCAGTCCGGGGCACTTCAAGGAGGAAACCGGCTTCCAGGACGCATGGCCCGTTCGGTTCGAACCAGGCGGGAGACGAAGCCGGCCAAACGATCCGGCCGGTGCCCTCGACCTCCACGACCTCCAGCCGCACCGATCCGGAAGATGTGCCGTCGGCACGGTCGGCTTCCGTCGGCTGCTGCTGAGCGACGCGCGTCTGGATCGCCAGTTCCAAGGAATCGCCTTTGGCGTCGAGCACCAGGGAGCGGATGTCGATGTGGTAGCTTTTGCTGAAATGGACGCCGCGACCGAGATTGACTTCGGCAGCCGTCCCGCGATAGACGAGTTCCTGGCCACGCACCAACCGCGGCGTCAGAATCCATTCCGCGCGTTCGCCGGGCTGAGCGGCTGCGGCCAGACTGCCCACCAGCATCAGTGTCGTCAGCATGGCACCTGGGACCGGTTTGAGAAAAGGACCTCGGCGGCCGCGCCCTCCATGTCCGCGGCCAAAAGCGTGCGGCATTATAACAGCCGACTTGTTCTCCACAATCGCACTTCCTCGGCGTTGCGGACGGGGACGCCCCAGTTTTCCCGGCCTTCCCAGAGTCTCGTATGGCAGCCCCGCACGGGATTCCTTATCATGCCTGCCAGGGTATTCCCTTGAGAAAACGGCAGACGCTTCGCGGACAGGCTCATGGTTCAGGTATTGCTGATCATCTTCGTCTATCCTGCTCTAGCGGCTGTGCTGTTTGCCGGCAGCCGTTTCCTCCAGGGCGTCTTCTACGAAACGCTGGCCAAGGGCCTATGGTGGCGGGCCTTGATCGGAGCGGGCATTATCTGGACCGTCGGCCTGGTCCTTCCCAGTCTCTTCAACCTCTCCGGCGGAGCCCGCTGGCCGGTCAATTTCGACGACATGCTTTTCCTGCGAACGCCGGAAACGGCGGCAATCACGTTTCAGGAACTGCGCGTGATCGACGAGGAAACTGGCCGGGAGATCCGCTATCGTCGCACCGTGATCGGCGGAAGCACGGTGCAGTTCCGGGACGACCAGAACCGACCCATGCCACAGACGCCTCCCGTGGTCATCGCCGTTCCCGACGAAGGTGAGGCCGTCCGATGGGAGGTCGTCCGCGACAAGGACGGCTACATCGACCGCAGCCAAGGCACGGCTTATTACCAGAACAGCGAGGGACAACGCATTCCGGAAACCGCTTTCTACACCGGCCTGGAGGCCCAGAGTGGATATGGCCAATTCTTCTTGACGCTGTTCGGAGATGTGGTCCTTTTCGCTGCGTGGTTTCTGACCCTGTGGCTGGTCATGCAGTTTCAATGGCCACACGCCTTGCTCATTGCCCTGCCCTGTTTCTTCACCTGGGGCTTGGCGATGAACCTGGTGGTTTGAACACGAAACGGCCGGGATTGAACAGGTCGGCGGGATCGAGCTTGGCTTTGATCTCGGCCATGAGCGGCCAGGCCTCGTGGGCCTCTCCCCAGACATCGAGGCTTGGTTTCAACTCGGGTGGACAGCGCAGCAGGATGACGCTGCCGCCGCATGTCTTGACCTCGTTCCGCAGGCGGAGCAGGACTTCGCTCGCAGTGGCCATGTCCCTCAGCCGACCCAGGACGATGCCGCTTCCCGCGTGGACCAGGATTTCCGCATCGGGGATGACTGCGGCGGTAAGGCAACAGAAAGACGCCGTCCGACTGGGCAACACGGAAGCCTTGCAAACGATTTGTGCATCTCCTCCCAGCGGCCAGTCGGTTAACTGAGCCCAGATTTCCTGGCTATCACCGTCACGCCAGATTCGGTTCGCAGCCAGGCTGATTTCGCCAAGTTCCCGAGCCAATTGTTCCACCTGCCATGCCACGGCGGCTCGGTTGTCCTCGTAGCCGATGAGCAGGAGCCAGTCCCGGGTTGAGAACCCCATCCGGTCCGCCGTCGCCGGAGAAAGAAGTTCGATGGCACAGGGCCGGGTTCGGGACGCATGGATGCGATCCAGCGCCTCAGCCAGTTTCTGCCCGGAGACGGGCACGGCCAAAAGTACCGAGGCTTCTGGCACCGGCCGAACCTTGAGCGTCACTTGAACGATGATGCCCAGCGTGCCCAGCGAGCCGACGTAGAGTTTGCACAGGTCATAGCCCGCCACGTTCTTGACGACTCGGCCCCCCGCCTTGATTACCTCGCCCCGGTCGTTCACGACGCTGATGCCGATGACGTAGTCGCGGAACGTGCCGAAGCCGAAGCGACGCGGACCGCTGACGTTGGCGGCCAGGGCACCGCCCAGCGAACTTCGCCCTGGCAACGGCACATCCACGGGAAGCCGCTGCCGCTCCGCTGCCAGAAGCGATTGCAGCTTCTCCAGGGTGATGCCGGCCTGGACGGTAATGGTCATGTCCCGGGCGGGGTAGTCCACGACCTGACTCAAGCCGGTCAGGTCCACGGCGACGCCGGGCCGGGTCGGCGACCAGCCCAGATTCAACAGGGTGCCGCCGCCGACAGGATAAACTGCCTCCCCCCTCGCCGCTGCCTGCCGAACGATCTCCTGCACCTCGGCAACACTTTCAGGCCGGATCACGGGCAAGGGGCCGAAACCGTCGATCAGTCTCGTTTGGCTGGTGTTCCAGATCATGGGTTGCATTGTACCGACGGAGCTTGCCCGCGGGACGCCCCTTGCCTTTTCCAGCCAATTGAAAATGCGACGTGCCTATGACACACTGAGGTTTGTTATTGTCGCTTCATCGGGCTGTTTTTCAGAAGGAAATCCTGTCATGATCTGCATTTCCATCGCTCAGGAGTCGCGGCGGTTCGCTCTCGTAGACATGCTGAACGCCGCTAAGCAGTGCGACCTCATCGAGCTGCGTCTGGATCGCTTCGAGAAGAACGCCGACATCGGCGAACTGCTCCAGCACAAGACGCGACCGGTCATCATGAGTTGCCGACGGCCCAAGGACGGGGGCGAATGGGACGGCAGCGAAGAGGAGCGGCTTGCCCTGCTGCGGCAGTGCATCGTCTCCAAGGCGGACTATGTCGAAATCGAAGTGGACGTCGCCGGTCAGATTCGGCCTTTCCCTCCGGCCAAGCGGGTCATCTCTTACACGAACCTTCAGGAAACCCCGAAAAACCTGCCGGAAATCTATCAGGACTGCTGTTCCAAGAACGCCGACGTGGTCAAACTCACGACCCTGGCCCGGACGCCGGAAGAGGCTTGGCCGCTGGTCCAGGTACTCGGCAAGGCGTCGGTGCCTACGGTCATCGTCGGTCTGGGAAAACCGGGGGTGATGTTGACCGTTCTCGGCAAAAAGCTCGGCGCTCCGTGGACCTATGCCGCTCTAGAACGGGGTATGGAAACCTATCCCGCTCAGCCGACGGTTCACGATCTCAACCACGTTTACCACTATCCGGCCATTGATAAGAACACCCGCTTCATCGGCGTCACCGGCTTCACGGAGTTGGAGTATGCCACGGTCGGCGTGCTCAACGGGGCCTTTGCCGATTTGAAGGTCAATGCCCGCTGTCTGCCGCTGGCCATCGGCAACATACCGCTGTTCCGCAAGGTCATCGAGGCGACGCGGCTGGCGGGCGTCGTGGTCGATCCCGAACACCGCCACGACATCCTCGAAATCGCCACGGAGAAGGAGAAGATCGTCGAGCAGTGTCAAGCCGCCGATGTGCTCGTCCGCAAGCAGGAGCAATGGGAGGCGTACAACACCATCGGTCGAGCGGCTTTGAATGCCCTGGAATCGACGCTGCGTTCCCGTGGCGCCCCGGCGGACAAGCCCCTGAATGGCCGCATGGTCATGATCGCCGGGACGAATCCCAACGCCCGCATGATGGCCTACGCCGTCCACCGTCGCGGCGGCATTCCGATCATCGCCGGACGCGACCGCAACGCCGCCCAGGAAATTGCCCAGTCCGTCGGCTGCCGCCACGTCCCGTGGGAAGCACTGTACGCCACGGTCCACGACACGCTGATTGTTTGCAGCGAGGAGAAGCAGCCGCCCCGCAAGGGACAGAGCGATTCCGGCGGCGGACTGCACGTCGGCTATCTCAAGCCGAACATCACCGTGATGGATCTCACTTCCATCGGATTGAAATCGCAGATCGTCCGGGAAGCGGAAGTTCGCGGTTGTCCCGTCGTCTATCCGCGGGAGATTCTGCTCGACCAACTGGAAATGCAGGTGAAACTGTTCACCGGGCAAAGCGTGGCCCGAGATCGCTTGAAAGAATTGCTCCTCGGAATCGTCGGGCCGGACGAGGGACTGGCCTGAGAGAGAAGGAACCGGCACGGTCAGCCCGTCTGTCCCGGCTTGGCCCGGACAGGGCGTTCAATTTTGCGAATGGCTTGATTGATGGCCTGCCGCAGACCCCGGTCGCGGACCTGCTGATTGCTCAGTGTCTCCCGCAGTACGGGCACGGCATCCTTGGCCCCGGGTCCGATGTCACCGAGGGTGTTCACGATGGCGATGCGTAGCTCGGCGGCATTGACATTGCGCCGAACGAGGCCGGGACGCATTGGCAAGCTCTTGTAGTTCTCGATCAACTCCGGCACCGCGGGAGCGGCGGCAGGACCGAGCTTCCCCAAAGCCCGCACGGCCTGCTGTTTGACGAAAACGTCGTCCTCCTTCAACGCCGCAATGAGCGGCTGCACGGCTTCCGGTCCCATCTTGCCAAGGGCCTCGGAAGCAGCGTCGCTGATTTCCGTGCTTTCGTGGCGAAGCAGCCTGGCCAGCGTCGGAATGGCTTGTTTGGCGTCCGGCCCGATACCGCCCAGGGCCTTGGCGGCGAAGCGGACGACGAAGGCGTCGTTGTCCTGTAATGCCTTGATTAACGCCTCGGTGGCCGGTTTCGCGTCCGGTCCCAGTTTCCCCAACAGCTCCGCCGCTTGTCGCCGCAGGATCACGTCCCGGTCGCTCAGTTGCTTGATCAGACGGGGCACGTCGGCCTTGTCCACCGCCCACAACGCAGTCGGACCGCCCAGACTCAGGAGGCCGGCGATACCAGTCACCATGAAAAAGAGTACCGACGACCACCGCACCATGCCTCACCGCCTTTCCCCACCGGACCGCTGGAAATCAAGTCTGTCTGCTTCCGCCAGATTGTCGTCCACGAGAGGGGCCAGTGTTTTGAACCCCGATTCCTTTCATAGGTTCCTCATGCCGATGCACCTGCGACAACGGTCCCGTCACCCTAACTTCTGGCTTCCTCTTCCGGCAGTACTGTCCATTCCGCGGGTCGATAGCGATGCGGTTCCAGCCACCAGGCTTGCACTTCGGGTTCCAAACCTGCGAGCGAAATGATGAGGCTGACCACCGGCTGACCGACCCAGAGGTTTTCATCCGGATCGGTGTCGGTGCGGCTGGGGATCGGCGGCGACGTCGGGTGGGAATGATAGACGGCCAGGATTCGCAGGCCCAGTTCCCGACAACGTTTTTCCGCCGCTAACTGGCTTTTCCCCTCGGACTCGAATCGCCGCGGATCGGCCAGGCGGTTCACCAGCGGCAAATGCTCGGTGACGACGCCCTCGGACGTACCGGCCAGGAAACCCACGCATTCCTTGGGCGATTCGGCCTGGGCGTGGGCAATCATCGCCCGATAAACGCGGGGGGGAATTCGCAGGACGAAGTCCATGATTCAGCCACCTTGTACGCTCTTTCCGACCGGGCATACACTAAGAGTTTACGACGCGCCAGGTTGGCGAAGCGCATCAAGACGGCTTTTTGGAGCGGGAACGCGAGCATGGCGGACACGGTCATTTTGGCTTATAGCGGCGGACTGGACACCTCGGTGATGGTGCCCTGGATCAAGGAGAAATACGGTCTGGACGTGATCACCTTCACCTGCGACCTGGGCCAGGGCGAAGACATCGAGCAGATTCGGCAAAAGGCCCTGCGGACGGGAGCGGTGGACGCGGTAGCCGTCGATGCCCGCAATCTGTTCGTGGATTGCTTCGTCTGGCCGGCGCTCATGGCCGGGGCGATGTACGAGGGCAAGTATCCTCTGGCGACGGCGTTGGGTCGGCCGCTGATCGCCAAGCTCATGGTGGACTTGGCCCGGGAACGCAACGCCAAAGCCGTCGCTCACGGCTGCACCGGCAAGGGCAACGATCAGGTCCGCTTCGATGTCACCTTCCAAACCCTGGCCCCCGACCTCAAGATCATTGCACCGGTGCGGGAATGGAAGATGAGCCGACCCGAAGCCTTGGCCTACGCCGCCAGGCACAACATTCCCGTCGAGGTCAAAGCCGAGTCGCCGTACAGCATCGATCAGAACCTTTTTGGCCGAAGCATCGAAGCCGGATTGCTGGAAGACCCCTGGGACGAGCCGCCGCCCGACGCCTTTGCCTGGACTGTCGATCCGGTCAAAGCCCCCAACGAGCCGGAGTATGTGGAGATTGAGTTTGAACGGGGTCGGCCCATCGGACTGAATGGCCGACGCCTCGACGGTGTGCCCTTGATCGAGGAACTCAATCGCATCGGCGGTCGGCATGGCGTGGGCCGCATTGACCATGTCGAAAACCGCCTTGTCGGCATCAAATCGCGGGAACTGTACGAGGCTCCCGCCGCAGTGATCCTTCACCTGGCCCATCGGGAACTGGAAACCCTGTGCCTGAGCAAGCAGGCCGCTCGGTTCAAAACGCTTGTTTCGCAGGAGTATGCCGACCTGATTTATAACGGCCTGTGGTTCAGCGCCTTCCACCAGGATCTGGCCGCGTTCGTCGCCAGCAATCAGCGGTTCGTGACCGGCCACGTCCGCCTCAAACTGTACAAGGGAAACGCCCAGGTCGTGGGAAGGAAGAGCGAGTACAGTCTGTACAGCAAGAAACTTGCGACCTACGAAAAGGACGATCAGTTCGATCACGAAGCGGCTAAGGGCTTCATTCGCATCCACGGCTTGGGACAGCAGACGCAAGCCCAGCGGCAGTTGCTCCGCGGGGGCAAGCCTTTCGACTTGCCCGGTCTGCTGACGCACGGAGGCGAATCCGAGCCGAGGTGATTCGATTTCCGGGCGGCGCGAGGCTGGTACCAGGTATGGACCCGGACTCGATGGATCTCGAACAACTGGCCCGCTATCTCCAGCGGGACGTGCGGGAATTGGCCCATCTGGCCAACCGCGGCTATATCCCGGGCCGCAAGGTCGGTGGGCAGTGGCGATTCTCGCGGGCCGAGATCAATCAGTGGGTCGAAAAGCAGATGCACGCCTTCACGGAAGAGCAATTGGCCACCCTGGAAGGCAGGCCCGGCGGCGACGAACCGGAGCACATCATCGGCACGCTTATGCCGCGGGAGTGCATCGCCGTGCCGCTTCAGGCCCGCACCAAGGCCAGCGTCTTGCAGGAACTGGTGGCAACCGCGGAGAAGTCCTGGCAGGTGTACGATCCGGAGGCCATCCTCGAAGCGTTGAAGCAGCGGGAGGAGATGGCCAGCACTGCTCTGGAAAGCGGCGTCGCCTTGCCCCACCCGCACCGACCACTGCCCAACGCCGTCGGGGAAACCGTGGTGGCCTACGGCCGGTCCTTGGGCGGAATACCGTTCGGCGGTCCACGCGGTATCCTGACGGACATTTTCTTCCTTGTGTGTGCCAAGGACGACCGCAGCCATCTGCGAACCCTGGCCCGGTTGTCGCGGATGCTGTTGCGACCGACGATGCTCGACGAACTCCGCTCCGCCGACACGCCGGAAGAAACCTTCGAAGTTCTGGTCGCCGCCGAACGGGAAATTCTGGGTCACTGACGCGGGAGACTCCGATGCCACACGAACCGATGGATTGGAACCAACGCTACGCCGACAAGAATACTCCCTGGGACAGCGGCGTTCCGTCGAAGGAGTTGCAGCGGGTGTTCTCCGAAGGATGGTTTAAGCCGTGCCCCATGCTCGAGATCGGCTGCGGTACGGGAACGAATGCCATCTGGCTGGCCCGGCAGGGGTTTCAGGTCACGGCGTGCGATCTGGCCCCGCTGGCCATCGAACAGGCCCGCAGGAAGGCCGAACAGGTCGGCGTCAGCGTCCGCTTCGTTGTCGCCGACGTGCTGCAACTGCCCGATCTCGGAGGACCGTTTCAATTCGTTTTCGACCGCGGCGTTTATCATCATCTGCGAACCGTGGACCTGGCCCGGTTCCAGCAGGCCCTGGCCAAATACACGCAACCGGGAAGCTACTATCTGACCTTGGCCGGGAATGCCAATGATCCGCAGCCGCCAGAAAACGGTCCGCCGCGAGTGTCTGCTCAACAAATCGTGTCCGAGTTGTGCCCGCTGTTCGATATCGTGCAGATGCGGGAATTCCACTTCGACGGCGTGGTGATCGGCGGTCAGCCAGTGCGTCCGCTGGCCTGGTCGGTGTTGCTCCGTCGCCGCTGACGGCCTGTTGATCTTGCTCCGCTCCCCAGGCTTTTGCGAAACTTCCGACGAGTGCCCGTGACATCACCTCGGATCGGCAGGGAGGCCGAGCATGATACCCGTTCGCGTCCCAACGTCGGCAAACGTCTTTGCGTCCCTCAGTCCAACCCGTTCCCTCTTGGAGAACGCACCCTCGGAGCGATCCTGGCAGCTGGCAGCCTGGGGCGTGGCCCTGACCGTGGCGATATTTCGCATCCTCTATCTGCGGTACGCCTGCCCGTATGATCTGGCTCCCGATGAAGCCCATTACTGGGACTGGTCTCGGCATCTGGATTGGAGCTACTACAGCAAAGGCCCCGGGGTGGCTTGGCTGATCGCTGCCAGCACCGGGCTTTTCGGCCACGAGATGTGGGCCGTGCGGTTGCCCGCCGTCCTGTGCGGCAGCTTGACCCTGATCGGGCTGTTCGACTTGACTCGACGGGTGTATCGCGACGGTCGATTGGCTCTTGCCGCGATGATGCTGGCCCTGACGATCCCTCCGCTGGCAGTCGGCTCCTTGCTTATGACCATTGACCCGCCGTTTGTCTGCTGCTGGATGTGGGCCTTGGTCGCAACCCATGTTGCCTGCTTCCCCGGCCCCAGACGGTCCCTCCGAGACCTGACCCTGCTTTGGTTCGCCCTCGGTTGCCTGATCGGGCTGGGCATCCTGTTCAAGTACACGATGGTGCTTTCCATTCCTTCGTTGCTTCTGTTCGCCATCTCATGCCGTTTTCTCGGGCTACAACACGTTCGACTGCCAAGCACGCCTCGGGATTTGGTTTCCTTGGCGTGTCCGGTTGTCGTGTGCCTTGCGCCGATCGTCATCTGGAATGCGAACCACGGCTGGGTGACGCTGCTGCATGTCGGCCGACAGGCGGGAGTCCAGGGCGGAGGTGTTATTTGGCTCGGCCCGTTGCATTACCTGGCTGGGCAATTCGGAGCGTTGTTCGGCTTCTGGTTCATTTTCATCCTCGGGTCCGTGCTGGCCGCCGCTTGGAAAATCGTGCCCTCGAGACGCGACCGGGAATCGCTCCCAGCCTTCACATCCGATGCCCAGGACTCCAAGGCAATCCCAAAAGCATCCTGGATCGCCACCGACCAAGCCGTATTTCTGCTCAGCTTCTTTGTGCCGACGTTTGTTGTGTTCTTCGCCTTCAGCCTCAAGACCAAGATCGAACTGAACTGGCCCGTGACGGCTTACCTCTCCGGGGGCGTACTGGCAGCGGGATGGGTGTTGGCGAATTGCCGTTCACCAGTGACTTGGTGGCGGAAGCTGTCGCAGGGACTGCTGGCCACCGCTGCCGTGATCGGTCTGGCGGCCGTCATTCTGATGCACCGGACGGATTGGCTTTACCCCTTGCTGCCGATCCAAGGTGCAGGGCCGGATGCGGTCTCCCTGGGACCACGCCGCTGGGATCCGACCTGCCGTCTTCGCGGATGGCGAACGCTCGCCGCCGAGGTCGATGCCCTGCGGGGTCAGCTTCGCAAGGAAGGCATCGAACCGGTCCTGATCGCTGGCGGCTGGGCCTTGCCGGGCGAGATCGCCTTCTACCTGCCGGACCATCCGCAGGTCTATTCCATCGGCTCGGCCAACGGGGGGCGGCTGAGCCAGTATGACTTCTGGAGACCTAATCCAGTCTGGGATCCCGAGGCCTTTCGGGGTCGGACGATGATTTGCGTCGGCGACCTCGTCCCGACGGCGCATGGAGCCTTCGGTCGAATTGAGCCAACTCGCTACGTCGTTCATGAAGTTGCCGGTCATCCCGTCGCCGTCTGGTCCGTCACGGTTTGCCACGAGTTTCAGGGCTTCGATCAGATTCAACCGCTCGGTTATTAACCGCCGTTTCATTCATGAGGCGTTTCCTGCTCATGAGCGGTTAAATGTCAATGAGATGTCACAACTCCGCGACACCTGCGCAGTTCATCGTACTGGAGTGCGCGACGCAGCGCGCCGGCGAGGCAATCTCACAGGTGCGGCGGGGTGCTATGGAACAGGCAACGGGCTTTGGCAATTCCTGGCTGACGCTGGCGGGTATCCTCGTTTCGGCCATGACCTGTCTGACGCTGGGGGTCACCGGCGTCATCTGGCCGCGGCTGTGGCAGATGTCTCGGACGTCCTCAGCCGCCTGGGTGCTGGTTCTGGTCGCGCTGCTTCTGGTTGCCCATGAGACGGCCTCGGCGGTGACCGAGAACGCTGGTGTGCTGGTGTTGCTGGGAGCGCAGCTCGTCATTCTTCTTGGCATCGGAGCGGCTTATCAGCGAAGCCAGAACTCGCCAGCTTTTCAAACGGGAGCCTTGACCGCCCTGACCTTCCTCGCGGGTGGGGCGAATCTCTTGCTCCTTGCTTTTCAGTTGGAAGAGCCTCCTTCGCCCGTGGACCGCAAGCACTACGAACTTATCCCGGTGAGAGAACGCATTTTCGACCTGGGCACGGCAGCCGGCGAGGTGCAGACGGACCGGGGAACGCCGATCAGCCTCTACTCCTGCGATGAGCCAATGGACTGGCTCGCCGGGGAAGCAGCGAACGTCGAGGCCGAATTCCTCAACAAGGTCATCCGCGTCGAACCTGCCAATTCCCGGTACAACTGTCATGGTTGGACGTTCACCGGAGGCCGCTACCACATCCGCGGCAGCGATGCCTGGAGGATTCTTCAGGAGAACGGTTACTACGAAGTCTCCGATCCTCAGCCGGGTGACGTGATCGCTTATTGGACCCACGACCAGACCCTGACCCACACGGGCATTGTCAAGTTCACGGACGGACAAGGGCTGGTGGTCATCGAGAGCAAATGGGACCTCATGGGACGGTATCTGCATGCCCCGGAGGTCCAGCCCTATTCAGATCGGTACACCTATCTGCGCACAGACCGCGGCTCCAATCTCGTGCACGGCCTGGACAAGTCCAGCGAATCCGCGGAATAAAGGGACCAACCCAGCTCCCGCTTTGCCGTTGCCGCCGAGCAGCGTATGTTGACTGCGTTGTTCGCGGCAACGAGGCAGGAGCCATGACCACCCGCATTCGCCAGCTTCACGATGAATTCGGCCAGAGCATCTGGTACGACAACATCAGCCGGTCGCTGATCGCCTCCGGCCGCCTGGCCCGAATGGTTCACGAGGACGGTCTGAAAGGTCTGACGTCCAACCCGGCCATCTTCTGCAAAGCCGTCACCAGCGGAGCAGACTACGATTCACAGATCGCTGATCTCGTCCGAGCCGGTTTTGACTCCCTGGCCATCTACGAAACCCTGGCGTGCAAGGACATCCAAGACGCCGCCGACATCCTCCGACCGATCTACGACCGCACCGAAGGCCGAGATGGTTTCGTCAGCCTGGAAGTTTCGCCTTACCTGGCCCACGACACCGAAGGGACGGTGGCCGAAGCACGACGGCTGTGGCAAATGGTCCAGCGTCCCAATCTGTTGATCAAAGTCCCGGCCACGCCTCAGGGAATCCCGGCAATTCGTCAACTGATTGGAGAAGGCATCAGCGTCAATGTCACGCTGCTGTTTGCCGTCGAAATCTACGAGCAGGTCGCCTGGAGCTACATTGCCGGGCTGGAAGCAGCCCAACGCCAGGGCCGCGATCTTCGCACCATCGCCAGCGTCGCCAGTTTCTTCGTCAGCCGGATCGACACACTCGTAGACGAGCGTCTCGAAAAACTTGCCCAGTCCGCGAAAACCGCCGAGGACCGAGAACGGCTCTTAGATTTGCGGGGCCGGGCCGCTATCGCCAATGCCGTACTGGCCTTCGAAAAATATCAGGCCATCTTCGCCTCGGAGCGGTGGCAGAACCTGGTTCGGCACGGCGCTCGACCCCAGCGGTTGCTGTGGGCCAGCACCAGCACGAAGAATCCTCGCTATCCCCGCACGCTGTATGTGGACCATCTCGTTGCCCCGGGAACAGTCAACACGGTGCCCGAGGAAACCTACCAGGCGCTTCAAGACGAGTGCGCCCCGGTGGAACCGCTCACCAAAGGGCTGAACGAAAAAGCTGATCAGGCCCGGCGCTTGTTCGGGACTTTGAGCGAGATCGGCATCGAAATGGCCGAAGTGACCGCGACGCTTTTGCCGGACGGTGTGCGGAAGTTCTGCGATCCGTTCGATCAGCTTCTCGGCGCGATCGAGAGCAAACGCCAGACGATCCTTGGAACCCGGCTGAATTCAGCGGTCTTCCAACCCGATCCTCGGTCCGAGCCGGTCGGTCAGGTGGCGGAGCAGTGGCGGATCGCCGGCAACGTGCGTCGTCTGTGGGCTGGCGACGCTTCGTTGTGGACGGGCCACGATGAAAGTCGGTGGCTCGGCTGGTTGAGCATCGTCGAGAAGCAGCGACAGAACGCTTCACTTTGGAGAGAACTAGCCGAGGAAGTCACCCGATCTGGGTGGAAACAGGCCGTCGTTCTCGGCATGGGCGGTTCAAGTCTGTGTCCCGAAGTGCTTCGGCAGACGTTCGGCACGCGGCCAGGCTTTCCCGAACTTCACGTTCTCGATTCGACGGTGCCGGGCCAGATTCTTGACCTGGAAAGCCGTCTTGATCTGTCCCATACGCTGTTCCTCGTCTCCTCGAAGTCCGGCACGACGGTCGAATCGAACATGCTCATGCACTACTTCTGGGATCGCGTCGAACAGGCGACCGGGGGTGAGCCGGGACCGCACTTCGCCGCCGTCACCGATCCCGGCACGGATCTGGAACGGCTGGCCCGACAGCGAGGTTTTCGACGAATCTTCCACGGCGAACCAAGCATCGGCGGACGCTTCTCGGCCTTGTCCCATTTCGGCATGGTGCCCGCAGCAATTCAGGGGCTAGATGTACCCGACCTTTTGGACCGGACGTTGCACATGGTCCGGTCTTGTGCCGCCGCCGTGCCTCCGGCAATCAATCCTGGCGTCGCCCTGGGTTTGTATCTCGGAACCTGGGCCAGGGCGGGAAGGGACAAAACCACCTTCGTCATCAGTGCGAGCCTCACCAGCCTCGGGCTCTGGCTGGAGCAGTTGCTCGCCGAATCCACGGGCAAGAACGGCCGCGGTCTCGTCCCCGTCGCCGACGAACGGCTCGGTCCGCCGGAGTGCTATGGCGATGACCGCCTGTTCGTGGCCATCGCCCTGGAGGGCGACGACTTCGGCAGCCAAGAGCAGCACCTTCGTGCCCTGGAAAGTGCCGGGCATCCCATAGTTCGGATCCGGCTGGCGGATTCGCGAAATCTCGCGCAGGAGTTTTTCCGCTGGGAGATCGCCACGGCTGTTGCCGGTGCCATTCTCGGCGTGAACCCGTTCGATCAGCCCGATGTCGAGGCGTCCAAGGAAGCCGCTCGCAAAGTCCTTCGCTCCTACGCGGAAACGGGACGCCTCCCGAGCGCAGAACCGCTGTGGGTCGAAAACGGCATCGCGTTTTACTCCGACGACGCGGGCGCCGAGGCGTTTCGCCCATGCCGCAGCGCCGCCGATTTGATCCGGTCGCATCTTCAGCGGATCGGGCCTGGGGACTACTTCGCCGTGTGCGCGTTTTTGGAGATGCGGCCAGACTACGACGCCGAATTGCAGGCGATGCGGCATCATGTCCGAAACGTGAAGCGGGTGGCGACGACGCTCGGCTACGGGCCGCGCTTCCTGCACTCGACCGGACAACTGCACAAGGGCGGCCCGAACACCGGGGTATTCCTGCAACTGTCCTGCGAAGATGCTTTGGATGTTCCAATTCCCGGTCAGCAGATCACCTTCGGAACGCTCAAGGAGGCCCAGGCTCGAGGCGACTTCGCCGTGCTTTGTCAGCGGGGCCGGCGGGTCTTGCGGGTGCGTCTCGGCACCGAGGTCGTCACGGGCCTGCGTCGGCTTCGTGCCTGGCTGGAGCAGGTTTGAGGCTCGTGCGGCCCGCAAACGGGGGTGGGTCACATGCGTATCGGCATGGTCGGACTGGGACGAATGGGCCGCAACATGGTCTGGCGGCTGGCCCAAGGCGGCATCGGCAGCGTTGTCTTCGATGCCCGGGCCGAGGCGATTCAAGAAACCGTTCAGAGGGGCGGCGAATGCATCGAAGGAGCAAGCAGTCCTGAGGATCTGGTCGCCCGGCTTTTGCCGCCGCGGATCGTCTGGTTGATGGTTCCGGCTGGCGTGGTGGATGCCAGTGTTGATCGGTTCGCGCCGCTGCTGGGACCCGGGGACACTCTTGTGGACGGGGGCAATTCGCACTTCGCCGACGACATCCGACGGGCAAAGGTCCTGGCCGAGCGCGGAATCGCCTATGTCGATGTCGGCGTCTCGGGAGGGATTTGGGGAAGGCAGCGCGGATACTGCTTGATGATCGGCGGCGAACCCGAGGCGGTGCGACGTCTGGAGCCGGTTTTCCGGGCCTTGGCTCCGCACAAAGACGGACTTTTGCCGGGGGAAAAACAGGGGCCTGACAAGCCTGTGTCATTATCTGGAACGGAAATGTCCCGGCAAACCGCCTCCGCAGGCTATCTCCATTGCGGACCGCCAGGAGCGGGTCACTTCGTCAAGATGGTCCATAACGGCATCGAGTACGGGTTAATGGCGGCGTACGCCGAAGGCTTCAACATCCTGAAACACGCCGACGTCGGCCTGACGCCTCCGGATTCGGCCAGTGCCGAGGCGACGCCCCTACGGCAGCCGGAGTGCTTCCGATACAAATTCGATCTGGCCGCCATCGCGGAGTTGTGGCGTCACGGCAGCGTCATCCCCTCCTGGCTGCTCGACCTGACGGCATCGGCCTTGGCGGAAGATGCCGAGCTGAATCGAGACGGCGAGACGGTGTCGCAGCACGGTGTGCCCGATTCGGGAGAAGGACGCTGGGCGCTTCAGACCGCCGTCGAAATCGGCGTTCCCGCTCCGGTCCTCAGTGCCGCTCTGTTCTCACGCTTCGCCTCGAGAGACCAGGAGGATTTCGCCTGGCGGATCATGCAGGCGATGCGCCGCAAGTTCGGCGGACACTGATTCTTTTGGGTTGACCTACGAAAATCAGGTCGCGGAGAGATCATGACCCAGGCTCCGATTCGGATTGCTCCCTCAATTCTGGCCGCGGACTTCGCCCGGCTCGGCGATCAGGTCCGTGAGGCGGAAAAGGCTGGTGCCGACCGCCTTCATCTCGACGTCATGGACGGGCACTTCGTCCCCAACATCACGTTCGGTCCGCCGGTGATTCGCTCCCTGCGGGCGGTGACCCGCCTGCCCTTGGAAACGCATCTCATGGTCGAGGAGCCGGATCGCTTCCTGGAGCACTTCGCGGAAGCGGGTTCCACGACCCTGATCGTCCATTGGGAAGGCTCGGTGCATCTGCAACGCGCTCTGGATCGCATTCGGGGGCTGGGGCTGAAGACCGGGGTGGCGATCAATCCGGCTACTCCTGCGATGGTATTGGAGGAAGTCCTCGGGGACGTGGATTTGGTCCTGATCATGACGGTCAATCCCGGCTTTGGCGGACAGCGATTCATCGAGAGCACTTTGCCCAAGATTCGCCGTCTTCGGGATTGGCTGGACCGCGCACGGCCTAATGTGGAACTGGAGGTGGACGGTGGTATTGACGCCGAGACGGCCCCGAAGGTGATCGCCGCCGGTGCTCGGGTTCTCGTTGCAGGAACGGCCGTCTTCCGCCATCCCCAGGGAATTACTGCCGGCATCAACACGCTGCGCGGCTGAGGGGCCGCAGATCAGGTCGATTGCATGGCGGCATGGGCTTCGCCTTCCACGACGTCCGCCGCCTGAGCCTGCTCGATCAACTCATCGGTGCTGGTCGGATCAACGGCCCGACAACTCGCGGTGAAACGCTCGGCAAGATCACGTAATTCCGCCTGCCAACTCTCCGGGGACACCCCCGGCGGGGTCAGTTTGGCAAACTCGCCCAGAAGCAGAATCAACCGCAGCAGGTGGCGGAAGATGATTCCCTCCTGCTTCGACAGATTGTTCGTCGTGACGTACTTGATGAAATCGCCGCCATAACGAAGCAGTTCCCCGGCGGACCAGACTGCTTCGGTATTGACGTCGTCCACGTCGGGATACCACGCCTCGAAAAGCAGCCGCAGTTTGTCGGCCAGGCACGGAGGCCGTTCCTGCCAGAAGTCGCCTCCGTCATCCTCGTCCTCGAACTCGTCCTCTTCGTGCCTGGCAGCGAGGGGAGCGGCGATGAGGCCCCGTTGGATAAGTTCCGGGTCGAGGCGAGTGCATGCCAGGGGACCGGGAGGGAGAACATCCTGGGGCGGCACTCGGACATACCGCAGCACCGTTCGCGGCATCTCCAGAACGCTTTCAAAAGCCTGGATCCGCTCGTCCTGATCGGCGATTCCCAGCAAGTCAACAAGATACGCACCATAGATCGGATGGACGCTGCGAAAAACGAGCAAGCGATCCAACTGTTCCGTCGGCGTCGCCAGCACGGGCCGGTAAGGTTCGTGGTCGCTCTCCGCATTCCTGGCTGCGTCCGGGTCACCGTTCTTTTCCGATGGGTGATCGGGAGGGGCGGGTTCCAGCACGACGTAGCCGGCTTTGGCCAGGGCGATCAGCATCCGTTCCATCTGGCGTTCCCCGGCCAGGATGCGCGACTCGTCCATGAGCCGCTTCCGCAATGCGGCCCGAATGCGGTCCACTTCCGGTGATACCTTGAGAAGATAGGCCAGCAGCCGCCACGGCAGCGGCCCCTTGCTGTACAGCCGACCGGGCGGAGCATGCTTGAGCTTCTCGAACTGGCTCTCGGACCAGTAGGTCTGTTTCTCGCTTCGGGTCGGCTTTTTGCGTTTGAGTTCCTTTTTGGCCTTGAGAAGGAGCGGATCCTTGGTGTCCTCGGGAATCTGGTCGTACTTCTGCTGCCAGCGATGGATGCGGACATCGTCTTCATGAGCCAGGGCGAAGACGAATCCTTCCTTGTCGTACTGCGGACGACCGGCGCGACCAAAGATCTGGTGGGCGGTGCTGGAGTCGATCAGCTTCTGCTTGCCGCTTGGCCCCTTGACCAGCGAAGTCAGCACGACCGAGCGCGCCGGCAGGTTGATCCCGGCTGCCAAGGTTTCCGTGCAGACAGCAACGGCCAGCAGCTTCCGTTCAAAGAGCCGTTCGATTTCCCGCCGATACTTCGGCAACAGCCCCGCATGATGGATGCCAACCCCACGCCGCAGCATCTGCTTGAGCTTCGGCCCGACGCTATCCTTCCAATCGAGAGCGTCCACCTCCTTCTGAAGCCGATGACGCGTCGCTCCGTCGAGCAGGTCCAATCCTTTAAGCTGTTCCGCCACGCTCCAGCACTCATCGCGGTTGAAGCAGAACACCAAGGCTGGCGTTTTGCGGGTCTCCGGATCGCCCTTGGCCATTTCCACGAGCAATTCGTTGAGGAAGCGATCGGGAACGTACTGATAGGTCAGAGGCACCTTGCGATCACGGCTTTCAACGAGATGCACCCTGCGGCCGTGGCGGTGATCGAGCCAGGCGACGAACTCGGCGGCATTCCCGACCGTCGCCGACAACAGCAGCAAACGGACATGCGGTGGCAGCAGGCCCAGCGTCAGCTCCCAGACGATGCCTCGTTCTGGATCGGCGAAGTTGTGAAACTCGTCCATGACCACGGCGGAGACCTGGCTGAAGTCGAATCCTTCCGGGTGCAGAAGTCGGTTCAGAAGGATTTCGGCGACCACGACGAGAATTCGGGCGTCGGGATTGACTCGCCGATTACCGGTGACGAGGCCGACATCGCTGGCCGAGAAGCCCCACCGCTGGGCGCACTCCTGCATCTCGTGAAATTTCTGCTCGGTCAGCGCGATCAGCGGTGTGGTGTAGTAGGCGACGGTGCCGGTATGGAGGGCCTCGAACAGCGCGGCATGAGCGATCAGCGTCTTGCCCGTGCCGGTGGGGGCGCAGACAAGCACGCCCTGTTCCTCAGTGAACCAGGCCAGCAGGGCCTCTTCCTGAACTGGGTAGGGCGGGTAGGGAAGCTGTTCCAGATAGCGTTCGGCTAACTCGTCACGGGTTGGCATCATGGACTCAGTTTATCAGTCCCACGGTGCCGTGAATCGCTCCGCCGTTGCTTCAGGCGTTGGCGATGACCCGCCTGCACTGGCGGCACTGCTTGACTTCCTCATTGATAAGCAGGCCGATCCAGAAGAGGGGCCAGAACGTGACGAGAAGCACCGCAAAGGTGATCCAGCCGGCTGTCGAAATTCGCTTTGTCACACCGGGTGCCTGCGTGGAACCGCAGGACGGACAGCAAAACCCGTTTTCCGGGTCGGAGCCATCGGCATCGGGACCGGATCGGGGTTCCGCCTCTTTCCCATCCTCGTCCCGAGGATCCGACTCTCCATCGTCTAGTTCTCCATCGTCTAGAGCAGCTGCGGAAAGTCGCTCCGGGGCGACAAATTCGCAGTAGCAGATCGGACAGCGGACCAGCGAACCGAATAAGTCTCGGGGAATGCGGACATCTTCACGGCAGGTCGGACATTGCGATACGGCCATCATGATTCCGCCCCTTTCCTGCAACGGGCCGGGATTTCGGCTCTGTTGGGTCTGCTTCTCAATTCGCTGCGGCCCCTGGGACATTTAAGAGAAAATTGGAACGGCCGGGCGGCAGTTTCACCGGGGCGAGGTGCGGCGGCCTTTGCGAGCCTTTTTTGGCTTGGCAGAATCTGGAACGAAAGCGGCTTCGTAGGTGCTCGTCACCGTCGTCGTGATGCCGCCCCGGGGGTTGAACTCGCCAACAACCTCGCACAACGCCGGCTGACAGGCCTGCACAAAATCATCCAGGATGCGATTGACCACGGTTTCGTAGAAGATGCCCTGATTGCGATACCGTTGCAGGTACAGCTTCAGGGATTTGAGTTCGACGCACTTCTCCCGCGGCACATAGGTGATGATGATGGTTCCGAAGTCTGGCTGCCCGGTGCGCGGGCAGACGCTGGTAAACTCCGGGCAGACGATCTCGATGGTATAATGCCGCTGCGGATAGGCATTGGGAAAGGTTTCCAACTGCGAGGCGTCGGGAGCCGTGCTGGTACTCATGTCTCGTTCTCCGGAGATGTTTTTGGCTAGTGTATCAGCGTGGGAGGCGCGCGGCTGATGACAGAAACCGGGCGGTCCGCTGTGGTGCTGGTCAGCGGCGGACTGGACAGCGCGACGACCCTGGCCGTGGCCCGGCATCAGGGGTTCGCCTGTCACGCCCTGACGGTCCGCTACGGCCAACGTCACGCCATCGAACTCGAAGCCGCTCGACGGGTAGCCCGGTCGCTGGGAGTCGTTCGCCATGTCGAGGTAGCCGTCGATCTGCGGGCCATCGGCGGATCCGCTCTCACCGCCGATCTGGAAGTGCCCAAAGACCGGCCCCACGAAGCCATTGCCGAGGGCATTCCGATCACTTACGTCCCGGCACGCAACACGATCTTTTTGAGTCTCGCCCTGGCCTATGCGGAAACTGCCGAGTTGTTCGACATCTTTATCGGCGTCAACGCCCTGGACTACTCCGGCTATCCCGATTGTCGTCCGGAGTTCATTCGCCAGTTTGAACAACTGGCGCAAGTGGCAACCAAGGCTGGCGTTGAAGGGCGAGGCGTCTTCCGCATCCACACTCCGCTCATCACTCTGACCAAGCGGGAAATCATTCTGGAAGGCACCCGATTGGGAGTGGACTTCGGTCTGACCCACAGTTGCTACGATCCGCTGCCGGACGGGACCGCTTGCGGGCGCTGCGACAGTTGCCGACTCCGTCTCAAAGGCTTTGCCGAGGCGGGCCTGCCCGATCCGATCCGCTATGCCGAGACACTGTGAGAGCCGACGTTTGCGGCTGTTTGTTCTCTCGGAATGGTGCCATCATGGGCCTTTGGCTGGCGGACGCAGGTCCAGACAACGCAGCCGTTTCCCGTCCCGCACATAGAGCCGACCGTGGACCAAAGCCGGCGTTGCCCAGGTTTGAAAGCTGTCGAAGACCTTCATTTCGCCGCGGGTTCGGAATCCCTCCGGCGTGGCCTCGACGACGACTAGTTGGCCGTCCTCAGTCTGGATGAGAAGGCAGCCGTCGGCGAAGATGAGCGAGCCTTTGGTCAAGGAGCGGTCAGCCCAGCGTTCCTCACCCCGGCGGAAATCGACGCATCGCAGAAACGCGGTGTTGTTGTTCGTGTTGACATCGAAGCCGTACAGATAGCCGTCCACGAGAACACAGGTCGAATGGTGGTTGCGCATCAGTTTGTTGGCCCGGACGTAGACCGGTTCCGCTCGGAACTTGCCGCCGTCGTTGAAGATTTCCAGCAGAGCGCAGCCCTTGTTGTAACTGGAGGAAATGAAGACGTAGTTTCCAGCGACGATGGGCGTGGCGATGTTGCCCTCGAAGGTCGTGACCCAGGGGTAGGACCAGAGCACCGAGCCATCTTCAGGCTTGAGTGCGTGCAATGCCTCGCCGGTCAGGCAGATGATCTGCCGAGCACCCGCAGCCGTGCAGGCAATCGGCGAGCTGTAGCCGCCGACGTCGCCGAGCGCCTTCCACACCAGCTTTCCAGAAACCCGGTCGAAAGCGGTCACGCAGCCGTTCGGCCCTCCCGGCATAACGATGACCAGGTCTTTTTCAATCAACGGCGAAGAAGCGACGCCCCAGCGAGGCGGTTCGGTGTCCAGTTCGTCCATGAGATCATGTCGCCACAGCACCTTGGGCTGGCGGTCGGCGGGGGTGGCTTCAAGGCAAAGAAACGTGCCAGTGGCTCCCAGCGTGTAAACCCGGCCGTCGTGGACCGTCGGCGTTGCCCGCGGACCGGCCCCGTATTCCAGGTTGCCGTAGTCGTTGGGATAGCTGTACACCCAAAGCTCCTCGCCGGTTTCTGCATCGAAGCACAGGACCCGTTCATTTTTGCCGTCGCGGTCGGTGACATAGACCCGCCCGTCGGCCACGGAGGGAGAGGAATAGCCGCCGGAGACAGGTTTTTCCCAGAGGACCCGGGGCGGCGTCGCCTTCCAATCGAGGTTCAGCCCCGTCTCCCGGGAGATGCCGTCCCGTCGCGGGCCCCGCCATTGTGGCCAGTCCTTGGAAGATTCCGTCTCCGTGTCGGATTCAAGTTTGGCGCTTTGCAGGTTGGTCAGCCGATCGGGATCGGACAGGTCCGAGACCGGACGGTGGCCGAACAAGAAGGCCATCGTGACGAATCCGGCGAGCACGATGCCGGCGAGAAATGGAAGACAGGACCAGGCGCGGGACGGCGGGGGCGGATCGGTGAGCCGCATCGAGCGCGCCACTGTGATGAGGGCCAGAAGCAGCAGCAGCCCGGCCAGGACGCCGATGATGATGAGCGGGATTCCGTAGCCGAGCCAGAGCAGACCGAGAGCATGGCGGACGCGATAATTGGCGAAAACGTACGCCAAGGCGATCAGGGCCACGGCGGGCAGCGTGTACAGCAGCGTGCCCCAGAACGGAGAGGTGAAAATGCTCGTGCGAGGTTTCGGTTCGGGCATCGGCAGCTTCTCCCGGTAAGCGGAGTTCAATTTGGCTTGGCTTCGGCATCATCGTCCGCAACTTTGCTTTCGCCGACAAGAGGCTGTTTCCCCGAAGCGCTGGCTTTCGGCGAAGCAGCCGGAATAGCCCAGCCGAGGACTTGCAAGGCCAGGAAGATCAACAGCAAGGGCAGCAACAGGTAGAAGGCCCAGGGAGCCAGCGGCTGACCCAGTGCTAAAAGAACGACGCAAAGCACCAGGACGGTCAAAAGCGTCAGACAGCCCAGCGTGATCATGACGGTCTTGAAATTGGCTCCCTCGCTGACCTCCTCGTAGTCCAGCGGAATGACCCGGCGACGCCGAACGCTCTGCCGAACGGCATCAAAGACTTCCAGGCAGCGAGTTTCGTCAAGCCAGGTCACGGCTGGGATCTGCCCCGTCAAGGCCTTCTCCACTTCTTCAGCGAAATCCGGCCACGGCTGCCAGATCCAGTCCACCTGTCCGCTCTCGCTTTCGTATCGCCACGTCGTCTCCGCGGCCCCTAGAAAACCCCGCTCCGAAGTCAGGACCGCTTCGCCCTTGTCCCCCCGAATCAAAACGCGGTCCCGGCCCGTCGGCTGCGGAGCGATCAGGATTCGGAAAAGGCAGCCGTTTTGACATCGGCCTGTCACTGTGAGGGTGTCGGTAGGAACCAACTGCTCCCCCGCAGCCCCGACCGCCGACACTTCAGTAATTTCCCCCGCCAGGAATCGCAGAACCTCCCACACCCGCAGAACCGGATGCCCATCCCAGCGGAGATCCACCGGCTCCGGGCGTTTCCGGCCCTTGGACGGCTTCAAGGGACTGGGGAGGGCAGAGGACGCCGGTGTCTCCGGCACGGTGATTTCGCCTTCCACCAGCGTCATTTGTCCCAGAGAACCTGAGCGAGTCAACTGGGCGAGTTTCTTCAGGCCCGGATGCAAGCGGTGCCAGAGGATCGGTAACAGCATTTTGCGGGTGTCTTCCTGGACTAGAGCGGCTTCGTAGGTCACATCCGGCAGCAGATCGGTGGGATGAACGCAGAGGACGTGTTTGTCGGAGCGCACGGCCCGCCGAAGAACGTCACCCCGCTCGGCCAGGCCATCGCCGACGATGAGCAGATCGATTTCAGGATTGGAAAAAAGGGCATCCCGATCCGGCACGAGCACCGTCGGGATGCCCTTGCGACCAAGCCATTCCAGAGTACTCGGGGAACAGCAGGCTGCGGTCAACCGATGCCTGCCCGTCTGAACCAGCGCAGCCGCGACGGCCAAGGCCTCGGGATGATCGCCGCTGACGCCAATCTGCATGTTTTCGGCCTGCCCCTCCCCGCGTTTTCATGCCCCCTGATTTTCGACGCCGAAAGACGAGCATCAATCCAACGGCGTCAGTTCGATGTTGCGGAAGTGGATTTCCGCTCCTTCGGATTGCAAGAGAATCTTACCCTTGGCCACCTCGGCGTTCTTGCCCTCGTTGACGAACTCGCCGTTGACCCAGAGCTTCACCGTGCCGTCCTTCGTGCAACGGATGACGTACTGGTTCCACTCGCCGAGCGGCTTCTCGACATTGTCCTTCAGCCGGAAGTAGTGGCGGGAGACGCGGGGGTCCTGCTGTTCTTTGGGCACATCGAGCTTGAAACCATCCACGAGCCAAAAGTCCCCGGCCCGTCCGTGCATGAGCTGGGCCTCGACGCCCTTGGGCCAGATCTTGTCCGGCCCGACGACGTGAACGAACACGCCACTGTTGCGCCCCGTGGCAACCTTTTCGCCCCACCGCCATTGGAGCTTCAGTTCATAGTTCTCGTACTCTTTTTCCGTGATGATGTATCCGGGCACGGAACCTTCGCAGATGATGATTCCATCCTTGACCGTCCAGATCTTTTCCGGATCGGCCCCGGAATTGGGAGCCAGGTACTTCTTCCAGCCCGTGAAGTCCTTGCCGTTGAACAGCTGGATGGTCTTCTTCTCCTCTGCGGAAGCGGAGAGAAGAAACGTCACGGCCAGGACGGCCACACCTGCTACCGCAACTCCCCTGCGCATGTTGCACCTCCCTCGGTGAAGTAGAACCCAGGCGAACCGCCGTCAGTGTAACGAAGCGGCGACGCCACTGCTACCAGGTAGAGCGACTAGGACTGAGGCTTATCCGGTTTCTGTTTGCTCGGGCAGGTTTCCGATCCTTGCTGGGCAGCCAGCTTGGCCAACAGCCGCTTCTCCTCCCGACGCCGACGCTTCAGCCGATCAATGTGCCGCTTTCCGCTGGGATTCGCTCCCATGCTTTCCTCCCGATGCTTTTGATTCCCCGGTTATCTCCCTCGAGCCGCGGTCGCCTTATGGCAGGCAATCGGAATCAAAGACCCGGACCTTCTTCCAGTTGTCCTTCATCTCTTCGATGAATTTGATGTGGCGGGGGTCGTCCTGGTACTTATCGTGGGCGGCCTTGTTCTTGAAGACGATGTGCAGGCCGACGTCGAAATCACGATCGTTGACGGGGCGGTTGAGTTCCTCGCTCAACACCCCGGCGGCGAAGAAAACCGTGCCGGGATGGTCAGTCAGATACTTCCGGCAGGCGTCCACGAGTTTCTTCTTGGCTTCCGGCGAGTTGTCCTTGAGCGAGAAATAGACGTTGTGGACGACCATCGGCTCCGGCGCGGCAGCGGAATAGCCGACGCTTCGACCGGCAAACCAGGCCAAGGCTCCGACGGCAACCACCAAAGCCGCGATTCCCCAATTCCTGCGGTTCATAACGGTGTACCTCCCAGGGTCCGTGGATGCCGGGTGATCTCGGGTCGATCCCGGCAAAGCACGCTGCCACTTTAGCAACCGGGATCGCGGATCGTCCACTTCGCCCTGCCCGATGGCACCTGCCTTTTCAAGCGATTGCTCGGAGCTACGGGCTGGTTTCTTCGTGTGTCGGGTCATTGACGGCTGTTTTGGGCTGCGGTAGCATGTCCCTTAGAAAGGAGGCACGCATGGTCTCGGTGCATGGACACGGAGTGGTCACGACAACCCCGCGGCGGTGAAGCGTCGGCGGGGTTTTGTTTTGCCCCAGTCGGCCAGATGACACGGAGAGGCGATGGAGTTGCACTTCAAAACGGTTCTGTGCCCGGTGGACTTCTCCGAAACGTCGCGGCAGGCCCTGCGACTGGCCCATGCCTTGGCCCGGCTGAGCGATGGCCGATTGATCGTCTTGTTCGTGGGAGCCCCTGCCTTGATGGTCACCGACGGCGTCATGGCCGCCCCGGCCCTGGGCAGCGAGGAACCTGATCCGGACAGCCTCAAAGGTCAGTTGCGCGAGTTCGTCAAGCCGGTGATCGGAGAGGCCGTCGAACTGCGCGTGGACTATGGCAATGCTGCCGAGGAGATTCTCGAACACGCCGACCAGTGCCACGCCGACCTAATCGTCATGGGTACGCACGGAAGGACCGGTCTAGGCCGGCTCCTCATGGGCAGCGTGGCGGAGCATGTCCTGCGTCGGGCCAAATGCCCGGTGCTTTTAGTTAAGGGTTCCGGCACGCCGGCGACTTCCCCGGCGTAGCGGATGGATTCGTCTGTTCGGTGCCTGGTTCGCACGGTGGTTGACGGAGAGCGGAACGATGGCGTCAGCAACTTTCAAGGAAGGAAGCAAGACGGCAACGGGTCACGGTCCCGCAGTTCAAGCGCCGAACAGGGAATTCCTCGACGAAATCGAGATGCGGGTTCAATCCTGCCTCGGCGGTCGCGTCCAGGACCTACGCATTCTCTGCGTGGAAGGCGGGCTGATTCTCCGCGGCCGGTCCCACAGCTACTACGCCAAGCAACTCGCCCAGCATCACGCCCAGGAGTTCTCGGAACTGCCCATCCGGGCCAACGAGATCGAGGTCATCTGAGCGGCTCGTTCGAGTCTGCCAAGGAAGTCCCCCGCAAGCTCCGGTCCGGCTCATGCGAGTCCCGGAGCGGACGGTTGGTAATCAAGACGATTTCCTCATTGGCCATGAAATCCCAGGCGGCACCCACGATAGCTGTGGGTGTCTTGACTCTGCCTGCAAGTTGTTCCCAGAGGCGTCTGGGCGTCACCAGGTAGGTCTGCTTGACGCTGTGCAAATGGTCGATGGCCGCTCTCGGTTCGTCCAGTCGCTTCACTTCCCGTTGCGTGTACCACACCAAGCTCGGTTGGTAAAAACCGAGGCACGCAATCTCCACTTCGCGTTCCGCCTGATGATGGAGCATCGCCTGGGCCAGGTCAAACGGTGCCCGATGGCGTGCCACTCGCTGCGGACCCCAGGCCGCCAGACCGCCGAGTGTCATCACGGCTCCGAGACAAACAGCCACGACCGCCGGCCAACGTAATTCCCGACTGCTGAGCAAGACCGCTACCATCGCAGTAACCGCCAGAATCAGACCCCAGGGTGCCAACCAGAGAAGTTCAGGAAAACTGCGACCTTCTTCGAGGATTTGTGGCACCACTCCGGAAGCGACAATCATCGCCCCGGCCACGCTGACCCCGATGAGGGAACAGATGCTGAAGCCGAGGATCATCCAGATGCGGGGCAGCTTCATTTGCCCATCCGCCCAGCGGGTCAGAAACCGGGCTGTCAGAATGGCAAAGGCCGGGAAGGCCGGCAGCGTGTAATTGGGTAGCTTCGTTCCCGCCAGCGAAAAGAACACGAACCAGACGCCGATCCAGCACCACAAGACGCGATAGGCCGCAACCGACGTCCCGGGCTTGTCCGTGTTCGCTGAGGACAGAGAATCCGCCGAGACCTCCGACATCCGCCGTCCCGTGGCAGACCAGATGGTCAGTCCGAGAAACGCCGACCATGGAGCAAACGTGACGAGGAAGACCAACGGATGAAACAGCACCGATCCGGCGTGGCCTTCCATCGGCTGCTGAAATCGCTCCAGATGATGCTTGAGGAAAAACCCGCGGATGAACGCCCCTTTAGTTTCCACGCCGACGGCGACGTACCACGGCACGGCGAGCAGCGCGAACAGGACCGCGCCCCACAGCAGTCGTCGATCCCAGAGCAGTCGGAGCCGTCGTTCCCACAGCAAAAACCCGGCCATGATGAGGATCGGCAGCACCAATCCAACAGCCCCCTTGGCTAAAACCGCCAGGGCCATGCTCGCTCCGCATCCAAGGAACCACCATCGGCTTCCCGAGGAGTAGCTCATCCAGAAAACCAGCATCGTCACGGTCACCCCGAGGATCAGCAGAGCATCCGGCGTCGCTGCCCGCGACGAGACCATGAACATGACGCAGGAACCAAGCACGATGCCAGCCAGCAGCCCCGTCTTGGGGTCAAACATCCTGCGACCGAGTTCGCAAGTCGCCAGCATGGTGCCGAGACCACTGAGCACCGATCCGAACCGGGCGGCGAACTCCGTCACCCCCAGCAGACCGTACCAACTCATCATCACCCAATAGAGCAAAGCCGGTTTGTCCGTCCGCAGAACGAAATTGAACGTGGGCACGACCCAATTGCCGGAGTCATACATCTCCCGGGCACATTCGGCATTGTGTGCCTCGTCTACGTCCCACAACGGACAGGACCCCAACCCGGGCAGGAAAAGCGCGAGTCCCGCTGCGATGAGAAGGGCGGAGGCGAAGATTCGAGAAGAGAACATGGCGGCATCCCTGCCTGGAATAAAACCCGATTACGGACGAATAAGGTTTTTTTCCCGGGACAGCAACAGCAGACGGAGCAAGACGTCGTCCCGGGTCTTCAGGGAAGCGTTGGATACGTCACGGGCCAACTGGTCGAGGATCTCGCTCAAGGTTTCGAGTTGTCTGGCGCGCTGGTCGGCGGCGTTGTCCCGCAACGCGGGTTCGAGGTCTTTGGCCAGCGCAGCCGGCAGCGTCACCCGCCAAGCCCCTTCCTCCTCGACCAAGCCCAGCACCTCCTCATTGGTTCGGCCGCGCGGTCCGAAGCGGACCCGGACGAGATGACGGTCCTTGTCCTTGGTGATTTCCAGCACATCCACCTGAAGATCCGCCAGCGGTCGGACGGAGGCGGCGAAGGGATTCTCCAAGGCGATGTTCTTCTCTGCCAGTGCGGTTTCGAAACGCTCGGCGGCTGTCCTGGCCTTGGCGTAGGGTTCGGCGAGACGGCGCAGCACCTGTCCCGGCTTGCCGGCGACGTGGGGGGCCAAGTCTTTGACGGACCCGCTTTCCACGGCGGTCTTGAAGGCAGCCAGGGCAGCGGCTCGGGCGTCGTCCTGGGCGGCAGACGCTGCCGTCAGGCCGACGAGTCCAAGAGAGAGCGACAGGAGCAGAGTTCGCATGAGTGTTCTCCGAAACCGGGCCGCTAACGCGGCCCGCTCGCCTCCCGAAAAGATCGCGGCCCGCTCGCCGGTTTGAGTATTGCGGTCCGCTCGCCTCCCGAAAAGATTGCGGCCCGCTCGCCCGCATCGTGCCAGAATCCTGTCACCGCGATTCCAGCACCTCGACCCGCATGGGGCCGCTAAACGCCCGGCGGATTTCCACCAGTTCATCCGGGTTCAGCACATCCTTGAGACTGTACGCGGCAATCTTGATGTAGGCAGCACCCAGCATGTCGATGACGCCGGTCGGGTCAATGGTCTGCCATTGCCCATCCACGAACATCTCGGTCCACAGGTGCCCCCCAAAACCGTGATTATCCCAGTCATACACAAGTCCCAACACGACGCGGGACGGGATGCCGACCGACCGGGCCATCGCCGCCGCCAGCATCCCCATCTCACTGCAATCCCCCTCAGGACAGCGAGCCACCTCGTCTGCGGTGGCAAAGGCGATTTCATAGTTCGGTTTTACCTTCCGCCGTACCCACGCCTTGATCCGCCGAGCCTGTTCCATCGCCGATCTGTCTTTTCCGTCCTCGCCCAAGGCTTCCTGGGCATATTGCTTCACCAGCGGATCATCGGACCGGATGAAGAAATTGCTTTCCAGGTACTCGCTGCCGACCCGAGGATTCCGACCGACAAAGAACTCTCGCACGACCTCGGGCAGTCTCGGGGGACGAGGACGCAGCAGGAGTTCAACGGCCTGATTGTCGGCGGCGAGAATCCGCTGGCGACCATCCTGAGCGAACAGCGTGCCGGGATCATCGTCGCCTTCCCGTGCCACTCGGAGCCGCAGTTGCAACGGCCGACCCCACCTCACCCGAATCGGCTTGTCCACGGTGACCGGAGCGTCCTTGTCCCGTACCGTCGGCTCGAACGGAGCCGCCGCGGTTTCCTGCTCGGAAAGTTCCCGGGTCATCAGCCCGAACATCGTGCTGTCTTCTTCCTGCAATTTGACAATCCGCCCACTGGCATCCAGCCAAGCGGTGTGCGGCGTCAGGTAGGACGACTTCGGATAGCTGATTTCCACCCGGAGCAATTCCTGCACACCGCCCGGTGCTGAGGTTTTTTCCCAATCCTTCACGTGGTACGTCACCGGCAGGACACGGTTGACCGACGTGGTGAATTGCAGCAAGACGTAGCTCTCGCCAGGCTTCGGGCGATTCCTCTCGAAATAGGTCTCCTGGGCGTACAAACCGATGGTCGCCGGTTCCCAGGGAATGATCTGCCGAAAATCCGTTGGCTGACCCTGATCGTCGAGCACGCACAGGTGCAGTTCCTTGCCCCGGACCTTGCCATGTAATCGCAGCTTCTGCTTCTTGCTGAGCGTCAGCGTGTACAGAAGCTCGACGACCCGGCCATCCAACGTTTCCCAGGTTTCCTCATGCGAACTGTCGTGGAACGGGTCGCCGCTGCGAAGGTAGCTGACCGAATCATCCAGAATGGTATGAATCAGCGTCTGACCGTTCCGCTGGACTTCCCGGGCCAGCAAATGCGAATAGCCGAGTTTGCCGGTCTCGGTCCGGGTAACGTACCAGGCTTCGCGGAGCACCTTGTCCGCTTTTTCCTGAGCAACCGCCGCGTGGGGAACCGCTAACAGCACCAGCCAAAGGATTGCACGAAGTCGGGGCATGATCGTCTCTCCGGGTCTTCACCCGATTATAAAGCCTGGACACGGCTTATGCGCCGGCATGTTGCTCTCGGCGCGGGAGATGCTCCACGGTACAATTCCGCCCTCCGAAGGGCAACGGCTTTTGCCGGGAGTTGTCCGTTCGGAAAGATCCAGAAAAGACGCTGCTTCCGCCCAAGGAGGGGCTGATCGCCATGAAAAACCCGATCCTCTTCGCCTTCGCCGTCCTGGGGCTGGCCGTCGGAGGAACGAACGGCCAGGCAGCGGATGAATCCCGCCCGGCAGCCACGGTCAACGGGCAAGCCATTCCCGAAGTGGCCGTGCAGCGGGTTTTGCGTCGGGTTCCCGACGACAAGCGGGCTGAGGCCCGCAAGGAAATCGTCGATTTCCTCATCGACCTCGTCCTTCTCGACCAGTACGTCATCCAGCAGGGGTTCAACGCTTCCGACGAGGAAGTGCAAGCCCGTCTCAAGCAGTTCAGGGAGGAATTCACCAAAAGCGGCACCGATTACGCCACCGTTCTCAAGGCGCTGATGATCTCCGAGGACGAACTTCAACGGCAATTGGCGGCCAGCATCCGTTGGGAGAAGTTCCTCGAGTCCAAAGCCACGGACAAACAGTTGAGTGAGTTTTTCGTGGTCCGCAAGGACTGGTTCGACGGTTCCCAGGTCCGCGCTCGCCACATCCTCATTGCCGTCACGAAAGACGCGGATCCCGCCACCCGCCAAGCCGCTCAGGCAAGGATCACCGCCTTGAAAAAGCAGATCGAAGAACGCATCGCCGAGCGGACGGCCAAGCTCAATCCACGACTTGATCCCTTGCAGCGAGCCGAGGCCCGGATGGAAATCGCTAATGAGGTATTCGCCGAGGCCGCTCGGGAGTCTGACTGCCCGTCGAAAAAGAACGGCGGCGATCTCGGCCTTTTTCCTCGCCGCGGCGCCATGGTTGAGCCGTTCGCCCAGGCCGCTTTTGCCCTGAAACCCGGGGAAATGGCGGGGCCGGTCGAAACGGAGTTCGGCTACCACCTGATCCTGTGCACGGGAAGAGAACCGGGATCGGAAGTTCGCTTCGAGGACATCAAGCCGTTTGTCCGCCAGGCCTATTCGGACTGGCTGCGGAGGGACCTGCTGCCGCACCTGCGGAAATCGGCCCGCATTGAGATCGCCCCGCCGCCGTCGCAGTGACCAGCCGCTGCCGACGCGAAACGCCGACATTCAGTTCGTGATGCCCTTGGTCAGCCGCATGAAGGCCGTTTCCAGGTTGATCTCCTCCTCGCGGAGCATGGTCAGCTTGAAGCCTTCGCGGACGAGCAGGTCGGCCAGGAAGCTGGGATCGGTGACGCCTTCAACAAGGGTGGCCACGATCATGGAATCCTTGGTGTCCAGCTTGGCGATGTGGGGATGCACCTCGATGACCCGCATGGCTTCGTCCAGGCGGTCGGCGACCTTGATCTGAATCACCGTATGAGGCCGGACCCGCTCCATCGCTTCCCGAACATCGCCGTCGAAGAGCAGTTCGCCGCGCTCAATGATGCCGATCTTATTGCAGATGTCCGCTAATTCGGGAAGGATGTGGCTGCTGACCAGGATGGTCTTGCCCATGTTCCGCAACTCTTTGAGCAAGCCGCGCATCTCGATGCGGGCGCGGGGATCCAGCCCGCTGGCCGGTTCGTCGAGCAGCAGCACCTGGGGTTCGTGCAGCAGCACCCGGGCCAGGCCGAGCCGCTGGGTCATGCCGCGGCTGAGGCTGGTCACGAGGGCGTCCCGCTTGTAGGTCAGGTCCACCAGTTCCAGCACCTGCTCGCACTTCTGCTTGCGGGCCGGACCTTTAATCCGATAGGCCGCCGCGAAAAACTCCAGGTACTCGATCACCTTCATGTCGTCGTACACGCCGAAGAAGTCCGGCATGTAGCCGATGAGACGGCGGATCTCTTTCGCTCCGGTGTAGATCGAGTAGCCGCAGACGGTGGCCTCGCCCCAGGTCGGGTTGAGGAGCGTGGCCAGGATGCGCATCGTGGTCGTTTTGCCGGCTCCGTTGGGACCGATGAACCCGTACACATCGCCCTTCTCCAGCTTCATGTTGAGCCGGTTGAGGGCGTACAGTTCACCGTACATCTTGGTCAAATCGCGGGTTTCGATCATGGTTCGCCGTCACTTGGGCCGGATCGTCGATGTCCCGTGCGGGTTGGGTTCAGTTGCCCCGCTGCACGGGCAGGAACATTCTAATCAAAACCTTCTGCTCGGCGCGTCCACGCAGTTCCGGCTCGAAGACGCGGAACCGGGTGCCGAGACGTTGCGTGTCGTTGATCTCGGCCACTCCACCGAGCCGGTCGTCGAGTCGGGCCACGAGAATCGCTTGCGTGGGAAAGTCCAGCCGCCAACTCTGGTCCAGGTAGCCGAGATAATCGTTCGACTCGTTCGTACTGCGGGGCTGCTGGCGGAAGAACAGCATCCGTTGCAGGTTGTTGGCATAACCGACCCAGTTTCCCAGCGTCGAACCCTGGATGCTGCCCCCGAACTCTCGCCATTCCCGCGACAGGGTCACGGTTTCCCCTGCCTTGATCCTGCCCAGGTCCAACACGCGGTCACCGAAGATCAGTTGGGCACTGAGCAGGTCTTCGGACAGCAGATTCGTGATGCTGCCCTGGAGCTGTTTTTGGTCGACGCGGAAGTCGTACTTGACCGGGGTCTGGCCCTTGGCCAACGGGGCTTCCCAACGGGCATGGAAGTTCTTTGACGCCCATACGTGGACCGGAACCCCGTACAACAGCCGGGCGTCTTCCCGGAACTCGTAGGTCCGCTGGAACAGACTGCCGCCCGCCCCGGTCCGGCCCAGCGACCTCGCTCCGTATCCTGGTCGCCCCATCCAACTGAGGACGTTGGTTTCATCCGTGCCGAAGCCGACCGATTCCAGACTCAAGTCGTAGTGCTGAAGACGGGGACTGAACAGCGAAAACAAAGTGCTTCCATAAACCCGCTGGCTCCTCGGATCCAGGTCGATGTCCAGCAAATCGAGCTTGTTGATCCGAAGCTCGTCGCCTTTGAGGTGGTAGGCCAGGAAGTACGAACCGACGCTGACGATCAGGACAATGCTGGGGAAGGTGATCCAGGTCCACTCCATGCGCTCGGCCCCGGTCAATCGCCGCATCAAATGCTTGAGGACGAAGTAGTCCAAGGGACCGACTACGGCGATGTAGATGAGGATGAACAGGGCGACCCACCAGAAGGGCACGATGCGGACTCCGCCGAACTGCTCGAGATCGCTCGCCAGGCGTGTAGCCAGGTCCTGGGATTCGAAATAATTCCACGGAGCATTCGTTTGGACGTTGGTTCCGGCATCGCTGCCCGGGGTGCGGAGGTCCAACAGGGCCACCCAGAAATCGCGGTTGCTGAGCCAGGAGCCGAACGGTTCCTGATCCACATCCACGGCGATGAGCGTGACCTTGCCCAGGCCGTACGGGGCCTGGACGATGGAGGGAAGCCCCGGACCAGGTTCCGTGGCCCGAGTGCGGGAGAAGGGTCGCGGCTTCAAGCGGGCCATTTCGATGGGGCCTAGCGACGCCACTTCGTCCTTCGAAACGCGCCGCTCCGCAGGCAGCCGCAGGACCATCTCCCGAAAACCCGCCATCCGCTCGACCCGCACGGTGCCGTCGGGATCCACGTCCGCCGGCAAAAGCGATTCCAGGGGGAAGGAATTGCGGTTGGCCACCATCGCTGCGTTGCTGGACACCGAGACAACCAGATGACCGCCCAGGCGGACCCAGGTTTCCAAGGCCGCCCGTCGTCGGGAATCGAGCATGAGCCGCTGAGCGATGCTGCCCTGCCAAGTGCCCCCGGTCGGCAAGATCACCACGTCCACGCTTTCGTAACCGAACCAGTGTTCCGGCAACCGCCCCAGGTCGGTTTGGAAGGCCACCCGCACCGGCGTGGAGTACAGGTCCGCTTGGCCTTCCTCGGTCGTGTAACTGAAGTCGATTCCCTGGGGAATGCCGATGCCGACAACCAAGTGCTTGTTCAGAGCGAGGGGATAGACGGGAACGAAAGGCTGCCGCTGGTCGGGATAGACGAAGCGCCGTTCAACGTCCCGTGTGCCATAGCGGCCCCTGAGGATGGCGGTCACGGTTGCCGAGGCATCGCCGATCTTGATGTAGCTGACGAACGTGCGGACCTTCTCAGAGCGGGACACGAAGACGCCCGGAGTCTCAGGGAGAACGTAGCGGGTCCGGGAGCCGTCACCATCCTGGGTTTCGATGTACAGTTGGCCGACAAAGTCCTGATCGAGGACTTCCACGTCCACCGCTACCGGAACCCAGTAACCAAGTTTGAAATAGTCCTCGTTGCCCTTGGACCAGCCGACGCGGACATCGTTAATGCGCACGTCGAGATCCACCTGGGCCTGGGCCACGGAAGTGCTTCCAACGGAAAGCAGGCACGCCAAAACCACGCAGACGAAGCGAAGCATGTAAATCTCGCTGAGAAAACTGCACAGAGAGGTCACGGCTTTTCCGCCGGTGCACAGACGCACGGCAACTTTCCGCAGCCGGGACAGCCGCTCCCGTATTTTGCTGCCACGGCCGCTTCGAGGTCAACCCCCGCCACGTTGGCTAACGTCGCCAACCAGGCCAGCACATCGGCGAACTCGGCGATCCGCTCTTCCTGAGAACCGCATCGCAACGCCGCGGATAACTCGCCGACCTCCTCCATGAACCACATGAAGGTTCCTTCGATGCCCCGGCGCTGATCCTTTGTCCCGTAGGTGTCTCGGATCAAGGCCTGGAGTCGTTGCAAGGTCCATTCCGACCGTGTCTGCATAAGTTAGTTTGTACCGAAGGAGGGGGAACTTTGCCACGGGGTCGCTTCGGCCCGGCACCCTGGCCCAGAAGCAGTCCACCTGGTTTCAGTTCAGACATAAAGAGCGCCTCCTACCCTTCGGGGTGCCGTTACGTCGCGGTCCAGAATACCGTCCAGGTGGCCGTCTGGCTCAAAGCCCGCTACGCCTCCGCATGCGTGGTCCAGCGGATGGGCGGCGCTTGACGGGGCCACGGGCGAATCCATATCGTCATGGCGGGGACCAAACTCATTGCCAACGCCTTAGCGCTTCACAGGCGAGCTGAAAAATGGCCGGAACCTCCACCGCAACCGCCGGTCCCTCGACCCATCCCAGCGGCGACAAGCGCTTTGTGATGCTGGAAGCGGCCATGCGGCGGCAGCAGTATCAGCAAAGCGCTTTGATCGAAGTGCTGCATGCCGCCCAGCAGTTGTTCGGCTATCTGGACCTGGGCTTGCTCCACTACGTCGCCCGCCGACTCAAGCTGCCGCTGAGCAAGGTCTACGGCGTCGCCACGTTCTACCATCTGTTCCGCCTGAAGCCGCCCGGCCGACACACCTGCGTCATCTGTACCGGAACCGCCTGCTACGTCAAAGGGGCGGATCGGCTTCTGGAAGCTGCCCAACAGCGCTATCACATCGGAGCCGGCGAGACGACGCCGGACGGCGAATTGTCCTTGGTCACGGCTCGCTGCCTGGGCGCGTGCGGGATCGCCCCGGCGATTGTGCTTGATGACGTGGTTCACGGCTTCGTCGAGCCGGACAACCTTCTGAATTTGCTGGAAGAAAGGCTGGTCCGTGGATCTCCATGAACTCAACGACATTGCTGCCGATCAGCGTGCCGCGCAGAAGCCATGCGTGATCCGCTGCTGCATGGCCGCCGGGTGCCAGTCCGCCGGTTCCGTCGCCGTGCTGAAAGCCCTTCAACAAGCGGTTACCGAGGCCGGAAAGCAGAACACCGTCGAGGTCCGCTCCGTTGGCTGTCTGCGTTTGTGCTGCCAGGGTCCGTTGGTGCAGACGGACCCCGATCAGCGGATGTTCCAAAAGGTGCGACCGGAACAGGCCCCGTCCCTCGTTTCCACCTTGGACGGCCGAACCACCGATGCCGAGCCGTGCGATCCCAACGCCCCATTCTTCGCCCTGCAAGCCAACGTCGTGCTGGTCAACAGCGGCCGCATCGACCCTGAACAGATCGAGCACTACATCGCCGCCGACGGCTATGCGGCGCTGGCACGGGCATTGACGGAGATGACGCCGCAGGATGTGGTGGAAGCTGTCACTCGCAGCGGACTGCGAGGTCGGGGCGGTGCAGGATACCCTACCGGCGTCAAATGGAGTCTGGTGGCCCGCTCCAAGGGCGATCGCAAATACGTCGTCTGCAACGCCGACGAAGGGGACCCCGGGGCCTTCATGAACCGCAGCGTTCTGGAAAGCGATCCGCATAGCGTTCTCGAGGGCATGGCCATTGCCGGGTACGCCGTCGGAGCGTCGCAGGGGTACATCTACATCCGCGGCGAATACCCCCTGGCCACCCAACGTCTCCAGACCGCCATCCGACAGGCCGGCCGACTGCGGCTGCTGGGCACGCACATTCTCAACACCGCCTTCGACTTCCGCATCGACATCCGCATCGGGGCCGGGGCCTTCGTCTGCGGCGAAGAGACTGCCCTGATGGCGTCCATCATGGGCGAACGGGGAACGCCGCGTCCTCGGCCTCCGTATCCGGCTGAAAGCGGTCTGTGGGGCTGTCCGACGCTCATCAACAACGTCGAGACCTTCGCCAACATCCCGCAGATCATCCGCCGCGGTCCGGAATGGTTCGCCTCCATCGGCACGCCGAAAAGCACCGGCACGAAGGTCTTCGCTCTCACCGGCAAGGTGCGAAACACCGGCCTCGTCGAGGTCCCGCTCGGTACGCCGCTGCGGGTGCTGGTGGAAGACATCGGCGGCGGATCACCCTCCGGAAAAATCAAAGCGGTGCAGACCGGCGGACCGTCCGGCGGCTGCGTCCCGGCACATCTACTCGATACGCCGGTGGACTACGAATCCCTGGCGGCCGTCGGCTCGATCATGGGTTCCGGCGGCCTGATCGTCATGGATGAGGCCAACAACATGGTGGACGTAGCCCGCTTCTTCATGGGCTTCTGCATGGACGAATCCTGCGGCAAGTGCATCCCGTGTCGGGCCGGGACCGTGCAATTGCATCGGCTTTTGACGCGGATTCTCGACCGCAAGGCCACCCGCCGCGATCTGGCCGTGCTTGAGCAACTGTGCGGCATGGTCAAGGAAACGAGTCTGTGCGGGCTGGGCCAGACGGCCCCGAATCCGGTCCTGAGTACCCTGCGGCATTTCCGACACGAATACGAGGCCTTGTTACGGGACGAGTGACTGCATGGCGGTTCGCACTCTGACCATCAACGAGAAACTGGTCAGCGCTCCGGAAGGAGCAACCATCCTTCAGGCGGCTCGGGAAAACGGCATCGACATCCCGACCCTGTGCCAGCTCGACGGGCTGTCCACGGTCGGAGCCTGCCGCCTGTGCCTGGTCGAAGTCGGGCCTTCTGGTCGGCTGCAAGCGGCCTGCGTCACCCAAGTGGCCGAGGAGATGGTCGTCCGCACCGAGACGCCCAAGCTCCGCGAATACCGCAAGATGATCATCGAATTGCTGCTGACGGAGCGGAACCATGTTTGCGCCGTCTGTGTCGCCAATCATCACTGCGAATTGCAGGATTTGGCGGTGAAACTCGGCGTGGATCACGTCCGCTTCGAGTACCTGCATCCGCATCTGGCCGTGGATGTGTCCCACGAACTGTTCGGCATCGACCACAACCGCTGCGTTCTGTGCACCCGCTGCGTCCGCATCTGCGACGAGATCGAAGGCGTGCATACCTGGGATGTCTCCGGCCGGGGAACCAACGCCCGAATCATCAGCGACCTGAACCAGCCCTGGGGCGAATCGCCGACCTGCACCTCCTGCGGCAAATGCGTTCAGGCCTGTCCGACGGGAGCGATTTTCCGACAAGGCTCGACGGTGGCGGAGATGGAAAAGGATCGGCAGCGGCTTCGGTTTCTGCTGACGGCCCGGGAGAAACGGGAATGGCTCGTCTGAAACTGGCGACCGTTTGGCTGGGCGGCTGTTCCGGCTGCCACATGTCGTTTCTCGACATGGACGAATGGCTCATCGACCTGGCCCAGGCGGCCGACATCGTGTACAGCCCCTTCGTGGATGCCAAGGAGTTTCCCGACAACGTGGACGCGACCTTGGTGGAAGGGGCCGTCGCCAACGAGGACCATTTCAACCTCGCCCGGCAGATTCGGAAGCGTTCCCGTTGGGTGATTTCCTTCGGGGACTGTGCCGTGACCGGCAACGTGACGGCCATGCGGAACTACTTCGGCGGAGCGAAGGAAGTGCTGGACCGCGGCTACGTCGAACTGGCGACGCAAAAACCCGCCTGGCCCTCCGACCCCGGCGTGCTGCCCACGCTGCTGGATCGGGTTGTTCCGTTGCATCAGGTGATTCCGGTGGACTTTTACATCCCCGGCTGTCCTCCGCCAGCTGGACGGATTCGCAAGGTGCTGTCGGCGTTGATCGAAGGCAAGGAACCCCATCTGGAAGGCGACGACATCCGCTTCGGCTGACGCGACGAACCTCTTGAGGGGAAGGCCATGTCCCGGCGCATCATCATCGACCCGGTGACGCGGATCGAGGGTCACGCCAAGATCAGCATCTTCCTTGATGACTCGGGAAGCGTTGCCGATGCGTGGTTCCACGTGGCCGAGTATCGCGGCTTCGAGAAGTTCTGCGAGGGCCGACCTTTGGCCGAGATGGCCGGGATCACCGCCCGGGTCTGCGGCATCTGTCCGGTCAGTCACCTTCTGGCCTCGGTCAAAGCAGCGGATCGCATTCTGGCCGTCAGCATCCCCCCCGCGGCGGTGAAGCTGCGGCGACTCCTCAATCTGGCCCAGATCGTCCAGTCCCACGCCCTCAGCTTCTTTCACCTGAGCGCGCCGGACCTCTTGCTCGGCTTTGACAGCGAACCGACGAAGCGGAACATCTTCGGCCTGGCCTCGTCGGACCCGGAGACAGCACGCGGCGGCATCCGGCTCCGGCAGTTCGGTCAGGAAATCATCGAGGCGTTGGGCGGGCAGAAGATTCATCCGGCCTGGGTCGCTCCCGGCGGCGTCCGCGGTCCGCTCTCCGCCGAGCGCCGAACCTACCTGCAAGGTCGATTGCCCGAAGCGATCAGCACCGTCCAGCGGGCCTTGGGGCTGATGAAGCAATTGCTCGACCGCTACCCCGAAGAGACTCAATCCTTCGGCAACTTTCCGACGCTCTTTCTCGGCCTCGTCGGCCCCGAGGGTGTCTGGGAACATTACGACGGCTTCCTCCGCATCACGGACAGCACGGGTAATATCGTCGCCGATGGCTTGGATCCGGCCCGCTATCAGGATTTCCTCGGCGAAGCGGTCGAAACCTGGTCGTACCTGAAGTCGCCGTACTACAAACCGCTCGGCTATCCCGATGGTATTTACCGGGTCGGTCCCTTGGCCCGGTTGAACATTTGCAGTCGGCTCGATACACCCTTGGCGGATCGCGAACTGAGCGAATACCGGCAACGGGTCGGCGGCGCGGCCACATCGTCGTTCTACTACCACTACGCCCGGCTCATCGAGATTCTGACGAGTCTCGAGCGCATCGGTCGGCTGCTCGACGATCCCGACGTGCTCTCGCTCCGCTATCGTGCTCGGGCGGGAATCAATCAACTGGAAGGCGTCGGGTGCAGCGAGGCACCGCGGGGCACGCTGTTTCATCATTATCTCGTCAACGAGGACGGGCTGATCCAGAAAGTGAATCTGCTGATTGCCACGGGCCAGAACAATCTGGCCATGAACCGGACCGTGGCCCAGATCGCTAAACACTGGATTCGCGGACCGGACATTCCCGAAGGCGTCTTGAATCGCATTGAAGCGGGCATTCGCGCTTTCGATCCCTGTCTGAGTTGTTCCACGCACGCCCTGGGCCGGATGCCGCTGGTGATCGAAGTCCGCGATAGCCGAGGGACGCTGCTTGGCACCCGGCGACGGGACGCCACGTCGTGAACTTGCCCGGAGATCGGACGAAAATGGAGAAAAAGACGTGGCTCATCATCGGCATCGGCAACGAACTGGCCGGCGATGACGCTCTCGGTCGCCAAGTGGTCGAATCCCTGGCGAAAAAAGCTTTACCCGGCGTACAAATCCTGTCTCTCCCCCAACTCACGCCAGAAATGACAGAACACTTGCGGTGTTACGAGCAGGTGATCTTCGTTGACGCCGATGTCTCAGGCCAGGAAGTCGCGCTACGGCCTTTGGCTTCGGAGGGCATCCGTCAGCCCTTCAGCCATCTCTGGAGTCCGCAAGCGATTCTAGCACTCTTGGAAATGACAACCGGGAGCGTGCCCCAGGCATGGTTGGCGACGCTCCCGGCTCGTGACCTGGGTTTCGGCAAAAGTAGAAACGAGTTCGGGGCGGAACTCGTGGCCGAGGCGGTTCGGCTCATCGAGGTGCTGATCGAGTCACAGACCGCCACACCTCGTCACTTGGACGAGGCGACGCGAACCGTTGGCTCCGGCACGTCGAAATGAACCACTGTCTCCTGGCCCGCTCGGACCTTGGCTTCCTTCGTCTGGACGACGGTCTTGCCGTCCCGCTCCACTTCGACCCTGAAGGTGTAGCGGTAGGTCGCTCCCGGTTCGAGAACCGGCGTCAGAAACTCCCGGCGGCCGTTGTCTGTCTTGACCAGGCGGTCTTCGACGTAGAACCTGGCGTCGCTGGGCAGATGGACGACAACCTTGGCCCGATTGGCGGGGATGCCGACGGCAGGCTTCGGCGAGCTCGTGCCGGTCAGAATCGTCGGAGCAGAGAGGCCGGAGCGATCCGAGGCGCGTTCCGAGCGGGTCGCTGAAACGACGGCGGTATCGGCCCGCCGAGCCAACCCGTCGGGAATGGCACGATCCGGCTGTTGGGCCACGACCGGCACCACCACCGAATATCCGGCAGGATAGACCACCGGAGTAACTCGGTAATAGACGGGGCAGTACCAAGGCGACCAGCCCCAGTACGGACCACAGCCCCAATACGAGTAGACCGGGTACCAGCCGCCCCAATAGGGACCACACCACGAACCGTACCAGAAGCCGAACGACCAGCGGAAGCGGCAGGCGTCAGCCTGTCCGACATGGGCCAGCCAGACTGTCAGCGTGAGCAGGATGACCACAAGCAAGCGCTTCATGGCTGTCCTCCTTGTTGCAGGCTGGAACAACGAATACCGCCGAGGAGATCCGCACCCCTCGGCTTCCCTCCTCCATCGTAGCCGGTCAGTTCGCGCGCTCAAGCGGATTTGGCCAGGGGACGAATCGCAGCCAAGGTGTTGGAGAATGAGCCAGAGTCATGCCGGGGCGACATCGCGGATTTTCAGCTTGTCGGCGGCGCGGAGTTGCAGCAGTTCGGCTTGAATCTTCTCGATCAAGTCCTTGGGCACACAAATCTTTAAATCCGGTTCCGTGGTCAGACGCAATTCGACGTAGCGGGAAGAAATGCCGAGCATGGATTTTTCTCGCCACTGGGCGTCGATGTCGCTCCACGGAATAAACAGGGGAACATGGGCCACGCGAAAAAGGATGTTTGGCACCAGATACAAGCCGTCCTGATCGACGCCGACTTTCATGCAGTTACTGTACTGCGAATTGTCGCCGAGCACGATGGTTTGCCAGTTCCAGCAAGTTCCCGCGAACGGCAGATGGGCTTCGTAGCGGTTGGCCAGCGCTTTCCAGCCGCCGAAATGGCTCACCGCCACGGCGATGCCGACCCAGACGAGGACGAACAGGGCAACGCTGCCCGCCACCCCAAGAACGACCCAAGCAGTGTCCATGAACATGCTTCCCGGAGGGATTGGGACCACGTACTATTCTCGCACATTTTTCGGCGCCATGCCCAGCATGCCGCTGACTCACGGCTTCGGCGGCGGAGGCGGGGCGGGAGCGAACGGCCAATCGGAACCTTCGTAGCGGATGTCGAGGTGCGGCGTGTCGATGACCTTGGCCTGCTGATGGCGGCTGGTCATGCCCGCATCGAGAACGCCGGTCGTCAGCAGCGTCCGTTCGACAGGGTAGGCTGGGTGATTGGTCTGGATCATGTGTTCGATCGCCCGCACCAGATAGCCGAAGTGCCCGAACGGCCATTCGCTTTGCAGGTGGAAATGCGTGGTTTGCGGTTCAGGTTCGCCAGCGAGTTTGGCGGCGAAGGCGAAGGCCGCGGATTTGCCCTCGGCCACGCAGCCGTTGAGCAGAACCGCCGCACCGCGAAGGCCGTCCCGGTACTCCACGATGAAAATGCCGGCCGTCTTGTCCCGTGAACACATCTGGCGGTAATCGCCAGGGATGCGGCCGGGAATCCGTTCCAGTCCGGCTTCGAGGAGATCGCGGCTGAGTCGGCCCTCGTCGAAAGGTTTCCACATGGAATCGTGGGGCAGATATTGGACTCGCTTGACGCCGGTTTCTCCTCCCTTTCGGCGTTCCACCATGCACTGCAACATTTCCAGCGTGTGGAAGCCGTAACCTTCTGTCGGACCGTAGCCGAGGGCCAACGCTTCCTCGATCTGGCAGTTCTTAGGCAGGGTCAGCGGCGGAACTCGCCAGGTGACCGGGAGGGACGATCCAGCCATGAACGGGATGAAAAGTTCCCGCGCCTTGTCGTACATCCATTTGGCATCGTCCCAGGCGGCGGCCAGGTGCTTGTCGTTGAAGACGGGGACGACCTGCTTGCACTGCTCAAAGGTTTTGACAATCTCCTCGAAAAAGCGCCGTCGGGGGTACAGGGTTTGCTCTTTCTCGTTCTGCGGATAGTTGCCGTGTTCGCCAATGCTCAACACGCCGTCCACAGCCAGGCGGTTGCCTCCCAGCGTCAGGGCGTCGGCGATGGTCGGCGTGATGCGAAAGCCGTGCTTTTGAGCCAGATCGCGGCTCATGTCCCTCTCGGGAAACTGATCGACGTACATGGAGACGACCTTGAGATTGGGTCCCGCTTTGCCGTCGTGTTCGTAGCCCTCGATGATCTTGCCCACGATCACGTCGGCATGGGAAAAGCGGCGGTACTCGGTGACGATGGCGGCGACCCGCTTCGGCTGCTGCATGGCTTTCCCCCTTGGCTGGCGTTCAGCCGTCCGGACTTCGTTTCTCCCGATCTGACCTGGGCGACATGGCCTCTTATACCCAGACCACTTCTCGGATGAAACCTTGGGCTGAAAAATGTGGCTTGCTCCCGCCGGCACAATTCTGACTGGTAAGTCGCTCGACATTGCCAGGACGATAAGTCTCTGCGATCATGGCGAAAATTGAGTAGCGACACGGAAGCATTGAAGGGGATCGGCGGGAAGGCAGATGGGCATCGAGGAAACGACCGCAAAGACGTCGCCGTTGGCTCCCGCAAACCATGGGACGGCCTGGCGGAGCTTGACGATTCGGCTGATCCAATCCGCGAACGGCAAACGCTGGGCGGCCATCGCCGGGTCGGCTCTGCTTGCATTGGTGGCCGCGGGTATCGGCCTGTGGTTCTATCTCACCGCTCCCGAGCGCTGGTTTCGTCAAGGTCTGGAAGCCGTGGAACGCAACGACCACGGCGAAGTCGAACGTCTGGCCCGCATGCTGCAAGCCCGAGACCGGCATGAAGAGGCTCACTTCCTCCTTGGCAAACATCACATCGAGCAGGGCCGACGGCTGCTGGACGAAGCCTTCGTCGAAACGCGGCAGGAGATCGTCGAGTCGCACCTGCTGGCTTTGGTGGACCTCGGCTGCACGACAGGTAATCCCAGTCCCTGCCGAATGGAAGCCGTGGCCCGCTGGAACACGCCATCCGCACCGTGGACCGGCCTTCGTCCCACGGGACGTAAACGGCTGGAGCTTCACGAACGGGTTCGTGCCGCTTTCGTTGCGGCGATCAACGATCTGAACTTCGTTGTCAGCGAAGGTCCGCTGCGGAATGAAGCGGCGTTCTTGCGGGGCGACTGTTTCTTTCGGCTGGGCGATCTGCGTCGGGCAGCAGGGATGCTCCGCTATGTCCTGGATCAGAATCCCGATCACATTGAAGCCCATCGCTTGCTGGCGTCGCTCTACTACGACACAGGCGTGATGGGCCGGGCCATTTTCCACCTGGAAGAAGTGGCCCGACTCGATCCCGAGGACGGTCGGCCGCACCGAATGCTCGGTTCCATCCACAAGGATTTCCGCAACAACACCCGGGCGATTGCCAGTTACCGGGCCGCCTTGGAGCGACGCCTGACTCCCCCGGCCCGGGCCGAGGTTATCCGCGAATTGGCCGAAGTTCTGGTCACGGAACTTGGTCAGCATCGGGAAGCCCTGGCCGTCCTCGACCTGACGCCGCCGGAATTCGCCGACGAACCGGATGTCCTCGTCCTGCGGGCCGAGTGCCTCTGGCAGCTCGAAGCGGACAAGACCAGGGCGCGCGAATTAACCGACTTGGCTTTGAAGAAAGATCCTGAATTGGTCCCGGCCCTCACGATGCGTGGCAAGATCCTGCTTCATGAGGAACGGCCCCACGAAGCCCTGCTTGTTCTGGAGCAAGGACGGCGTTTCGATCCGTTCGACCACCGTTGCCGCAATCAGCTGGTGGCGACCTACGCCATGCTGGCCCGGGAAGCGGAGGACGAAGTCGTGCAAGCCCTCGCTGTGGAAGCCTTGACCAGCGCCGTCGATCCGACGGCGGGGCCATCCGGGCTTCTCGGCGTCGTGCCGGTCGCCGCTGCGGCTGCCAGACAACGTTACTACCTCTTCATGCGGGAAGACCACATGAAGGCCAGTCAGATCATCGTGGATGCCTTGCTGAAACTGAGCGAACTGTCGGCCCAGGCGGAAGCCGAACCGTGGAACGCCCAGGTGCGTTTCACCATCGGTTCCATCTGGATTCAATTGCGGCGTCCCGGTATGGCCCGGATGTGGTTGGTAGCTGCCCTGGCCTGCGACCCGGAACACGCCGGCGCACGGGAGGCCTTGGCGCGCCTGGAACGGCAGGAAACTCTTATCCCTTGAAGCGGTGGGCGGTTCCCGAACCTTTGGCCGAGGAGTGATTCATTTGTCGGAATTCTTCTTGTCGGACAAGTCCCAGGCGGTCAGCCAGCGGGTTTCCTTGCGTTCCATGCCGAACTCGGCAGAGGTGAGGCGGCGGTCGAAGTCCGGCATGTGAGCGGCTCCGTAGAAGATGGCGATGCGTTTGCGGCCCTTGGCCAATTCGCTTTTGAGCACCTTGAGGCAGGCGGCATTGCGGTCCTCGATGAGCAACGCATCCAGCGTCGGCCCCAGCGTGTCCGTGCCTGTCTGGGCCATCTGCTCGGCCATGAAGCGTTTCATCTTCAGCGGCGCTTCGGGATCGGAGAGGAGATTGAGGATTTCCATGGGATCGAGGTCGCGGCCCGCCTGAGGTTTGTCTTTCAGGGCCTGGCTGCGACGAAACAAATCGAAAAGAACACTGAGGAAAAAGCTGAGCGGATCGTGGCCGCGGTCCCGCATCGCTTCCAGAAGTTGCTGCGGCGACAGGTCGGCGTGAACGAAGTTGTCCCGCGTGTAGTCGATGCGCTCAGTCTGCAAATCGAGTTTCAGGGCCGACTTCAAGGCGAAGTGCAAAAGCGTGATCGGATTGTTGAACGGCCTGGCCCCGCCGCGGGGCACGCGGGTTCCCTGGGGAGCGACCAGTTCGTAAAGCACCACGTCGTACTGCTTCAGTTCCTCGTTCAGCTTTTCGTAATAGGCCCGGTCGCCGACGTGGATGACCCCGACAAGATCGACTTCTACAGTGCCTTGGTCGTCGCTGCGGACGTAGCGGACGATGGCGGTTTCCAAAGCCACAGGAACGCCTTGGGAATTGCGCTGGACGCGAGCGAATTGAAGAGGCATGGACTTGCCCTTTTCTTGTGGCTCATCGTCCTGAGCCGCCGCGGACTGGATCAGAAGACAGGCCAGCACCGCCACCAACAATAAACGAAGCATCGTCATGAAGGTTTCTCC
>JANWWR010000023.1 GCA_025055835.1 Gemmatales bacterium | reverse complement strand
GGCAGGCGGAGGCGAAATCCCTCGGGAAGCACATGAAGTTGTCCTTTCCATCGGTCGTCCCGGATCACCTTGGGCCTGCCTTTCAGCATGCCCTCCGCTGCTTCCAGATGAAGACGAAACACGGTCAACTGTTCTCGTGCTTCCGGCTCCTCGCGGAGCAGTTCGAAGCCGATCAGATCAGCCGTCAGCCCCGATGGAGTAAGTCCTGGCATCGCAGGAAAAAGAAAACCATAAATCCATCCGATCCGTTGGGAACCGACGAGTTTGAGGAAGGCCGTCTTATCGGCTTCGGTCTGAGTCACTACGGAGTATTTCTCTGCCTCGGCACTCGAACGGATCCGATGTTCCGCCGCCTTCTCCCGGGCCACGCTCGTTTCACTTTGGGTTTTCGCCTCGACGAGCATTTGTTCCCGCTGGCTCAAGGCTCGTGTGACGGCGTAGTAGGCATCGACGACCTGGGCCGGCGGATGCAGGTCTTGCACAGCCACAGAATCAATAGCGATGCCCAGATCCTTCTCATGGGCAAGCAGTTCACGGAGCCGGTCGGCCACCTGCTGCTGGACCTGTTCCCTGCCTCCGGAGAGCAGATCGGTGAAGTTTCGCTCGGCGATCGCTTCCCGAAGGAGCGATTCGGTGATGGCACGCACCACCGCTTCAACATCGCTGACGACAAACAGGTATCTGTGTGGATCCTCCGGCCGATAGAAGACGCGAGCTTTCACTTCGATCAAGTTACCGTCCCCGGTGATCATCAGAGCCTCTTCTTCAAGCCGAAGCATGCCCTGGGCATGGGGCGCTGACCAGGTTAATTCCCCGGCCAAGGGGCCAAAGGCTCGAAAGCCGACGTCCACGGACCGCAAGCGAGCAGGCTCGATTTTCGTGATCTTTTCCCAGGGCCAGGGCAAGCGGAAGTGCAGACCTGGCTGCAAATCCTTCGGAAGCACCCTTCCAAAACGGCGTACCACCCCGATCTGATCCGGGCCGATGATCGTGATGCCGCTCGCCAGGTAGGCGAGCAGTAGTACACCTGCGGTGCCGGCCAATACAGCTTTCCAGTGGTCAAGGACGAAATGGCTCAATTCGTGGAAACTGAGGCGTTCCAGCCATTTGTCGAAGCGGGTCAAATACTCCTGCCACCGTTGCAGCACCAGGGATTCTTTGCCACGCTCGAAGGCCAGCAAGCGCATGGCGTTCAGGAGCACGGCCAACGACGCGGCCTGATGATAGATCGCGGCCCAGATCGGCGAGGCATGTCGGGCTTCTTCGGACCATCCCGGAAGGATCCAGGCCGTGAGGACGACGCCGATGATATTGATGACGAAGGCGAACCAGATGATGTTTTGCTGGATAATGGCAACTGTCTGCCGAGCCAGCCGGACCAGAAAAGGCAAGGAGGCTAGCGGCTGTCGAAGCAGAACGATGTCTCCGGCCTCTGCCGTCACGTCGATGCCGCCCAAGGCCAAGCCGACATATGCCGTCGCCAAGGCCGGGGCATCGTTGATGCCATCGCCGACCATCGCCGGACGACGGCCCTGTCGTCTTTGGTTTTCTAACCAGGCAGCCTTGTCCGTGGGCAAGAGTTCGGGATGCACCTCCGTGATTTGCAATTCCCGAGCTACTGCCTCGGCAGCGGCCCGACGATCCCCGGTGAGCAGGGCGATGTCTCGGATGCCCATGCGCCGCAGCTGACCGAGTACATCGGCGGCCTCGGGTCGAATCGTGTCCCGAGCGCCGAGCACGCCCACAACCTGCTCCCCTCGGGCCACGATCAAAGCCGTTTCGCCGTCGGAATCCAGTTGGCCTAGCGCCGTTTCGAGTTCAGCGGAAACCGCCAAGCCGTGCTGTTCCAAGAGGCGACGATTGCCGACGAGAA